>CAZJFS010000001.1:0-28964 GCA_964545075.1 uncultured bacterium
ACCTTAGCTGGTGATTCATTTAATAACTTGTTACACAATTTTGGAATTTTGACATAATACGGTAGCATATTATTCTATTTTAGTCAATCACGATAATTATACTCATGAAACAGTGTTTACGGGTGTTTTTAATTTATTTTGTCATGCTATTCCTTTCCTGCATTTAATCTCCATCTTTTTTAATATCGTCCGCAATTCCGCATTGGAAGCATATGGTTGTTAGAACCGGTCTTGAAAGCAGGAATCGACTCGAAAAATTCTTTGAGCTTGATAAACTGAATTTCCACTTCATTTACACGAAGATTTGTGTCACAATTTTTATGCCTATTTATTTTTTTCTAATGTATTTTCCGGGTTAACCCCTTTTTGAAAAATTTGAAACAATTTCCGGGCTGCTTATAGTATAATATAAACAGTTCGAGTTTTATATTGTCTTTTGCCAATACTTCTTCGGTTGGCCGTTAACTCGAAATGAATAATAAATATTATAACTATAAAAGAGGGTGGTAACTATGAATTCGTTTTTTATCAGGAAAACAGCCCTTATGATCGTATTTATTTTCTTATTCAATACGTTTTCAATAACAAACGTTTTTTCGGGCGGCATCGAATCCGTTTCGAGTAATCTTGGACAGGGTTGCGTTTCTAGCGATACCGGCGCATCATTTGCCAACATAGAAGAAAGCTGTCAGAAATTAGGCTCCTCCTGTGAATCGATCTTTTCAAAGATCGGCGACTTTTTTAAAGACCTGGTTTCGAATGTTAAACAGATAGGCCAAAAAGTCTGCGGCCAGGACTCTATTTTTGGAAGCTTCTTTAAAAGTTTACTCGCGCTTTTCGGAATAGGCGATGAAAATTCAACCTGCTCTAGCGCTACTTCCAATGAAACCGCTTCAAGTAACGCAACCGCAACTTGCGAAAAAACCACGGGACAACTTTCAACCGGTGAAAAAGTAACCGTGCTCAACCAGTGCGGGGGAAAATACCAGGTAAAAAAAGACGACGGAAAAACAGAATGGGTAAATAAAAAAAAGATAAGAGTTACATCGGCGGAAAAGACCGCAACAACGGCGGCTTCAGGCGATACTCCCAAAGGCGCCGGAAAAGTGATATCGAACGTCCAGGCCACCGGATATTTCCCGCCACCGGCCGGCGGATATAAATCAAAAGCTGAAGCCGCCATGGAAGGCGGGGCGAATGATTGCCGCGGCAATAAACTCAGAACGCTTCAGGATTATAAGCCCGGAAGTTATGTCAGCTGCGCTACCGACCCACGCGTTATCAAGACAGGCACTTATTTTACGATAGACGAATACCCCGGCGTCAAATTTTTAGCGTGCGACGTAGGCGGCGCGATAAAAGGCAATCACGTCGATATCTGCTGCGCTAATGAAAAAGAAACTTATAAAGTACCCGGAAAAATAACTTTGAGATACCTTTAAAATCTTATTTCTTAAGATTAAAACCTGTAATGATTAGTTGAATCAACGCTCTTCGAGCAAAAAAACATGACTTTTAAATTAAAGGTTGAATTATCATAAACTATATTATAAAATAGGGATGGAACTTTGTTTCCGTCCCTAAAAATTTTGAAAGGAAGAAAAATATATGTTTAACTTCAAAACAAAACTCGCGGCTTTAGTTTTTATAATTTGTTTTATAGTTAACGCTCGAATATTTGACCAGGGCTTAATATGCGCTTACGCCGAAGACGCAAAAAAACTCGACGTAAAAAAATTGACGAGCGTCGAGATCAAGGAAAACGAAGGCGGAGAACTTACGGTCGGAAAAGATAAAATAAAATTCATGCCACAGAGTTTCACCGTAAAAGACGGGTTTATTTATGCCATTAACCGCTACGAACCGCTTATAGCAAAATTTTCGATCGACGGAACTCCGGCCGGAGTAATAAAATTAAAACACGCAAAAGATAATAAATTCGACGCAAGATTTTTCATCGATATAATGATGGATAAGAATAACTTAATATACCTTCTCGAGCAATCGACCGCGACGCTAAGATTGGCTGATCTTTCAGGTAATATCGATAATTTTTATATGATGAGCGCCAAGGAAGGCGCGATCGTCCAGAGAGCATGGAAAATGCCGGGAAGCTTCTTTCTTATATATGACAAGGGCCTTCACAACGCCTATATAAGAGATATTAAACATACGCTTATAAGGGAAGAACCCGATAAGGCCGGCTCCGAGTTTATCTGCGAAGCCGATTCTTTAATTTATTCAAACCGCAAGATCGTTATGCTCGAAGAACGCAAGGGAATTTTCGAAGCGGTGATAACGCCCGTGGGCGGAAGCGACGAGATCGCTTCGATGAACGTCTGGAAAGACGCGCAGGCGGTCGTAGCCCTCGACGCGGATACGGCCGGAAACTATTATTTCTACGTTGAAAAAAAAGCGGGCTCTTCGATAGACGTCATTTCCGAAAAGAATAAAAAATTCGAACTTAAAAGTTTCGCCGTAGATAAATTAAACTTTTTAGACGACGCGACCAAAAATTGCGAAGCTTACGAACCCGGAAAACTTATCATGCTCTATTCAGACGGAAAAAACGCATGCCTTGGCGAGATTAAAATCGACGGAATTAAATAACACCGGCCGCAGACCGTAGCGGAAAAGCGAAACGCGGATAATGAAAAAATAGCCGCATTTTTAAATACGGCAGGCATAAAAAAAGAAAAAACGCCGGTATTTCCCGCTGGAAACATCTCGAATGGCCGGACTTCAAAAATAAGTGAAATATATCTTGTCAAAAGTGAAAATTAAGTGCTATAATCAAAAATGTAGCGCACTTTTTAGTTTTCAAGGAAGAAAATCAAGATCATGATGATACCGCCTCATTCATATTGAAATGGGACGGTATTTGCTTTATCCGGAGAATTTGACATTTGAATTTTTTTTTGTTAAAATCAAACCCTATTAATTAAGCACTTTATATATTTAAGGATTTTATCCACAAGGATGTACGGCTAAAACACTATTTTAAAAGGAGTGGATAACATGCAGAACAACCCTACAACCCCAAAAAAGAGTACTTTAGAACAAAATATCACAGGTTCGGTAACGCCCGAAAACAGGGTGAAAGTTATATCGACTAAAAACGTCGTTGAAACCGAGCATCCCGTTTACAAAACCAAGATCCTCGTAGTTACTGGAAACGAGCCGGAACTCGATTACGCGGGAATAGCTAAATCGAAAATCTCCGAGATCACGAAGATCCTGCCCATCAATATCCCACGCTCGCTCGTCGCGATCCTCTTTATGATCGTAGTAATTCCAATAATATTCTCCCCCGGCATATTCATGCCTGATTTCTCGATAGCAGGCGGAGACGCTTCGATGAGCCAGCTTAAATTCCCTGAAACGATATTCAGAAACCTTAATTTCGACAATCGCGACATATTAAAAGCCCAGCTCGACACGCTCGTGGCAAGCTATGAAAGAAAACTCGCCATCCTCGACTGCGATTGCAACCTCGCGCAGCTTTTAAAATCAAGAATCAAAATAGCTCAGGCTATATGGGAAAACGCGTCGGACGACCTTTTCCTCGATTTCATGATGGCTCAGATCTCTGACATAAAAACCAAGCCTTATTTCAGCCACTCGAACCCATGCTTCTCACGCGATCACAGCAAGATAAATACCCACTTCAGCTCGCTCGGCAAATGGGCGCAGGACGCCGATCAGATGGATTTCGAACGCCAGGTCGCCGAATTCATGACAAAGTATCCTGAAATATTCGAAAAAGCCAACTTCGACCGTCTTGAAAACGTCAACGCCGTCATCACTCAGGCTGTAGCGGAAAACGCTTATGTAATAAAGGAAGCTATCGAAGTAAAAGAAATCAAGACTATCGCCGTAGAAAAAAAGGCCGTTAAAAAACACAAGAGAAGAGCCAGACACAATAAAAGCGCTGCAAAACCTAAAACTGAAAAAGCCGCTGAAAGCAAAACCAGCGACGTTTCAACAAACGCGCCAGCCCCTGCTCCCGTTGAAGCGGCTCCGGCTCCTGTAGCCGTCGAACCGGCGCCAGCGCCTGAAGCTCCCGCTCCGGCTCCCGCCGAACCTAAGAAAGAAGAGCCTAAAAAAGCCAAAGATTCAAAAAAAGACAAAAAGGCTAAAGCCGAAGCTCCCGCAGCTCCCGCTCAGGCTCCGGATGCTAACGCCATGCCTCCGGCTCCCGACACAATGCCCGCTCCGGCCGACGCTATGACACCCGCTGATCCTACAATGCCGGCTCCTCCCGCAGAACCCGTTAAAACGGACGCCAAGGGCGCTAAAAAACCCGCTAAAATCAAATAATAAATAAAAGGTACGCGGTCAAAAAACAATAAATTAACAAGGGCGGAAAACGGCGGACAGCATAATCCCGTTTTCCGCCTTTACTAATAAAAAAATCATAAGAGGTGTAATGTAAAATGTCGGAAAATGAAAAAGCAACGGCTGAAAACCAGCAGCAAAAACCTCAGCAGGATCCGGAAGAAATGATGGCGCACATGACGTCTTATACCCTCGCCACGTCCTTTATCATGATGATGGCGCAAAAAGCATGGATAAACCTCGGGAAAATAGCGGCGGATTCAAAATCGTCTGAAACGAAGGTCGATATGGCTCAGGCAAGATTTTCGATAGACTGCATAGCGGCGATATACGAACATCTTAAAAGTCACATTACGGCTCAGGAAAGCAACGAGATCCAGGGGCTCATAACGAACCTGCGGTTGAATTTCGTGGAAGCTTCGAAATAACGGCATAATTTTTTAAAGCAAGGCTTGTTTTAACCGGAAGGACGGGCACCCTGGAAAAAGTAGCTTTATTCAAAGTTAAAAATTACGACAGAAATATTTTGCGCGAAAAAATCGCCGCGATCTTCGATGCTTTCGGCGGCGCCTCCGGCATGTTTAAAAGCGGAGACAGGGTTTTATTAAAGCCGAATCTTCTCCTGGGACGGGATTACAGCCGGCACGTCACTACCCACCCCGAAATCGTTTTCGCGGCGGGCTCGATACTAAAAGACATAGGATGCTCTCTTACGATAGGCGACAGCCCCGGCATTGGAAACGCGATATCCGTCGCCAATAAATGCGGCATAGCGGCCGTAGCGAAAGAATTGGGCGCGAAGCTCGTATCGTTCGAAACGAGCGCCGAACTAAAAGTAAATTCAGAAAACAGAATATTTAAGCGTTTCGAGGTCGCGAAGGAAATTTTGGAGGCCGATAAAATAGTCAATCTGGCTAAATTGAAATCCCACGCGCAGATGCTTCTTACGATGAGCGTTAAAAATATGTTCGGGTCCGTCGTAGGCCTTTTAAAGCCGCAATGGCACTTTAAAGCCGGAAGCGACGCCGACTTTTTCGCGAGAATGCTCGTAGAACTAAACCTGGCTATCGCCCCGGCCTTCACGATACTTGATGGAATTTACGGAATGGAGGGCAACGGCCCGTCCAACGGCGACGTGCGCGAATTGAACATTCTTCTGGGCGGAAAGAACTGCGTGGCGATAGACGCGGTAGCGGCTTCGCTTTTAAATGTCGATTCGAAAAACTATTTTACCGGACGCGCGGCCATAAACATGGGACTTGCCGGAGCCATTCTTTCGGACATAGAAGTTATCGGAGACCCGGCCGCAAATTTCAATGTTGAAAACTTTAAACTGCCACATATAATGGACGCGGACTGGCCTATGTTCGGGTTCCTTAAAAGGTTTCTGAAATCTTTTTTCACCCCGGCGCCGGACTATCACAAGAATGCCTGCAAATTCTGCATGATCTGTAAAGACCTGTGCCCGGCGAAGGCGATAACCGAGACCGGGCCAAAAAATCTCGATTTCGATCTGAAAAAATGCATCAGATGCTTCTGCTGTCAGGAAATGTGCCCCCATGGCGCGATCACGGTAAAATCAAGCGCCGGGCAGCGCGTAAAAGATTTTTTTTGTTTTTCAAGGAGGAAAAAATAAATGAAAAAGATATGCTTACTGTTTATATTCATAGCCGTTTTTCTTTTTAATCCGACGGGCGCGTCCGCGCCGGCGGCGGAGGAACCTTCTACCTATGAGGTAAATGAAACCGCGGCGACGGGAGATTATTCGTATACGGTTATAAATTCGGAAAGAAAAAAAGAAGCCAAAGCGGATTTTTATTACGTAAAAATCAATGTAATGAATAAAAGCGAGTTTTTATCGGGCAAGATACCTCAGGTAAAGATCGTGGACGACAAAGGAAAGGAACTTTCACAAAAGGAAGATCAATCCAGTCTTGGAAAAAACTCTTCGGCTATTATATCGTTGAGCTTTGAAATACCGAAGACGGCCGGAGAATGTAAATTGAAGGTCAGCGGCGACGACGCCGGCCTTTCATGCGCGTTCATCAATCTTTCCCCAAGCATAGTCGACGCTCCCAACGACCTTTTCGCGGCCGCCAGGGATGGCGACGTTACTAGAATCAAAAAAGCCCTGGACGGCGGAGCAAAGATAAACAACAAAAATTCCAAGGGAGAAACTCCGCTTCATTTTGCCGCCAGAGCCGGAAAAGCCGAAGCGGTCAAATTTCTTCTTAAAAAGGGCGCCGACAGCTGGGCAAAGAACAGTTATGACGAACCGCCGCTTTTTTACGCGATATTCGCGAAAAACTACGACTGCGTAAAATTGCTCCTGGAAGCCGGCAGCGACACCAAGTATAAAAGCCTTAAGGGAAGAAGAGCCATCGAAGAAGCGTATAAAAAATATAACAAGGCTATAATCGAAATCGTAAGGGCGTATACCGATGCGCCCACGAAACCCAACAAGCTAAAATCCGACTCGAAATAATATAATTAAAAGGAATAACTCGATTTGAAAAATAATGCCCTTGAAATTTTGAAAGCTTACATAGACGAAAATGCCGGAATTTTTTTAAAATTTCGCGAGCACATCCACGCTCATCCCGAACTTTCTCAGAAAGAAGAAAAAACGCGTGAATTCATCATTTCGAATATTATAAAAAAAGAATATGTTGATATTATAACGTTTGAGGACACATACGGATTCTGGGTCGACGTAAAATTTAAAAAGGAAATCGCGCAGGACGGGATCATCGCGATACGCTCCGACATGGACGCGCTTCCTATAGAAGAGGAAACCGGCGCCGCGTTTAGTTCGCTAAATAAAGGCGTGATGCACGCCTGCGGCCACGACGCCCACACAGCGATGCTTTTCGGAGCGTTGTGCGCGGTGACCATAAATTATGAAACCGTTAAAAAACATATCAATGCCGGAGCCATTCGTTTTATATTTCAGGCCTCCGAGGAAGAGGCTCCCGGCGGCGCGCTGCCGCTCATTAAAAAAGGCGTTTTAACGGACGTCAAATATATATTCGGGCTGCACGTAATGCCGGGCCTTTTATCGGGTACGGCCGGTTTTTGCGACGGCGGCATAATGGCGGCCGTGGACGAATTCGAAATAGAATTTTCGGGGCGCGGAGGGCATGCGGCGAAACCTGACGAATCTAATGACCTTCTTCTTCTCGCCTCCGAACTTATCGTATCGGCTCAAAAGATCATATCGCGAAACATCAGCCCTCTCGCGGCCGGAGTAATAAGCTTCTGCACGATAAGCGCCGGGTCCGCTCGAAATATTCTTCCGGCCAGATTAAACCTGGCTGGAACCATCCGAAGCCTCGATCCGGAGCTTCGCGAATATCTGCCCAAAAGACTGGAACAAGTGATAAAACTGAAATGCGAGGAATTCGGGGTGAAATATAATATAGAATGGATATATGGATACCCCGTAACGGTTAACGATATTGCCGCTTCGGCAATTTATAAAAAAGCGGCGGTTAAAATATTCGGAAAAAATAATATTATCGATCCCGCGACTAAATCCATGGGCGCCGAGGATTTCGCTTATTACGCGGAAAAAGTTCCAGGCGCATTCGTTTTTTTCGGGACGGGGAAAGAATCGGGCGATAACTTCCCGCTGCACCATCCGGGATTCAACGTCGAAAACAATGATATAATCAATGGAATAAAGCTTTTTGCGGCCGTGATATGCGAGTTTATGATTTAACGCCTGACGGCGAAATATAATTCGAGTTAATTTTCAGCATAAAGTTAGACTAAATATCAATGATATAAAAAAGCCATGCGGTCGATCTTGATCGCATGGCTTTTTTATACTAATACGCTTTCTTATTTTTAAAGTTTTTCATCCTTCACGTAAGGTTTTCCAAGATCGTGCGGCGATACCGATTTCCCGATAAAACCCGCGAGAACGATCATCGTAAGAATATACGGCAGCATCTGGATAAACTGCTGAGGTATCTTAACGCCCAGAATCACCGGTTCGCTTATGAAAAATTCAAGCGCCTGCGCGAAACCGAAGAAGAGGGACGCGATAAAAGCGTTTATAGGACTCCATTTTCCGGTTATCATGGCGGCAAGAGCGATATAGCCGCGCCCGGCGGACATATCCTTGCGGAAAGCGCCGGTAAGGGAAAGCGATAGATAGGCGCCGGCGAGTCCGGCGAGAATGCCTGAAATTATAACGCCGGCGTAACGCATCTTAGAAACGCTTATGCCGAGAGTATCGGCGGCTTTAGCGTGTTCACCGGTAGCGCGCAGGCGAAGGCCGAAGACGGTTTTGAATAAAACCGTATGAGCGATAAAAACGACGGCTATGCCGATGAGGATTATCGGCGAAAAATCAAGCGCCTTATAAAGAAGCATCCGGTTATCGAAGCCAGCCTGCTTTACCGCTTCAGCGGCGGGCTTTACGACGCCGAGTATGGCGTTCATGTTAGGTATGGTCGCGACGTTTTCTGAAGTGCCCTTGATGCCGAAAATTATGTCGAGCAAAAATACCGTGAGACCGGATGCGAGCATATTTAGGGCTACGCCGGATACGACCTGGTTCGAATGATATTTTATCGAAATTACGGCGTGAATTGCGGCGAAAAGACCGCCGGCGATAACCGCTATCAAAAGGCCAAGCCAGGGCGAACCGGTATAGAAGCATCCAACGACGCCGAAGAACGCGCCAATGAGCATCATGCCTTCGAGAGCGATATTTATGACGCCGCTGCGTTCGCTGAAAATTCCGCCGACCGCGGTTATAAAGAGCGGCGCGGCCATCGAAAGCGTAGAGATTATCAATCTTATTAAAAATTCCATATTATCACCTTGATTCCTTGACGTTTAACATATTGCGGACGATCTTATCGGCGGCTATGAAAAAGATTATTACCGCCTGAACTACAACGACAAGTTCCACCGGAACGCCAATCTCACGATTCATATAAGAGCCGCCGGTTTTTAAAAATCCAAAAAGCAAAGCGCTCAGTATTATTCCAAGCGGGTTATTGTTGACAAGAAGCGAAACGGCGATGCCGTCGATACCATATCCCACAAAAGCCGTACTGTTATATTTATGAAAAAGGCCCATGACGCGCTCGGACCCGGCGAGGCCCGCGAGCATGCCCGATATGAACATCGTGAGCATTATAGTTTTCGAGATGTTTATGCCGCTATACTCGGCCGCTTTCGCGTTCAGGCCGACCGATCTTATGTTAAACCCGAAGCTCGTCTTATATAGTATGAACCACATAAAAACCGCCATCACAAGGGCGAGTATAAAACCGTAATTGAAGTCGTGACGCGCGAAGAAAGCCGGAAGAAACGCGCTGTGAGCGATCTCCGGAGTCTGAGGATTCGGACCGTTTTCCTTGAACCACGGATGCACCACGAGAAATCCGAGAAGCGTATAAGCTATGTAATTGAGCATTATAGTGCTTATGACCTCGTGGACGTTGAATTTGGCGCGGAACACGCCGGCTATGAGCGAATAAAGGCCGGCCGCGAGACCGGCGGCTAATATCGCCATTATAACATGAACCATGGGATTTATAGCAAATTTCAACCCGACGATTCCGACTAACGCGGCGGCGAAACCGCCTATCATTACCTGACCCTCGCCGCCTATATTGAAAAGACCGCAATTGAAGGCGAACGAAACGGCGAGGCCGGTGAATATGAGCGGCGTAGTGGCCAGAAGCATATTCAAAAAATTCGTCCTGCTCGCGAATACGCCTTCATACATGGCTCCCATGGCGGAAACCGGCGATTCGCCTATCACTATTATAGCGATGCCCGCGAAAAAGAAGGCTATTAAAACAGCCAGAACCGGAATCAATATGAAGTTGAAGCGCCTCGTCATCCTGGCCGCGATAAATATAAGAAAAGCGGCTAATAAGACGGCGGTTATAGGTTTATAATTATTGAACTGGTAATAAAGGTCCATATTTCCGGCGTGATCAAGCGTAAATTCATTCACGGTCTGAGAGCCTAACTGGCGCGACTGGAGCTTTCTATCCTTTAATATCTTTATAACGCCGTTTGGAAGCTCGAATTCAAAGCGAACCTTTATGTCGCGCATAACTTTTTCATCCGGATACAACGGCAAACTCTGTCTTATCTGATAACGATCGGTAAAATAAAGATCTTTCTGGACCATTAAAACGCCGACGCATTCTTCAAGATCGACGAATTTTTTTGTCATCTTCACTAAACCGTCGGAACATTTTTCTTCGATAAGATCCGGAAAATCTCCCAGAAATTCGGCTTTAGCGAACTTCAAAAGTTCCGCATCCGGCGATAATTTAACTTCACGCGTCATCGAGCCGTCAGCGGATATTTTAGAGCTGACGTTAATCCAACGCGTCTCTCCGGCAATAGCGGAAGAAACCGCGCCCGTAAATTGCGCGGCCATAAGAAAAAACGCGAGGATAAAGATAACGGCTATTTTGACGGACAATTTTAAATTTGTCATATTATTAAGCATTAGCGTTCACGCCCTTTTTTATACCGGCCATTAAAAGCCCCAGTTTTTCCTCGGTAGCGTCCGCCGCGTCCATAGTTTCAAGTATCTCGCCTTCGTATATGACGCCTATCCTGTCAGAAAGATTCATTATTTCCGAAAGCTCCGCCGATATCAGAAGCACGGCGACGCCTGAGTCACGCAACTCGATTATTTTCTGGTGGATGAATTCGATCGCGCCTATATCGACGCCGCGAGTCGGCTGGGCTATTATAATTACGCGCGGCTGCTTTGAAAGTTCGCGCGCTATGACGACCTTCTGCTGGTTGCCGCCGGAAAGGTTCTGAGCCTTCACGCGTGAAGAACCGCATCTGATATCGTATTCTTTTATTTTTTCGGCCGCGTTATTTGCGAGCGCGTCGGAACATATCATGCCGAAACTCGAAAAAGGCTTTTTATGTATAAGGCTCGTAACCAGATTTTCCTCTATGTTAAAATTCAATTGAAGCCCGCGCTTGTGACGATCCTCCGGAACATGGGCAACGCCGGACTCATATATTTCATCAGGCGTCATGCCGGTTATATCTTTTTCGCCGGTATCGGGGTTCGTCCTGTCGCATACCATAACGTTACCCGACACGGGCTTTCTGAGGCCGGATATAACCTCTAAAAGCTCCGACTGGCCGTTCCCTTCGACGCCGGCGATGCCGAATATCTCGCCGCGCTTAACTTCCAGCGACACGTGCTTCAGGCACGTAAGGCCTTTATCGTTTTTCGCGACTATGCCGTCGAGCGTAAGGCCCTGCCCGAGAATCCTGGCTTTTCCTTTCTCTACATTGAAAACGACGTCGCGCCCGACCATCATTCTGGCGATATCGTTCTCGGTAACTTTCGACGTCGGCTCGGTGCCGATGGTTTTGCCATGGCGTATAACGGTTATCTCGTCCGTGATACGCTTGATCTCCTTGAGCTTATGGCTTATAAAGATTATAGTGACGCCGTTTTTCCGAAGGTTATCCATTATCTTTAAAAGTTCGCGGACCTCCTGCGGCGTTAAAACGGCCGTCGGTTCGTCCAAAATGATTATCTTCGCGCCGCGGTATAGCGTTTTAAGTATTTCAACGCGCTGGGCGAGGCCGACCGGTATAGACTCTATTCTGGCGTCCGGATCGACTATCAGCCCGTACCGATCCGACAGCTCGGCCACCATTTCCCTGGCTTTTTTATAATTTAGAAAAAGTCCGCCTTCCGGCTCGCTTCCAAGTATTATATTCTCGGTTACTGTAAGAGGCCCGGCGAGCATGAAATGCTGATGGACCATTCCTATTCCGGCTTCTATGGCATCCTTCGGACCCTTGAATCCGGCGATCTTTTCATTCACGAATATTTCGCCTTCATCCGGTTCGAGAAGCCCGTATAAAATATTCATCAGTGTCGATTTTCCGGCGCCGTTCTCGCCTACAAGTCCATGTATGGTGTTTTTGGCCACGGCAAAGGTTATATCGTCGTTAGCGACGACGTTTTTAAACCTTTTGGTAATTCCTTTCATTGAAAGGGCATTCATCAAACCGTCTCCTTCATTATTTATTACTTCTTATTTTTCTTTTCCATCTCGACCATATAATCCGTGATTTTTATCTTTCCGGCCACTATGTCCTTTTTTATTTCCCCGAGCCTATTTAAATATTCCGGCGGTATCCTGTCCTTCGTATATTTAAATTCAGAAGTATCGACGCCGTTCTCGGCTATTCCAAAGTTATGAATGCCGCCGGCGAACTTTCCCTCGACGATATCTTTTATAGTGTTATAAACGGCCACGTTACAGCGTTTTACCATCGAGGTAAGGACCGTTCCGGGAATAACTCCGTCCTGGTCCGAATCGACGCCTATCGCGAATACGTTCTGTTCCTTGCATGCTTTTATAACGCCGCCGCCAGTGCCGCCGGCCGCATGAAACACGACGTCGCAGCCCTGAGTGATAAGTGAAAGCGTTATTTCACGGCCCTTTACCGGATCATTCCACGCGGAAGGGTCTGAACCCGTATATTTCACCATTACCTCGGCCGAGCCGTTAACGTATTTCGCTCCCTCTATATAGCCCGTCTCGAATTTATGTATCAATGGTATGTCCATTCCGCCGACAAAACCTATTTTTTTAGTTTTAGACATCATGATGCCAAGGGCGCCGACCAGAAACGATCCTTCATGTTCCTTAAAAAGAAGCGAAGCCACGTTCGGAAGGTCGATACAGCCGTCGATTATCGCGAAGCGTTTTTCCGGATATTCCCTGGCGATCTTTGAGATCGCGTCCTGCATAGCGAAACCGACGCCGACGATAAGATCGTAATCGTTTTGCGAAAACGCCGTCAGATGCTGCTCTTCCTCCATCTTATTGGAAGGCTGGCCTACATCGGATAATATTTTCAATTTTTTTTCGGCCTCCAGAAGTCCGAGATAAGCCGAATCGTTGAAGGACTTATCGCCAAGGCCGCCGACATCAACCACGAGGCCTACTTTGACCTTTTTCTTTTTTTCCTTCGCCGAAGCTTCGGAAAAATTAAAAACAGCTGAAAAGGATATGGCGATCATAAGAAAGATCAAGGAAAAAGCTTTTAGTTTTTTCACCCGACCCGTTGCTTTGGCGGAAAATAAGAACATGATAATTATCTCCCTGTAAGTTATTTTTATTTTCTTAAATTAAGCCGGGCTCCGTTATTTTTCTAGGCGCCCTTATTTTTTCGAGTTCTTCGTCGCTTAAAAGTTTTCGGTCTATCGCAAGATCCAGGACGGTCCTTTTTGACATCCTGGCTTCCTGAACCAGCTTAGACGCCTCCGAATAACCTAGTTTTCTCAATAATACTGCCGCGTGCCCGGAAGTGCTTTCGAAATAAGCCGATAAAACCTTATCATTAGCCTTTATATAAGGAATGCATCTATCGGTGACGCTCAAAACCGAATTTGAAATAAGTTTTTGCGCGAACAACATGTTATATGATATGACCGGAATATATATGTTCAGATTCCGCGGCGCGAATGCCGACGCCTGAGCCACCACGTAATCAGCCCCCATAACCTGCATGCCTACCATTGAAAGCATCTCAAGCATCGCCGGAGCGACCATGCCTGGAACCGCCGAAGATCCGGCGTGGACCGGCGGAACGCGTATCTCGTTTAATCCGGTATTAGGGCCTGATGCCATTACGCATATATCGGATGATATCTTTATCAAATTCAAGGCGAGGTTTTTAAGCTGCGCGGAATAATTCATAAAATCATAAGAAAATGCGGCCAGTTCAACCATATTTTCAGATTTTTCAAGCGAAAGCTTAGTTATTTCGCATAACTTTCGGACCGAAACTTCCTGAAAATTCGCGTGCGTATTCAATCCCGTCCCGACCTCGGTACCCCCGATATTCAAATTTTTCAAACGCCCCCTGGCATGATCGATATCCTCGGCGCTCTTCTTGATTATCTCCGCGAAAGCCAGAAACTCCTGACCGAGCGTCATCGGAACGGAATCCTGAAAGCCGGCCCGCGCCGCTTTAATGGTCAGATCGAATTCAATGCTTTTTTTCAAAAACGCGTTTTTTAATTCGCCAAGCGCATTGAGCATTTTAACCGATCCCGAAAGGAGCGCTACGCGCAGCGCCGTAGAAAAAACATCCGTATCGGCCTGGGACATATTTACGTCGTCAAACGGCGACAGGACGCCGTACGTTCCCTTTGGATAAGCTAATATTTCAAGCGCCCTGTTGGCGATGACCTCGTTTATATTCATGTTAAGCGAGGTCCCGCCGCCGGCGTGAAAAACATCGATCGCGAACTGCGAAAAATGAGCGCCGGCTATAATTTCGTCACAAGCTTTTATTATCGCGTTACCTTTTTCCAGCGAAAGCATTTCAAGTTCGATATTCGCCAGAGCGCAGGCTTTTTTTACCTGAACGAAAGATATTATAAATTCAACCGGTTCCTTGAGTTCAGAAGCGTTGAAACTTTCAATGGCGCGAACGGTCTGCATACCGAAATACGTGATATTCGGAACTTCAACCTCGCCTATAAAATCTTTTTCAATACGCTTTGGCATCTACTTCTCCTTAAAGCATTAGAAAAGTTCGCCCTGATCGGATTTCGAATCTCCGCCTTCAGGCGAAGCGCCGCCATCGAATTTTAAAACATCCTTGAATTTTTTATATTGCTGAGCCAGTTTGTCGGCATAATAAGCCGTATTGTAATCAGGCGTTTTCTCGTCAAATTCTTCCTTCATTTTACAGTTGGAATAAGCCGTCACTTTTTTCGCGGTACCGGTGACGTAAAACGAAACCGAATCCCCCGCCTGATATGACTTTGAAGACTTCAACGCGAGTTCATACTGGGCCGAAGGATTTCTTTTCCCTTCCTTTATCTTAACCTGATAGGCCGCGGGCGACTCGGTCAAAGTCTCGCTTTTACAAATGTTATCAATCGACATTTTTTTCGATTCCACATCGGCACGATAACTTTCGTATAACGCCGGTATTTCCCCTTCACGGTCGCTGAGCATCAGATGGATCATTTCCTGGGTGAACTTGCGCAGGAATTTTTCGAGGCCGCGAGATTTCAAGGCTGAACCTTTTATCGTCAGCTTGTTTTCATAATCAAGAAGAGCGTAATTTTTCATTTTAAAGCTCAGCATTGATTTGAACCGGCCGTCGTACTCGACCTCGATGCCTTTCGGGAGTTCTTTATTTATATTGTTGACGATCTTTTCAAAGCCGGAATCATCTGAAACTCCAGCCGGAGGAACGAAATAAACGCCGTCCGTATCTATTTCGACGGGCTGACAGTTCATTTCCTTGAGCATCGAAACCATTTTCCTTATCGTATCGCGTCCGATTTCCGTAACCTTTCCGGCCGCCTCAACATCTGAAAAATTATGTATGGATGAACCGAGATAGCCATAAAATGAATTTATAAGCACTTTAAAAGTGTTCTGAAGCGCCTCGTAATACCTTTTATCATGTTCATCAGTCGCTTTTTTCATCATTACCTTCGCCGAAATGCGGAAATCACGGAGCGTAATGAGCATAGGAATAAAAATTTCCATCAGGTCCGTTTTAGGGGCCACCTTATAAGTGATCATTATCGAAGGATAAAGCGATCTTACGTCGCAATGGCCGACGTTTTTCACGATACCCTCTATGAAGATATCCGTATAGCCGCCTTCAAAATCCATGGCCTGGCCTTTATTGTCGTTTTTAGGTATCGACCATCCGTTTCTGATATATTCGCGTATGAACAGCGAATTTATCTTCGTCGCGTTGCCGCGGACTATATTGTTTTGATAGGAATATGGAAATATCCGCGACTGGATGAAATGCCCGTATGACAATATTTCCGAGATGGCGACGGTTTCAATTATATCGTCTCTGTTATATTTAACGAAATTGTCGTAATCATTCAAAAAACACGTCTTGATTTTTGAACTTTCGATATAAACCCTTCCGGCTGGGGCCACCCCGAAATGGACCGCGAGATGCTTCAGATTGAACGATTCGAGAGCCCTTGTCTGAACGTCGTAAAATTGGGCCAGAAACCACGTATCGACGATATTTCTTCCAAAGACGTCGCATCTTGTATAGTCCAGGGTCCGCTCGGCGACCTGAACGCGGGATTTCCTGAATTTTATCTCGGACCCGTTGCGGCCCCAGTCGAGCTTAACCTTATGGCGCTTCGCGCGTTCGGCTATATAAGGAATATCGAATTTAAATATGTTGTGCCCCTCGATGGTGTCGGGATCGTATTCTTTTATTTTTTCGCACAACCATAAAAGCATGGCCTTTTCATCCATATCCCGGACGGAGGCGTATTCGACGACGCCCGGCTTCGACGAAATATTTATGCCGATCAGAAGTATCCTGTCCGATTCGCGCTTGGCGTTAGAAAAATCATATTCATCGGCGCAGTCCGTTTCAATATCTATCGTCAGGCGCTTCAGATCCGAAAAGCGCATTCCCTTGAAATGAGTATCGCCCGAGGCGAGCATATACTGATGGACCGGATCGGAAATATAAAGATAAGGAGCGTTAGGCGCCGAGGGCTTGCATCCGGTAGTTATGACGAGATGTTTGACGGCGTCCTCCAGCGCGCTCCAGCCGTGAAAACGGGCGAGATATTTATAATACCCGCCGCCCTTCAATTCAAGCATCTCAAGCGGCTTATGCTTGGCGCCATAGATAGAAATTTCGTCATGCAAAAGAAGAAAAGGCTCGAATTTGATATCATTCGAATGAGTCTTTCCGTCAGAGCCGCGATAATACCTTATTATATTTAAATTTTCTGAAAATTCTATCGAGGTAACGCTCGACATATCGGAATGCCCGAACAGAAGCTCATTTTCCTCGATAGAAATACCGGTTTGCGTAGGTTCGCTCATTTTCCGTCCTTATTTCATAGCGCATATGGCGTGTACGAAAACCTTCGTATCGCCGATCATATTTTCTATCATGCAATATTCGTTGGGCTGATGGCATACTTCTTCCAACCGGCTCCAGACCGCGCAGGGAATGCCGGCCCTTCTGAAATACGCCGCGACGGTTCCGCCGCCTATGCCTTCCGGTTTAGGGTTGCCGCCATAAACATCCTTTATGCCGGCCGAAAGAAGCTTTACGACCTCGGCATCCATCGATGTAGCCGGAGCGGCCTGTTCCTTCTGCGGATATGAGAATTCGATCTTAACGCCGAATTTTTTTTCGACGCCGTCGGCGTAAGAACGCATTTTCGCGACAACATCCTTCAGATCATAACAAGGAATAACGCGGCAATCCATGTAAAAAACATCCTCGCCGGGAATAGTGTTTATATTGGGAACGTTGCTATCTTTTTTCGTAGGCTCGAAAGTCGATATGGCCGGCATAAAAACTTCGTCTTTATTGGCGAAATCCTTGTAAAGCTCATCGAATTTGGTTATCAGAAACGCGTTGGCCTTATGCGCGTTGATGCCGCAATCGGGGCGGGAGGCGTGGCACTGCTTGCCAGCCGTTTTTATCTTCATCCACATTATCGATTTTTCGGCGATCTCTATCATGGTGCCTTCCGGATTTCCCGCGTCGGGAACTACAATTATATCATTTTTAGTGAATAATTCGGGATGCGCGTTTATGAGGTAGCCAATTCCGTATTGGGACCCGGTTTCCTCGTCCGCGACAAGTATTATGCCTACGTTATATTCAGGAACTATTTTTTCTTCCATTATGGCCTTTACGGCGAATATCGAAGATACGATAGCCTGCTGGTTATCCTCGACGCCGCGGCCTATGATCCTGTCGCTTTCAACCCTGACCTTATAAGGGTCGAATTGTTTTCCATCGACGGTCCACAGCGAGAGCTCGCCCGGAGGAACGACATCAACGTGCGACATTATCCAGAATGTTTTTTTGTCGGATTTGCCTTTTATTTTAGCCACCACGTTCGGACGCGCCTTTGTTTTGCAGCGTTCGTCCGGCGCGTAATAAGTCTGTATATCCGTAAAGCCGAAATCTTTCAATACTTTCTTTAAAAATTCCGTTTTTTCGTGTTCGCCGTCTCCGCCGTTTTCGGGAGAAAGGGCCGGAATAGCCGTCATATCGACCTGAAGTTTTATCATCGCGTCCCTGTAACCGTCTATTCTTTTAACCAGGTTTGAAGTCAAAGCCATTTTTAATTACCCCTTTCACATAACTTTATTTTTAAGATCATCCGAGTATTTTAAATATCAGTATCGTTATATTATCGCGACCCCCGCGATCATTGACCATATCTATGAGGTCTGAACATATTTTGTCCAGATCGCCGCCGGACGCGTCAAGAAGTTTTATAAAAGCGCCGCCGAGTTCCTCGTCGCTTTCAAAATGATCGTTCAATCCGTCGGAACACAAAATATAATAATCTCCCACCCTGTAGTCGCGCGGCACTATACGGATCTTGAGCTCATCGTTGTAGCCGACCGCCTGCGTTATGACGTGGCGCATTGGATGTACCTTCGCCTGAGCCTCGTTGATGAGGTCCATGTCGATATATTCCTGTATCTGCGAATGATCGTGCGATAAAAGTTCGAATTTTTGGCCGTCATATGAATAGCAGCGGGCGTCACCGACATTGGTGACGTAAACTTTTTCATCATGGCACAGGCATGAAACAAGAGTGGTTCCCATTCCGCGGAGCTCGTCGTTCTCCATTGATACGTTCTTTATTTTTTCACTCGCCGCGGCGACGGCTTCCCGTATAACGTCGGCGACGTTAAATTTTGAAATATCAGCATTTTCGATTTCTTCGGAAATAAGCTTAACGGCCATATCCGAAGCCACTTCGCCGCCCGCATGGCCGCCCATTCCATCCGCTACTATAAAAAGGCCCTTTTTTTCACAAAAATAATAATTATCTTCGTTATTTGCCTTTTTCTTACCAATGTCGGTTTTGCAACTGACCTTAAAATTCATACCTGCCGCCTGCCTTTAAAAGATTAAATGAAGGGTTTGAATCGTTTTCGTCTTTAAACTTTGCAAGGGTTTCAAGCAATTTTTTCTTATCCTTGGACAGCGCCCCTTCCAGTGACAACATATTCGACGCATGAGTGGACCTGTATATGACATGGTTCGCATCGATACGCTTTATAAATTCATAATGTTCGTCAACCGTTTCACGATCCGTTAAGACCTCGAATTTTTCGGACCTTATAAGCGGTATAAGGCCGGACCCCTCGTATATGCTGGTCGTAAGAGTGTTTATAAATTTCGGTGACGTTTCATTCATAAGCTCGGCCGACCTGCGCGCGTGTTCCATCGAGTATAATTTTCCGCCGACCCCTAGAAGTATCGTCGCCGAAACGACGAACCCGGCCGCGTGCGCACGGTTGAGAGCGAGTCTGGCCTGAACGTAGCTGCCTTCTTTTTTCACGAGTTTTAACACTTCATCGGACCCGGATTCGATACCCACGTATAAGTTCTTTATTCCGGAAGCCCTTATGGCTTTAAGCTCCCCGTCCGTTTTTTCAAGCAGATCCAGAGGATTGGCATACGCGGATAAATGTCGGAGCGCCGGAAACGTCTCTTTAAAATACCCTGACATTTCAATCAAACCATCCGTATTCATACATAACGCGTTCCCGTCGGCTATGAATATTTTTTTCACGCTTTCACGGTAAGCGGCCGGAATTCTGGCTATATCGCTTTTAATTTCTTCGAAGCTTCTCACCCTGAACCGTTTTTTTTTATACATAACGCAGAAAAGGCAACTGTTACGAGAACATCCAACCGTGGCCTGTATTATCAAAGAATCCCATTCGCGAGGCGGCCTGAAGACGGCCCCTTCATATTCAAAAAAATCATTAAGCATCTTTTTTATCTTCTTCATCGGCGCCGGAACCGTTTTCATCGGCATTCACTCCGGCTTCAACGTTATGCGCCGCACTGGCGGTTCTCTTCATCATCTCGGCTGAAACATAAGCGTCGACTATCGATATCAACCATAAAAAACCTATAAACCCGGAATTCGAAGCCGCATCAGACCCCGTCCAGACCGCGTTAATGAAATCGACCGCGGCCGAAACTTCCCCCTTCGCAATTCTCGGATAGTACACGGCATATATTGAAAGTATCTGATATACTAAATATCCCAGGACCGCGAAAAATATTGAAAGTATTATGTAGCCTTTTTTCTTCTGGCCATTATAGATCTGGCCGGCTCCGGGGCCGAGAACCAGTGATAACAACGCAGCTTTGAAAGGCCTTACCGTTCCACGAGAGACGTTAGACGACATTTACTTCTCGCCTTTTCAAATATCAGCTCAGATACTTCGAGGCGAATCCGCGAAGCCTGGCGATGGTACGCTCTTTTCCGAGAATATCGAACATCTCGTATACGCCCGGACCCGAGCTGTGGCCGGTAAGGCTCACGCGCAGAGGCATAAACACGTCATGACCTGAAAAGCCAAGCGTTTTCTGGGCCTTTTTAATAGCGCCTTTGACGGCGGCCAGGTTATATTCGGGAAACGTTTCGATCTCCGAAATTATAAAATCTATTACTTTATTGGTAAGCTGCTTATCGAGAATATATTTGGCGACTTCAGCGTCATCCTTTTTAACTTCGTATTCTTCCCCGAAGAAAAGATTAACATGCGCCGGAGCGTCAACGAGCGTATCGAAAGATGTTTTAGCCGTCTTCATAACTTTCGCGAGCCATTCAAGTTTCGATTCGAGCTCCTCTTTTTTCAGAAGTCCGGCTTCGATAAGATACGGCGCGCACATTTTAGCCACCGCCAGATCGTCCGCTTTTCTTATGTAGCTGCCGTTCATCCATTTAAGTTTCGTCGAATCGAAGACGGCCGGGCTCTTGGCGACGCGCGACAAAGAAAATTCGGATATCAGTTCGTCCTTAGTGAAGAATTCACGGTCCCCCTCCGGCGACCATCCGAGAAGCGCGAGATAGTTTACGAGCGCCTCCGGCAGTATTCCGCCTTTATCATATTCTTCGACCGAAGTGGCGCCATGCCGCTTTGAAAGTCGCGTGCCATCGGGGCCGAGTATCATTGATATATGGCCGAATCTGGGCGTTTTAAACCCGAGTGCCTCATACATGACTATCTGTTTCGGCGTGTTTGAAATATGATCATCGCCCCTTAAAACGTGGGTTATGTTCATAAGAGCGTCATCAATCACAACGGCGTAATTATAAGTGGGAATGCCGTCGCTTCTTACTATCACCATATCGCCTATGAGGTTTCCATCGAATGAAAGCTCGCCTCTGACGATATCGTCGAACTTTATTTCCTTGGCGGGAACTTTAAAACGGATCGCCGCTTTTTCGCCTTTAGCTATTCGCTCGCGCGCTTCAGAAAGGCTGATATTTCTGCATTTTCCCGAATATTTCTGAGAGCTCGCCCGCGCGTCTTCCATTTCCTTGCGTTCACGGTCTATTTCTTCCTGGGAGCAGAAACAGTAATACGCGTGTCCTGATTCCAGAAGTTTTTTCGCATATTCATCATAGGTTCCAAGGCGCTGCGTCTGAAAATACGGACCATACGCTCCTCCGACCTCCGGACCCTCATCCCAGTCAAGACCGAGCCATTTCATCGAACGAAATATCGCCGATATGGATTCTTCGGTCGATCTCGCGCGATCGGTATCCTCAATCCTCAATATGAATTTTCCGCCCGTATTCTTGGCATAAAGATAATTGAACAGCGCGGTCCTGGCGCCTCCTACATGCAGATACCCTGTCGGCGACGGAGCGAACCTTACCCTTACTTCAGAACTCATTTTATATACCTCTATTCCATTTTTATTATATTTATTTTTTAACTATCGCGAAATTATTCATCATAGCTTCGGCGCCCTTGAGATATTTATCAAAAGCGGCTTCGGTGGAAGTGTATGTGAGTATGTAGACCTTTCCATCAACTATCGTCCACGAGCTTTTAGCCTTCAGCTTAACCCCGCTGTTTACCATATCGCTTGTCATCGAATAAAATTTAACGCCGTTATAGGTCTCGTAACCTTCTTTCGCTATTTTAAAATCAGGTACTTTCTTAACCTCTTCCTTTGAATAAGCAGTGTACTGTTCAAGATTTTTTTCTTTTTCCGCTTTAACTATCACGTTGAAGTTTATGCGAAACTCATTTATGGTTTCACCAAATACCATAACGATCGAGTTCTCGCCGGAAAAAGTGGCGGGAACTTTAAACGTAAGATTAGCGATATCAAATCCGCCAAACATGCTTTCAGCGTCCTTGATATATTTATCGAATGAAGCTTCAGCCGCGGTATAAGTCATAACATGCGCTTTTTTATTCTGAATAGTCCATACGCCTTTTGAACGGAGCATGAATTCTTCGCTTTTGAATTTATTGACGGCTGTCGCGAATTTAACGCCGTTATATGTTTCATAGCCTTCCTTTTCAACTTTAAAATCAGGAATGCCTTTTATCTGAGCCTTTGAAAAAATGGTATACTGCTCGAGATTTTTCTCGAGTTCCGGGTTGATAATAAGGTTGAAGGTCGTCATCGGTTCCGGACCGTAAATCATAAGCATCGAGTCGCTCGCCATAAAAGAAACCGGAATTTTAAGCGTATAAGCCGGATAATTAAGGACAAATTCATTAGCTGAAGCAAACGCGCATGACGCCGACATAACGTTGATCACGCATACCAGAAATAATAAAACGAACAGATTTTTCATAAAAAAATCTCCTTATTAATTATTGATTTATTTTTTCAAAAGACGGAGGCTATATTATGCTGAAACCCATTACTAGATTGTTAGGGCCGTTAGCAAGCGCATGCCCGCATTTTCCAAACGCGGCTACCGTTATTCTACCTTCTCCGCGGACGACCGAAATCTTAAACCCTCCGCCGAGGCCCGGATTTATGGATGAAAGCTGGATATAAGCGTCACGCACGGCGTTACTGAGCGCGACCTTTTCACGCGTATCCTCTTTGATGACGCCGCGGGCGATGGCGGCTACGGTTGTAGCTTCGCGCATTTTTATAGGAAGTTTTTCCGCCGTGGTCCCGACCTGCGTAATAACCGCCTTATAGCCTTCCTCCTGACTTTTTTCCAGCCAGTATTCCTCTTTTTCACGTTCATTGGTCATCGCAAGATATATCGCGGCGCGTTCGGGAGAAAGTTTCGGCTGTTTAGTATCGACGACGAGGTCCTTAACTATATCGCGTTCAGTTACGACGCCTATCATTTCGCCTGTTTCATTTAAAACCGGAAGCCGGCCGATGCGGTTATTTGTAATAAGCTTAGCCGCTTCCTGAAGATTATTTTCCTGGTTCACCGATATGATCGGAGTGGTCATAATACATGAGCAAGGCTTCGAATCATCCGCTTCCTTCAAAAAGTCACCTTCGGTAATAATGCCCTCGACCTTTTTTTTATCAAGAACGAAAAGCGCGCGCGATTCAGCCGTAAGCATAAGTTTTTTAGCCTCGGTAATTTTCTCGGTCTTTTTGATGGTTACAAATTCCTTTGACATAGCATCTTTTACATTGGTGCTCATTAAAGTGTCTCCTCCACATGTTATCTGCGTAATAAATTTTTAGGTTTCAATAAAAAACCAAGGGTTTATATTATTTTTTTATTTTTATTATTTTATTGTCTTTGTAATCCCTTTTATTGTCGTTTCGCTTGTCGGGCTCGCCCTGATTTTTAATGGCATCCGGCGTTTGCGCCGCCTGCTCGTCGTGGCCCGATTCAAGCCCGGCTTTAGTCCTCGTAAAAACAAGCCGGCCGGCGGCGGTCTGAAGCATCGAAGTGACGACGACGTCAACCGTTTTTCCGATAGAATCGCGCCCGTCCTCGACTATGACCATAGTTCCGTCCGGAAGATACCCGATGCCCTGTGAGTGCTCCTTGCCCTCTTTTATAACGTGAAGCGACATTGACTCTCCGGGCATGACTATAGGTTTCAATGCATTTGCGAGGTCGTTGATGTTTAAAACGTCAAGACCGTGTATCTGAGCGACCTTGTTGAGGTTATAATCGGTCGTCAAAACTTTTCCGGCGTTCTTTTTGGCCAGAGCGACAAGCTTCTCGTCAACGGCTTTTGAAGCCGAAACATCCTCGGAGCCTATCTCGACCATATTCGCGAATTCATTCTGCATTTTATTTAAAACGTCAAGACCGCGGCGGCCTTTGCTTCGCTTTAAGGTGTCCTGTGAATCGGCTATGAACTGAAGTTCGTTCACTACAAACTCCGGTATGATAAGCCGGCCTTCTATGAAACGCGCCTTTACTATGTCATATATTCTTCCATCAACTAAAACCGAAGTATCTAGATATTTTTCAGAACCATTTATCGAATTTATGGTTTTGCCGGATACAAGTTTTATTATGTCCATATGGTATTTCATGCAAAGCGACATGCCGACATAACCCAATAATATATTGACGATGAAAGGCATCAATATTTTTAAGATAGGTATCATCTTTTTGAAATATTCTGGAAAGGCATCGGCCATGGAGGAGTTAAGAAATATAATGGCTGGAAGAAGTATCATGAGATTGGCCATGAATAGGCCGAGAATGAAACCGACCACGCCCGAAATAACTTCATAGAACGAAAGTTTTTTTAATATCGCCTGAACATATCTTTCGAGTTCGCGGGATATCATAGACCCAAGAAGGAACCCGAACATTCCCAGAACTATCGAAAGTTTTATTTCAGGATCATCGCCCAATATAGGGTTATCCTTATAATAGGGCGTATTGGCGAGGTAATAACTTACCGTGACTCCGGTCACGGTCCCTGTAAGCGTCAATAAACTTCTTATCAAAGCAAAAATGTAAAATCACTCCCCGCTATATTAACGGCAGAAATCAGCCATCTTAAGTTTCTACGTTATATACTAACGTAGAAATATATCATAATAGAACATTAAAAGTCAATTCATTTAAGCTTTTATTTTAACGATAATTATTGCAAAATTTTACCTTTAGGTGTAGAATTTTATTTCTAAAATATCCAACTAAAATAAGGCATGTTTAAAAATAAAAATCGCCTGGAAAGAATGGAAGATTATGGCAAATTTAAAATATGATTTTGAACCGATAATTAACAGAAAAAATACAAATTGCTTCAAATGGGACTTCGCCGCAAAGATATTTAAAAGCGAAACCGCGCTTCCAATGTGGGTCGCGGATATGGATTTCTCATCTCCGCCTGAAATAGTGAACGCCATAAAAGAAAGGGCTTCTCATCCAATATATGGCTATGCGGCAAGGCCTGATTCATTCAACGGTTCCCTGATCGGATGGTCAAAAAAAAGACACGGCTTTGAAATTAAAAACGAATGGATATGTTTCAGCCCTGGCATAGTACCGGCGCTCGCCATAGCGGTTTCAGCTTATACCTCGCCCGGCGATAAAGTAATGATACAAACGCCGGTTTACCCGCCCTTCTTTTCGGTCGTCCGCGATCAAAAAAGGGAACTTGTCGAAAACGCCCTGTCCCTTGAGAACGGCCATTATTCAATAAATTTCAATGATTTCGAAAAGAAAGCGGCTTCGGGCGTTAAATTGTTCATGCTTTGCAGTCCGCATAATCCGGTCGGACGCGTATGGACGCGCGAAGAACTTTTAAAAATAGGCGAGATATGTCTTAAATATAATATCGTCATTATTTCAGACGAGATCCATTCGGATATAATATACGCCGGCCATAAACACATCTGCCTTGCTTCGCTTTCACGCGATATAATGAATAAAACGGTCACGCTGATGTCGCCCAGCAAGACCTTTAACATAACCGGCCTCGCCATATCGGCGGCGATAGCGGCCGACGAAAAGCTTCGGACGCCGTTTAAAAAGATAACCGAAAACCTTCACATCGATCAAACGAACGTTTTCGGCGTCACCGCTTTCGAGGCGGCGTATAAAAATGGAGAAGCCTGGCTGATTGAACTTTTGGCGTATCTTGAAGGAAACATCGAATATATTTCAGAATTTCTTTCAAAAAACCTTCCTGAAGTGAAATTCATAAAACCCGACGGCACTTTTCTGGCATGGCTCGATTTCAGGAAATTCGACCTGCCGCAAAAAGAGCTCTGCGAACGTATAACCTTCAGGGGCGGCCTCGCGCTTAATGACGGAACCACTTTTGGCGGCGATGGAAAGGGTTTTATGAGGCTTAATTTCGGCTGCCCTCGCGCCACGCTTGAAGAAGGCATGAAAAGACTTTTAAAAGCTTTTAAATAAAGGCGGATTTTTCAAATTCCATTTGATCAGGGGCAAAAAAGTTTTAGCCGCTTCATACGTCTGCATAACGATGGCCGCGATGAAAAACAGCGACAGGTAATGAACATGCCTGTCGGCAGCGGACGCCCCTG
The DNA here is from genome assembly GCA_964545075.1 of uncultured bacterium. GTDB lineage: Bacteria > Muiribacteriota > UBA9980 > UBA9980 > UBA9980 > DAOPXV01. The sequence goes on from CAZJFS010000001.1 coordinate 26,647, forward strand.
AAAAATTGACAAAGTATTTAACGATAAATATGGCGTTTGCGGCAAGCGCCATGGAATTAAATAAAACCATTACCACTATGCTTTTATTGCGATACGATCGATATACCATATAGATAAGGGCAACAACCAGAAACGCCACGATAGCCACTAGTAAAAAGCCATGATTCTCAACAGCTGAAGAACGGTTCATGGAATATCTTATCTCGAAAAGTATTATAAGCCCCCACAGGGTAAACATATATTTAAGTATCGCCCGGCCTATCCGCATCGAGTTGAAAAGGGCTACGCCTCCCGCGAAAAATCCGGCCGCGGTGATTAAAACTACGAACCAGCCCGCGCCAAGGACATCGAAAACATCCATTAACTTTGGCAGCGCCTTAGCGCTCGAAGCGATCCCGTCATGTACGGCGTAATATATGGGCAGCAGCGCCACGAGAAATAATAGCGCGGACAACGATGAAATGAGATAACCGAACGTCACGTCAAAAAGCCTCTGATAAACGTTGTCTGATATAACTTTTAAATTCGGTATCTCTATCGCGCCGTCGTCGATGTAGTTCTTAAAAGGTTCATTTGAAATCGCTTTCATATTAAGTTCTTCAGACGCATCAGCTTTGTCGCTAACTTTAAAATTATCGTTATTTTTATCTTTAATATTCATATCTTTTCCCCCTCATTTAACTTTTTAAGATTGGAGACAAGCTCTTTTCTTATGTAATGGAGCCGGCTTTTGACCGTCCCTTCGGCGATCGAAAAAATATCAGCCATATCGCTGATGGTATTTTTGAGCGACAGAAGAAAAAGCGCTCGCTTATCGGACGCGAGTTTTGCGATGGCTGCATCCATCATTTCTTTAGAATATTCAAAATTTATGATTTCATCCGGTCCGCTTTCCCTCAGAAGCTCCGCGTAGTATTCGGAAACCGCCGTCATTTCTTTTGTTTTAAAGCGTTCCCTGTCGTAATAGATATTTATGGCTATTTTATATACCCAGTTTTTCAGACTTCCCCGGCCGGGGTCGAAAAGACTGAATTTAAGGTTCGCGCGCACATACGCGTCCTGAAGTATGTCCTCGCTCTCGTGCCAGTCGCCGGTAAGTTTGACGAGAAACCTGAAAAGGTCCTTATGGAACTCACCGAACCAGTTCGAAAGATTTAAATCATTTCCCATTTTTCCTCCTGCATATGCAATACGGAAAAAAAATGAAAGGGTTCAAAATTATTTCAAAATATTTGGAAAAAAAGAAAAGAAAATCAGAAAATTCAAAAACGCCGCTTAACGCTAATGCGCTTTGAACGGCGTTTTCGACAGAATATTCTTTCGGTTTTATAAAATTAAATTTATCTGTGAGCTTTTGTATTTTTAATCGTTCCTTCGCCGCTGAGCGCTTTCGATAATTCGCCATCCTTTAAGATATCCGCGACTTTAACGCTTTTTCCGTCCAAAGTCATCATATTTTTTACAAGCCTTATGCCATGGCTGTAATCGACATGGTAGTAGTTATGGATCGTGCTCAAAGGCTGTATGGCCTTTCCGTTCTTCTGGTGCCAGCCGTATATGGCGACCTGTTTTTTACCCTTTGCCGCGGCCTGATCCAATAAATTAGTTATAACCACGTCTTTTTTATCCCCGGCGGTAAGCGCCCCGAGAGGCTTCCCGGCGCGCTGCTTTTCAACCATCTTTTGATGTTCGGCGAAATTCGAGATTTTGCTGATGCCTTTGTCGACGCTTATGGGCTGAGGATTTAATTTAACCGCGGCCTGATCGTATATATCGTCGACCATTTTTTTCGTGGGCAGCTGGCAGCCATACATATCGGCGATCTTTTGAGCGGACATAGGCGTCATGGGAACGCGGACGAAATCGTCGTTGCTTCCGATCGCGAGATAGTCAGGCATAACATAATAACTTGCGGTGTGTTCTTTTCCGTCTTTAGTCTTAAATCCGACCTTGACTTCCTTGAAATCTTTGAGAAAATCAGGGATATTTCCGCGCATTATTTCGTCCAGCACGGCTTTGTCATAATTCAGAAGGCTCATGGATTTAACCCTTGCCATGAATACGCTTCCGCTTTCAGCGTCTGCGGCGCGTTCGGGAATAGTTCCGGTCACGCCTGTCAGTGAAGAGGCGATGGTCTGTATATTATTTTCGGCTGTATTATTTACAACGGTTGAAGTCTGAGTATTATCGTCTGTGTTTGAAACGGCCGAAGTCGCCGTATTATTGGCAATAGCAGACGCCTGCGTTGAATTTAGTATGCTTCCTCCATTCGCGGACGAAGTTAATGGCGTCGAGACCTGCGTAACGCGCGTCGAGGA
>CAZJFS010000001.1:29064-117842 GCA_964545075.1 uncultured bacterium
GTGGTCGCGGTTCGGCATGTATTAGCGGATGAACAATTATTTGATGAGGTTTGAGTATTATTCGACGCGACGGTTTCTTCACTTACGGCACCGCCGTTACTCGTCTGAGCTGTTTTATCAGAGTTTTCGCAGCCCTTGAAACCAAGCGCGGAACCTATTTTTTTGAAAAAGCCAACCGCTTCGTCGAAGAGGCCTTCAAAAAAGCTAAATATCTTTCCAAATACGGTTTTTTTCCCGGAGCTTTTTTCACTTTTAACGGATGAGTTTTCGGCATCATCCGAAATTCTGGCCGCCGCGGCTGTATCTGAAGCGTTACCAGAGCTTGCGGCGATTGCGGTATTTCCGGTTAAATTATCGCCAAAAGCCTCGATACCCGAGGCGATTGAATATGAATTGAGCATCAGACAGAACGCGAATACGATAAATGCGACCGAGAACATTTTTAAATTACGCATAGCGGCCCCTCCTCGATTTATCTTGTAAAAAATATTCGATTCATTATGTTTTTTTATCACAATAGGAGATTATACTAACATATTACCGGTTTTGTTTCAAAAGATATTTTATTAAAATAAACCGGTATCGATAATTTAAACAAGATGAGCTTGACAAAACTTTTAATGATGCTATATTATAAGCCGGGAAAACGATAAAATACAAAAAGCGAAGCTATATAAAAAAGCTTTGAAAAAAAGGAGAAAACTCATGAAAAAATTAGCTTATGCCTTAACGGCCGTTTTATTATTAGCGCCAATCATGGCCGGCGAAGCGGCCGCCGGACGGAACAAAGCGTTCAGGGATCAACAAAAAGCCGAACGCCAGCAGCATATTCAGGAACAGAAAACGGAAAAACAGAAAAATATCGAAGCGCAGAAATCTGAAAACAAAGCGTTTCTGGAATCATTGAAGGGGCTTTCAAAAGAAGACAGGGACGCGGCGATAAAGGCGTATAATGAAAAAAAGCAGCTTGAAAACAAGGCAACGGTAACCGCCCAGCAGGCCGAAAATAAGGCATTTTGGGCCCAGCAGCATACCGAGAACATGACGAGCCTGAAAGCGTCCCTGGCCGCTAACTCCAAAATGACCGAAGCCCAGCGTCAGGAGATAATAGATTATTGCGAAACCCAGTATCAGGAAAATCTGGCACACTGGGAAGCCAATAACGCGGCGGTCTCAACTTTTATGATCAACCTCGCCGCTGACCAAACCATGACCCATGAGCAGAAAAAAGCTGCGATAAAAGCATTTTTTACGCAAAAAAAAGCCGACGATAAAACATATAAAGAACAACAGAAACAGGAAAGAAAAGCGTTGCGCAAAAAAAACCAGGCTCCGGATTCCACTTCTGAAACTTCAATTTTAAAATAAGTAATCATTATTCGCCAACCTTGAATTTATAAGGATCCGGCCCGAATCTCAATCCGTGCTGTCTGTAAGCGGTCGCGCCTTCGAGCCATATAGGCTCCGACGAAGCTTCGATATCGCGGCAATCAAGCACAAGACTCATGGTCTTACGATTTTTTTCAAGGATATATTTACCTGTCGGGTTATTGAATTCGCTCTTCCATTCGTTCAGCATCCAGCGATACATGAGAGTCGGGTCCAGCATTTCAATAGGCGCCGATTCTTCGCCGGTTTTGGCCCATGCCCCTCCGCCAAGAATAAGATTTTTGAATGATACTTTTTTACCGAAAGCGGGACCGCCGCACAATTTTTTAGGAACGGCAAGCGATATTTTCCACGCTTTTAAGTGTTCGGGGCGCAGAAAACCGGCCACTTCCATAAAACTTACGCCGAACGGCGAACATCCGCCGCCCTCGGCGAATCTGGGCCTGTTGGCGCCGCCATAATGCTTGTCGCAACCTTTTTCCTTATATTCGTTGAAATATTGAAGCAGTCTTTTACCCATCGAAGGGCTCAACAAAAATTTCATGTACGATACGCGGCCTGTTCCGTATCTTTCTTCGACCTGCGCGTTAAGTGCTTCAGGATTGTCGAATTTTCCCCTGAGATCGGCGAAAAGCACTCCGAGGCAATACCCGTGTTTCATAACCAGTTCTACTTCTTCGGTGTTATCGAAAGTCGTCATCCCGGCGGTTATAACATCAGGCGAGGCGGATGTTTTAAGCGACATGAAAACATGGCCTATCGGATGTTTCGCGCTCGTATGAAAAGTCGTGGCCTGATTTATCCCGCTCGCAAGCGCAAGGGCCTTCGGCGACGCCCAGTTGATTCCGTGAGGCGAAGGCATCGTATAAACTATCAATACGTCTTTTTCCGCTTCGGCGTCTTTAAATATAAACGATTGATCGTCCATTTTAGTATCGTATAAAAGAGCTGAAATGCTTGTCACGTGGCCGAATTCTACCGCCAGTTCCTTGAAAAACGAAGTGTATGAATCGTCCTTGCGGGGCGTGGCATAGTATTTCAGCGTCGATTTAACTTTATTTCCAGCGAATTTATCGCGAACGAGGCTGTACGCCGCGGATATTTTCGAAACTGGCGAAAACCATGATGTTTCGTTATATTTCTTTTTGCTTTCGGCGATCTTCTTTTCATAAGCCGACGCCAATACGCCGAGCGACTGTTTAAGTTCGTTCACTTTTGATATGGCGTAATTTTTCTTGGCCTCGCCCGTGAGAGCTCCGTTCGACGCGCCGACCACGCGGTTCTTTTCGGCCGCGTATAATTTTTCGAGTTCGGCTTCCGCTGAATCTTTTTGACCCGATATTTCAAGTTCGTCAGGCGTTAAAAGCTTTTTATAGTTTTTCATATCGGTCAGATATTTATCGGCCAGTTCTTTCAGGGCTTTTTCATCAAGATCCTGCTTAACCGCTTCAAGATAGCGGTTATAGCTTGCTATATACTTATCGTAAGCCTGTTTCAACGAAGCCGAATTCACGGTCTGCGCCATTGCAAAACCTGAAACCGCAAATATAATAATTATAATAACAGAGACCAGTAATAATAAGGTTCTTTTTTTCATCGCGCTCTCCTTGTATTTTAAAAAAATAATTCAAAAACAATGACCCTTTATTTTTACGGTTTTTTTTCGACACATCAATTATATTAAAATATATGTAGTTTGTCAATTAACGCCCTTTTTCAAATAAAAAACTCCAATATGATATTCCGCTTTGCTATTGCCATTAACATCATACCCGTTTCAACGATTTTTTCCAATGCAAAAGCCTGGCCTATATTCAGGCCAGGCTTTTGCATGTTTATGACATCCAAAAAGATATTATTTTTTAATTCTGAGTATCACAAGACCGGTTTTATCAGTATTACCGCCGGTCAGCGTCAATTTATGATCGCCCTGTTCGGGGGCGGCGCATTTTATAACATTGTGACTGTACTGTTTTTTGCATACGCCGTTGTAAGAAGCGGGTGAAGACATTTCAGCCGTAATGGCCGGGCCGTTGAACAGATATTTCCGGTCATACGCTTCCATTACGGTTCTTAAATTTATGCTCTTGTAATTATACCTGGCGTCAGAAGTAATGCCTGTGTTCGACAGGTAAAGCGTCGATATGAAATTTTCATAAAATTCGCCGAAATTTGCCGCGATATTTTTGGATATTATTTCAGCTTCGGCATTTTTAATGTCGATCTTATCAGATTTCACGAGATTGGCGGGCGTGGCGCCCTGTTCGACCAGATATTTGGTGAACAGGTATGAAAGACCGTAATTTTCATAATTCGTAAAACTTAATAAAGAACTGTCTTCGACTTTTAATAGATAATATCTGTGATAAGTGAAAACTTCCTTGAAACCGCAAACATCTCCCGAATACATTGACAGTCCTTCATCGAGCCACAGATAGGTCAGGAATGCTTCATAGGACGCTGTCGAAACGTTAAAAAAGTCTTCAATTAGAAGGCTGTGCTGATAAAAATTTACCATGTGCTGGAATTCGTGTTCAAGAACATAACTGATGAATTTAACGTATTGCGGGCCTTTTGAACTGGCGTCGGGCAGATAAATGTAAAACATTTCCTTCTCATTCGAGTAATATTTTTGGCCCGTACCATTGTTACCCGTCAGATCAGGGCTGCTTTCCTCGTCGAATCTCCGCTGCGTCACGGTGTCGTTAAATGCGAAATAACCCGCGGCGTCCTGCATATTAACATAGTGAGTGGCAAAAATATAAACACGCGAATCGCCGTCAAGTCCCGGGTTCGGTTCGCTTCCAAAAACCGAGGTGATCTTTTCATAATCGGCATCAAAGGACTCGGCAAATTTTTTGGCGTATTCGGAATCTACCGCGATGTAACTCGCCGGTATGTTCTTTTCAACGTAGACATAGCAGTGTTTTCCGTAAGCCATAAGCGTCGCCGGCACTTTTGCCCAGCCATTATCGACGGTCTTGTCCGTCGTCTCTACCATAAAATCTTTCTGAGACCCCAATACCGGTTCAGCCGCCTGTTTTAATGGAGCTTTCGACGAGTCGCCGCCCTGATTCATATACTTTCCGAATTTTTTCAAAAATTCGAAGTCGCGCTTTCTTTTATTTATTTCAAATTTCATCTGGGCCGCCATTTTATTGTCATAAACGCTCTGTTCGAACTCAGCCGCTCTGGAAGGAGGCGCGACGGAAGCCATTTTCGGAATCGAATTATCGGCGTTTGCTTTATAAAACGACATGTTATAAGACGAAATATCAGTTTCGCTTGTGTTATAAGGCATGGCTATTACATATTCTGATGTTTTAAGATTTTTAAGCGTCACGGAAAGTCCGGAACCGGGTTTTAAAACCGTTTTTGAAAAAGTTTCGCCGGACTTTAATTCATCGATATAGTCGTCGCATTTAACGCTGAATTGTTGAACGGCGTAATTTCCGCCGGCTGCGTAAGACGCCTTTAAAATAAGGTCGAATTTGCCTCTCACGGCCGGCTGCCAGGTTATCTCGCCGCTTTCTTTATTTAATTTAAAGGTCTTGTCATTTTCAACCGAAGGGTTCGACCTGATGTCGTATGAAAGTTTTGACGGATCTATGATATTCGATTTTTCATCGGTTACCGTTATCTTGTAGCCGTATGCGGCGTTCAAAACGGCCGTTGAAGCGGGCGTTGAAGTTATGGATATTTTTCCGGCGGATCTTTTAACCACGCTTATCATGATAGCGCGGCTTGTAGAAGGAGTTTTTCCGTCTTCAACGCTGACGCTCACCGAATAATTCTTCGCCAGGCCGATGCAATCGGTCCCAAGAACCGGCGCCGCCCATTTAATTTCAGATCTTTTTAAATTATTCGCAACGGTTTCGGTCGTGCCTTCAATCAAGCCGCCGGAAACCTGCCAGGCGAATTTTAAACTGCCGTTGTTCGGGTTATCGGATGTGACCGAAACTGAAAGCGTATCGCTTTCATATATTTCATAACCGGTTTTATTTATAAGAAGTTCCGAAACCGAAAGCGGCTTTATTTCAGGGTTTGAGGGCGAAAGGACAAAAGTTGATTTCCTTTCGGCTTCACCGGCCGTAATATATTCGATCTTATTAATATATCCTTCTTTTATTATTTCTAACTTATAGACGCCTTCCGTCAATTCAGCGAAACTCACGGTTCCTTTTTTATTTGTGTACAAATTTTTAATATCGTTCAAAAACACGCGGGCGCTTTGAAGCGGCGCGCCGGACCCATCGGTTACGGTTATTTCAAGGGTCGAAGCGTTAAGCAATTCGAGCGGTTTCGGCATTATATATTCCGGAGTTTCCGACGCTATACTCACTATAGTTTCGTTCTTCAAAACGGTTTTATTCGAGTTTTTTTTCAACGACGCGCTCAATATGTAATCGCCGGGCGAAAGGTTTGAGAAATTGAAATATCCCATTTTAGAAGTGCTGGTTGAAAAAAGAGGATTCGAGTTCGGCTCGTTTTTTCTTCTGAGTTCGACGGCGGCGCCATCAACGCTGACCCCCGCCTCATCGGTTTTAGAAGTGTTTCCATAGATAACGTAACCGTTTAAATTCGATATGGACCTTATCGCATAGTAGGTGATACCGGTGCTTCTATAATAGTTGCCGTTGTTACCGGCCAGATCGGTGATATCAATATTAAAATTTACGATTCCTTCCACTTCATTCGTCGTCATTACGTAAGACGCTATATAATTTTCGCCGTCGATTTTAGAAGCTCCGACGATATGCCCGTTGATCTTTACGCCGGGCATGCCGCCTAACGGCTCATTCGCGGTAAACGTCAATTTTATAGTATCGCCGGCTCTGGCATAATTAACGTTCACGGGATTATCGGAAACCGCCTTGAGCTGCGTCAGTACGGGCGAAACGGTATCTATCACGTATGTGACCCTGGCGATATCGGAATCGGACATGCCTTCCTTTAAAGCTATCGCGGCTATCGTTGTCGTCGAATTAATAACTATCGGTTTCCCATCGTATATATTAAAATTCGTAAGTCCGATCTTTCCCGGATAACTCAAAGAATATTTAATTATGGCGCCAGGCGTATCGCACGATATTAAAACTTCGGTGGTATAATTTAAATTGCCTTCGGCGCGGTTGAATTTAGGCGCGGCCGCTTTTTCAAGCGGGATTATTTTATCGGTAAAATCCTTTATCGAACCGGCCTGATCCGAGTTTGAATCGATCGTCGATCCTGAAACGGTTATTGACGCGGCGAGTTGATTTTGCGATATAACGCTTTGAGCGCCGGAATACTTGACTATATTTATAAACGTTTTTAAAAGATCCGTCGCGTTCGATAATTTCAAGGGTATAAAAGACGCCTTGAAATTTTCAGAAATATTTGAATCGCTCACAACCGATACCGTTTTAACCGCTTTCGCGAGTTCCGATACAATGGATGTCCCGCCGCAGCTTTTTTCGATCTGATCGTCGGCCGGCGTTTTCCGGCCGTCATAGTTTAAATTAAAAATATCATTCGCGGACTCGATCTCCGTTGTGGAGTTCGATATTATTGAAAACATGCCGATCTTTTTTTCAGCGGCTAAAAGCGCCCGGACTGTTGAATTTTCATCAATGTTTATTCCTGATAATTTTATTTTTTTAACTTTATCCGGTATCTCGGACGAGGCCGGAATTTTTCCGAATACGCACTGATATAATATTCTGCCGTTCGAATTATTTTTTATAACGATCCTCGCGGTTATCGACGAGGCGCCGGTTGGAACGCTCGCAACATATGAATCGCCGTTTATCGCTACGCTTCCGATCGCTATATTTTCGTTATCGGCGTCAACGACCGAAATGGAAATTTTAGCGCTTGATGGGGCCGCGTTGTTTTTCGGCGATATCAGAGGCGCGGACATCGCCGCGGCATTAAATTTTCCTTCCACCTCGATGGTTTTAGCCGCCTGACCGACGCCGGTTCCTGAATCGCTCCCGCCGCAGCCTGATATTGATAGAGTAATTATCAAGCAGAAAAATAAAAAAAATTTTTGAGAATAACGGTAAATCATTTTTAGCTCCTTTTATTATTATATTATTATATGAAATCAAAGACTATTTTATAGCAAAAGGCGTTTAATTATTTTTCAAATGTGTTACAAAACCGGATTTTTAAAAGAATAGATCGCATAATTTTTAAAATTATGAATTAATTATTATCAGAACCGGTATTTTATCAAAATTCTTTTGAACCGTCAAGATGTTTTTGTCTGGTACTATTTTCATAATATTAATCAGTTAATATATTCCCGCATTAAAATATAACCAGGCGTAGAAATCAGGAAAGCGGCTGAAAAATATACTTTTTAAAATAACGGCGTCTGATAAATCGGACGCCTTGAATTATGATGTCAAATTTTTGTGATAATGTCCTGTTGAATTATGATTGAAATCAGACTGATTTTATGTTAGAATATCTTTTCGTAATGGATTCGAGTATAATATTAAAATTCTTAAAAATGTTACAAATGAAGCTTTTATGTTAATGCAATCCCTCAAGTTATTTTATATAATATCTTTTTTCATCGGTTATCTTATTGGAAATAAGATATTAAATGTTTATGGCAGCCCTTTTTCAAACAAGCCCCTTAACAAAAAAATAAACGCCGGCATCTTACTTTTTTTTATTTTTCTGGTCTGCCTCGCGGCCTTTATACGGTTCGCCTTCGATATAGAGCTCTATCTTCCGCAGTTTATGAGAATGCACGCCACGCACTTTAAATGGTGGGGCGTCGAACTTGTTTTTTCGGCCATATTCGGCTTTACTTACGGGCTTTATATGAAAGAGCCGCGCGGGGTCAGAGTCCGGCTGATATTGACCTCAGCCATCCTCTTTTCATTCATATTCGCGGGTGAATTTTTCTATACGCGCCCGATATTTGATCAGTGCAAAGACACGGTAAAAGACGGCGTCGTTTTTCAATCGTTTCAATCCACCTGCGGCCCCGCCTCGCTCGCTAATCTTCTGCGCCAGTTCGGCATTACCGCGAGCGAAAAAGACGTCGCCAGAGCCGCCAGAACTCGCTATACCGGAACGACGGGCGACGAACTCGTAACATCCATCGAAAAACTCGGCGTGAAAATGTACGCGCACTATTTCAAGGTGCCGCTCGAAAAAATAGAACTTCTGGGGCTTCCTTGTGTTTTCAGTTTTGGCGAGGAACATTTCGTGATGTTTTTGAGTAAAAGAAAGCATCTATATCAGTGCATCGATCCTTCCATCGGAAATATCACCATGAAAAAAGACGATCTGATGAAGGAATGGGACGGCAAATCAATCTTCATATTCGGCGAGGACTTTGTTTTTTATATGACGCCGGGCGAGAAAAACGAAAAAATAATCCCGCTGAAAAAAGCCCTCGTTAAAATATTTGAAAAAAACGGTCGGAAAGCGGAGATACCGCTGGATGATCGCTTCGACGAAAAATTCAGCGCATGCCTTAACGAATTTAAAGCCGAAAAAAAAATAATGGAAGAACCGGGGCTCAACCCTTTCGTGAACCTTTTAATATTCGCGGACGCTTCTAAAAAGTGAGGTTTTGAAAACAAATGACCGAAGATAATTTTTTCATTCGCGTGGAAGATCTAAAACCCGGAAGCCACTTGTGTTTTCTTTATAAAGAAGAGCGCGAGCACGAATTATTTTTCACTTCCTATATCAAATTAGGCCTTGAGCGAAACGAGAAAATCATTTATTTCAACCACCTTCATGATAAAAGCATCATTATTTCATATTTAAACAAAGCCGGCATGGACGCCGACGGTTTCATAAAAAAAGGCCAGCTCGTATTCTTAAATTTCGTCGAAACCTTTTTTCATGGCGGCGAGTGCGAACCTGACGCGATACTTCAATGGTTCTCGGCCCAGATAAAAGCAGCGGTTGACGAAGGCTACAACGCTTTGCGCTCGACCGCCGAAATGGGCTGGATGATAGAAAAATGGCCGGAACTTCAAAAAAATATCATAAGTTATGAGGCTAAAATAAACGACTTCGTTCCTAAAAATAAATTCGTATGGATATGCCAGTACGATAGAAACATTTTCAGTTCCGAAATTTTACTCACGCTTTTAAACCTTCACGATTATATTTATATTGAAAACAGGGCATATATCAACAAACATCCGGTTAAAGCCAGCGAACTCGCGAATAATTTTTATGAGCCGATCCTGAAAAAATGGATTGAAACGGTTATCGGATATAACGAAACCATAAAAGTCCTCGACGAAAGCCGCCAACGGTATAAACTTCTGACCGAAAACCTGAGCGCGTTGATATGCGAAATCGACATCACGGGCGCTTACACCTATATCAATCCCGCTTACGAAAAAGTAATGGACTATTCTTCAAAAGACCTTATCGGACATATCGTTTCAGAATTTATTCACCCCGAAGACCTTTTGAGAGCGATAGATGATTTCAATACAATAGTCAATTCGTGCCAACCCATAACCCGCGAGTGGCGTTTCAAACATAAAAACGGCGAATGGCGCTGGTTCGAATGCGTCGTCAGTATTTATACCGATAAAAACGGATTTAAAAAAATAGTCGCCGTCTCAAACGATATCACCGACCGTAAAAAAGTTGAAGCTGAAATTTTAAAGGCTAAATTTGCCGCCGAGGAGGCGAACAGGGCCAAAAGCATGTTCCTGGCGAATATGAGCCATGAAATAAGAACGCCCATGAACGGCATAATAGGGTTTACAAGCCTTCTTGAACATACCCAGATCAACGCCGAACAGCATGAATTTCTGGAAATGATAAAGATGTCCGCAAAACATTTGTTAACCCTGATAAACGATATACTTGATTTTTCGAAGGTCGAAGCCGGAAAATTAATCCTCAACAGAGAATCCATAAACATCAGCGAACTTGTATACAAAACCGTTTCGCTTATGGAAAATACGGCGAAGCGAAAAGGGATCTATTTAAAATGCAGCGTGAGCGAAAACTTAAATTACAGGATCATGGGCGATAATCTCAGATTGAAACAAATTCTGACCAACCTCATCGATAACGCTATCAAATTCACATATTCCGGCGGCGTCGAAGTCTGCATCACCGAAGTCGAGAACGATAAAGATAAAGCTCTTCTGGCTTTTTCAGTAAAAGATACGGGAATCGGCGTTTTGGAAAGTAAAATAACCGAGATGTTTGAATCGTTCAAACAGCTTGACGGTTCAAACACAAGAAAATACGGAGGAACCGGCCTTGGCCTCGCCATAGTCAAAAATCTCGTTGAAATGATGGGCGGCGTCATAAGGGTAAAAAGCGGACTGAATATAGGAAGCGAATTCATGTTCGCGATACCTTTTAAAATTTCGCGCGAAACGGATAAGCGGTTGCACGAGCTTAAAGAAACCATTAAGAGAGAAGGTATCGGCTTGATCGGAGGAAAACTGAGCATCCTTCTGGTCGAAGACGACGCCATGAGCCAGAAGCTTATCCACTCGATACTCGAAAGAAAAGCGGCCGGATCGTTCCTTGAAGTGGCTGAAAACGGCCTTGAAGCGATTGAAATGATTAAAAGTAAAAACTACGATCTTATTCTGATGGACGGGCAGCTGCCTGAAATGGACGGCTTCGCTACGACCAGAATGATACGCGAGCGCGAGCGTTTCAGCAAAACGCATGTTCCAGTTATAGCGGTAACGGCTTTTGCCATAAGCGGGGACCGCGAAAGATTCATAGAAGCCGGCGCCGACGATTATATCACTAAACCGATAGACGAGAACGAACTTTTCGACAAGATCGAAAAATTCTTATATTATTGATTCGCAACAATTGAATTTGCTTCTCTTCAGATATTTTCCATGCGTTTTAACGCCGCAGAAATTCGAGCCCTTCGCTATTATTTTACCGCGCGATATCGTTAATGTTACCATGCCGTCTAACGAAAAATTCTCATAAGCCGAATAATCGGCCTTATAATTTAAGTCTTTTATATTTATGACGCCTTTTTTACCTGGATCTATCAGCGTAAAATCCGCATCGGAACCAACGGCTATGGAACCTTTTCGAGGATAAAGGCCGAATAGTTTCGCGGGATTGGTCGACATTACCGCGGCAAAACGATTTTTAGATATTTTTCCTTTTTTCACGCCATAAGAATATATCAGGTTTACGCGCTCGCCGATGCCGGGAGCGCCGTTGGGTATTTTCGTAAAATCGTTTTTCCCGATATCCTTCTGGCCTTTAAACATAAACGAGCAGTGGTCCGTAGCGATGACCTGAATAAAACCGTCGCGAAGGGCGTTCCAGATGATATCGTTGCCGGAGGCGGCGCGAAGAGGAGGCGACATGACATATTTCGCGGCCTCGAAACCGTTCTTATGGTAAAGCTGGTTCGATAACAGCAAATATTGCGGGCAGGTCTCGGCATATACCGGAAGTCCGGCGGCGCGGGCGGCCTTGATTTCATCGAGGCCTTCATTGCTGCTTAAATGAACTATGTATAGCGGCATCCGGCAATATTGAGCAAGCGCTATTCCGCGGTGTATGGCTTCGGATTCGGCTATCGCCGGATGAGCAGCCTCGTGAAATTCGGGCCCTGACTTTCCTTCGGAATGGAGTTTTTTCATCGAATGTTCTAAAATATCGCCATTTTCAGCGTGAAGCGTAACTAGCGCCCCGTGTTTTTTAGCCAGATCAAGTATTTCGAGAAACTGGATGTCGGATATGCGCATCGCGGCGTACGCAAAAAAAGTCTTGAAGCTGGTTATGCCTTCCTTTTCGACAAGCTCGGCTACCTCGGACGCCACGCGGTCATTCACTTCGACGAGAGTAATGTGAAAAGCGTAATCCACGGCGGAATTGCCATCCGAGCGCTCGCGCCAGTATGCAAGGGCGTCTGAAAGCCTCTGGCCGCGCTTCGGGTTCGCGAAATCGATTATCGTCGTCGTCCCGCCGCAAGCCGCGGCCATCGTGCCGCTTTCAAAATCGTCGGCGGTGGTTATATTATTTCCGCACGGCATATCCAGATGGGTGTGAACGTCGATCGCGCCCGGATAAATTTCAAGGCCGGAAGCGTCTATTACTTCGCAACCGGAAGGCGGGTTTATATTTTCGGCTATCTGTCTTATTTTTTCGCCTTCAACAAGAATGTCCGCTTTATAAGTTTCACAGGCCGTAATGACGGTCCCGTTCTTTATTATCATGGACAATTTTAGCCCTCCCGAAAGATTCGTTAAAAGTTAAGAATTTTCAGTTATATTATACACCAATTCGGGCTAATTTTGAATACGAATTGATATTTTTTAATGTTGGAATTTTTCCTTGACGTTTTTAAGGCCGCCTGAAATTTTTTCAAAAGTTTCGCCTGTATAATATTCTTTCATCCTGTTGGTATCGCTTAACGGCTCTTTCTCATCTTCACCGTCTTTTTCAAACCTTATGGTTATAAGAACGACAAGAAGGTAAGCGATCAGAAGCATCGTATTAACGAAATCGGCCCTGTAAAAAGATTCAAGGACCGCCGCGCTTTCTATCTTGCCGCGATTTTTAGCTATTTCAAGCGCGCTGGTTCCGTTAACGTCGGTTTTATCGTATCTGGCGCCGTATTTTAATAGCAGGGAAACAGTTTCGGCATTATCCGACGGACTCATAGCGGCAAACATAAGAAGGGTCGTTCCGCCAGGACCCGCGGCGTTCACATTCTCGCCTTTTTCAAGAAACGATCTTAAACTTGCCGAATCGCCGCGATACGCAGCCGCCATAGCCGCCGTCATAACGGGGCCGGCCTGTTGTTCTTCCGGGCCGCCGCTTTTAAAGGTCTGACCATAAGCCATATTAACGAAAATCAATGATAAAACGATCGAATATAATATGTTTTTATAGAAGCGGTAAAATAAGTTTTTCATATTTATCGTCCCTGCCTTTCTTAAGCGCCATCCCTGGCTACTTGTAATCCTGGCTTTCTTGCTTCAGTTATCGGCCGGACGTGATAAATCAGATACACCGCTTTTAAAAATAGAACAGTTGAAAATGCTGGCATAGTGAAGCGGCAATGTATTTAAAAACATTGTAAAACATACTGTTTTTAAAAATGAATTAATTTTTCATTAAAAAATGAAGATTGGCGATCGAAATGCCGCTTAAGATGGCCCCGATAATGCCAAGAAATCCCTGATCGGTGCCGCAAATAAAAAGATTTTCAATATGGGTCGTTCCGTTCTTCGACTTGTTCTCGGCGCCGTAAACCGCGCCGTTTATATGGCCGGTAAAGCGTTTAACGGTCTTGGGCGTGAAAATATCGTAAAATTTGATCATATCCTCTTCGAAATCAGGAATATATCTTTTAACCGTATCAATAGTTCTTATAAGGACGTCATCTTTGGCTTTTCTGTATTCGTCGCGTTCAAGCGATTCCCATATATCGTGGTTTGCCATGTTGGTCACTCGAAGCATATTGTCCCGAAGGGGTTTTTCATATTTAAAATTATTGGGGCAGCAGAGCACTCCGCTAGAATAATCAACTATTTCGTGAGGCATTCTGTAATTGAATTTTTCAGAATCGTTATAAAAAATTATAGTGTGCTTATGGCCGAGATCCGCCGGAGGCTTATCGAGAAGAAGTATGACCTCGGTAAATGAAAGTTTTCCGGGCTTAGCGTCTTTCGAACGCCTTTCACTTTCCGGCCTGTCGGAACACATATCGAGGGTTTCGGGAAGCCCGATAGACGATAATATTTTCGGCGCGGATAGTTCCTCGCCCGAATCGAGCGTGACTGAAACGGCGCGTCCGTCCTTGATATTGATGGATTTAACCCCGGTTTTGAGACGCAATTCACCGCCGCTTTCAGCGAGCCGCCTTTCAAGCATCGAAATTATGCGGCGCACCCCTTCATAGGGACGCGAAAACCCTTCAAGGAATATACTTTTAAACATTATTACAAACTGGCCGAATTCCATATCGTTCTCTATTGCGCTACCGTAGTATGAAAGCGGGCAAAAGATCATTTCGACGAGCAGCGGATCTTTTATAAAGCCGGAAACAATATCCCGCGCTGAAAGAGGTTTCGCATTCAGATCGAGTTCATTATAACTTTTGACGTGGGATAACAATTTTTCGAAATTATCCTTTTCGGCTGGAAATGCTTCATGGATGCCGGATCTGAAATATTGAAAATCATTAGTGAAATTAAGAGTGGCGCCTTTGAAATTGATCTGGGAGCCGGCCTGAGGAAAGAGGCCGAAATCCTCGTGCTTAAGCCGAAGCTGGCGCAGGATCTTCAGAAAAGGAGTGAGCTGTTTTGTTTCAGGCGGAACAAAATTGGTCATCGCGTGAAGGCCGACGTCTAAGTCGTAACCCCCGCGCCTGTAATAAGAATTCAGCCCGCCGGCGGCGAAGTGACGTTCTAAAAGGCAGACTTTACGCCCATAATGGGACAGCCTTATGCCGGCGGCAAGAGCTGACATTCCCGCGCCTATTATTATAGCGTCGTAAGACAATTTTACGCTCCACGCAAAAAAAATCGGAATCGGTCTATTGTTCGCCGGCGGCAGCCGGATTATCTGTCTTTAAGGTGAGGCCTTAAATACTCGACGCAACCGTCAAGAGTCGCGAGTTTCATGTAATCTTCCTCGGGAACGTCAATTTTATAACGTTTGCGAAGTTCCATTATGATATCGAGGAAATCCATCGAATCCAGTTCGATCTGATCGCGAAGGCGCACGTCAGGCTTAATATTGGTTAGATCAGCGTCAGGCGCTATGTCGGCGACGATTTCAAGTATGAGGTCTTTGATCTGTTGATCTGTCATTTTACTTCTCCCATCATTAATTCCGGCGAACAGTTTTTTTACTTTTCACCTGTTTTATTACTTTTTATATTTTTTTACTATTACGACCGAATTTATCCCGAGCATTCCGAAGCTCATATTAAGGATGTATTCGATCTTTTCGGCCTTAACCGGCTTATTCGCGACAAGGTTCGGAAAAGCGCACTCGGGTTCGAGATCGTCGATATTTATCGTCGGATGGACGATATTGTCGTTGAACGAATCCAGGTTCCCGGCAAGTTCAAGAGCGCCCGCCGCGCCCATGGTATGGCCTATAAAGCTTTTGGTGTTGTTGACATAGGCGCGTGTTTTTTCGCCGAATACCGATCTTATAGCTTTGCATTCGGAGATATCGCCCTGCGGCGTCGAAGTCGCGTGGGTGTTGATCAGATCGATATTTTCGGGCGCGAGCTTAGCGTTCGAAAGCGCGAGTTTTATGCATTCCGCCTGGCGTTCCGAACAGGGAAGTACGAAATCGGTAGCGTCCGAATTCGATGCGTAGCCTGCTATTTCGGCGTATATTTTAGCGCCGCGGGCGAGGGCGGAACTGAGCCTTTCAATAACGTATATGCATCCGCCTTCGGAAATGACTATGCCGTTTCTGGCTTTATCGAAAGGCCTGCAGGCCTTCGTCGGATCGGCGTGAGTCGCGAGCGCGCCCTCGTTCTTGAAGCTCGCGAATATCCCGAAAGTATGGATCGCTTCGGAAACTCCGCCGGCCAGAGCCATATCGATATCGCCCATTTTAAGCATCTGAAAACCCTGAATCGTGCCAAGGTTTCCCGCGGCGCAAGCGCCGCCGATGGTATAATGCGGACCGGTTATTTTAAGATTTAAGGTCACTTCGCCGGCCGGATTATTTGCGACCGTACGGGGATTATGATGGTGCGACCACAGTTTCGTGTCATAGCCGCACTGGGAAAGATTATAAACTTCATTCTCGGTCTCGACGTTTCCGTGTTCGGTAGTTCCAACATAAACGCCTACCCTTGACCTGTCGAGCTTTTCAAGATCAACGCCGGCGTCGGCGAGCGCCTCGTTCGCGCAGTATATGCTGATGGAACCGGCGCGCGTGCCTCTTCTGAGCTCTTTTTTCTTCTGATATTTAAGAGGATCGAAATTACATATTCCAGCGATGGTTTCACCGATATAACGCGTTTCAAACTTTTGAACGCCTGATACGCCGTTTAAAAGATTGTTACGAAACTCCGCAAGCGTGTTGCCGTTCGGAGACGTCAAGCCGACGCCCGTGATAACGATTCTTTCATCTAAATAGCTGGTCATAATCGCAACTTCCTTATAATTATAAGATTTTCCGTTAAATTTAAACTCTTTATTATATCAAACTAACGCCGTTATATTCAAACATTATTTCTCGTTTTTTTTATTTTTTTGAAGGCTTATTATAAATTCAAGGGTCTCCCGAAATTTTGGCGTCCACCCTACCGGCTGAAAGGTTTCGGGCTTTACTTTCGCTATCGAACGCCGGCCGCTGCAATATATAGTTTCCCGGTCTTCCGAAATAAAAGCGACCTTGAACGTCGCCCCTGCTTCACGAAGCTTTTCGGGCGCGATCGAAACGTAAAAAGAAACGACGCCGAATATAGGCTTATGATACGTAAGCTCGATCCCGTGGACGACATGGTGCAGGTCAGGATATTTTACTATGTCAAAGCCTTCGATAACACCCGCGGCGTTGAAAAACAAATATGTCGCCCGCTCTAAAATATAAGAATACCTTGAATTATGAAGCATGTTAAGCGGGTCCAGCTCGTCGAAATTGGAATTCATTTTAACATAGAATACGCCTTTTTCAAGCTTTTCTTCAATGGACGCCGTATTTATTATTATTTCGCTGTCTTTCATATTAAATTCCAGGTTTTCCGTTATAATTTAAAGCCTTCGATCAATCCGTCGAACGTCGCCGCTGCGCGCCTATAAAGTTTTTAAATATTCGATCAATTTTTTAAACCCTTCTTCGGTTGAAACAGAAGCTTTATAACCGAAATCTTTTTTAGCGCGCGATATGTTAAAATAATGATGTTTTGAAAACTGCGACGCTATAAACCTCGTCATGGGCGGTTCGGATGAGGGAAAAAGCGCGCCATAAATTTTTTCAAGGCAAAAACCCAGCCTGTACGCGAAACCGAAGGATACCTTTTTGTCGATTGGCTCTATACCCACTCCGAGCAAAATCTTATTTATAAATTCCCATAAAAGCACCGGCTCGCCCTGGCTGATAAAATATGCCGACCCGGCGAGTTTAGAATCTTTTGAAAGGGCGTCGGCGGCGAGCAAATGCGCGTCGGCGGCGTTATCGATATAAGTTATATCCACGCGGTTAAGCCCATTTCCGACGATCTTAAGCTTGCCTTTTTTTACATATTTAATGATGCGCGCCATAATTTGTTTATCTCCGGGGCCCCATATCAGATGCGGCCTCAGGGAGACGGTCAAAAGCCCGTTGGTTCCGTTGTTGCGAAGGACCCGCCGTTCAGCCTCGGCCTTTGTTTCGGAATAATAAAAGAGATGGTTTTTAGCGTAAGGCGTGGATTCATCAACATTCATAAGATCGGTGTCGGCGAATACTACGCTCGCGGTACTCGTATATATGAGTTTCTTTACGCCATGTTTGAGGCAGCCGTCTATTACATTCGTCGTTCCGCGCACGTTCACATCGTAATAATCTTCGTACTTGCCCCAGAATCCCTCTTTGGCTCCGACATGAAAGACCATATCCATTCCGGCGCACGCGTCCGAAACCTTAACGTTATCCGCAAGATCACACTCGACGGATCTTACGCCGAGTTTTTCAAGTTCAAGGTATTTATGACGGTTCAGGATCGTAACATTTACGCCTTTTTCAACGAGTTTTTTCACTATGACCGATCCAAGAAAACCGCCGCCGCCGGTTACGAGAGCGTTCATGTCAATTACGCTCCTTTTTAAGCATATCGAAAGCCCATATTGAAAGTTTCTCCCGGAATATTTTTGCGTTATGACGGATGTCAACCGGCATTTTTTCTATGAATAGAATATTTTCAATGTCTTTCGTAAGTTCCGAGTCCTTACCGATCTTTTCAAGCTCAACTCTTATATTTTCAACGCGGTTCTCGTCTTTAAGGATTTTAGGATCTTTTAATTCTATGACGATAACCGGTTTTTGATAGAGCCTTTCGCCGCAACCGACGAGGGCCGACCTGAAAACTTCGGGGTGATTGTTGAATATCGCTTCGCATTTTATAGTGAAATAGGTTTTTTCGCCTGACACGACCCTGTGATCTTTCCGTCCGCAAAACCAAAGGCGGCCGCGTTCGTCAAGATATCCGGCATCGCCCATTCTATGCCATACTTTGGAGCCGTCATAAATTTTAGAAAGCGTCGTCGCGCGGGCGTTGTTATAATATTCTTTCGTCACGACTGGGCCGGAAACGACTATTTCTCCGATTTCGCCGGTTTTTAAGCACAGGCCTTCTTCCCAGCGCGGTAGCGGCTCATCCGTTATCTTAATTATTCGCGCCTCCATTCCCTTTATAGGCTTCCCGACGCATATGCCTTCGCCCTTCTGAGTTTTAGCCCAGGTTTCGCCGCATATTTCATCTCCCGAGATGCTGCACGTCGGAAGCGATTCGGTCGCGCCGTAAGGAGTATGGACGTCGCCGCCCTCACCGAGCATTTTTTTGACCCGGCCGATCAGTTCGCCCGAAACCGGCGCCCCGGCTATCAATATTCGTTTTATAGAATTTAACTTTATGTTTTTCGAATTGCAATAATTACTGACCCGGTTCCATATCGCCGGAGACCCGAAGGAACTTGTTATTCCGTGATTTAAAATAGCCTCCACTATATTTTCGGGTTTCACGGACGCGGGCTTCGTGGGGTCCATATCCGGAATAACGCAGGTCGTTCCAAGCGCCACGTTAAAAAGCGCGAAAAGCGGAAAACCAGGAAGTTCCATTTCGTTTTCGCCGAATTTATAAGCTTCGTGCAAAAGCGCGATCTGCGCGCCGAACATTTTATGTTCGTATAAAACGCCCTTGGCCGGGCCGGTGCTGCCTGAAGTAAAGAGTATCGCGGCCGGATCGCTTCCGCGCGTTTCGCACATTTTAAAGTTAACGCTTCCCTTTTCGCGTATTTTATCAAGCGTCAGGCCGCCCCAGAATATGCGCTTACCGACGGTAACGTTATATCTCACTTTTTTGAAATGCCATCTGAATATAGCCCTGATAGCCTGAGCGACCGGTACGCCGATGACAGCCTCCGGCTCGACGTACGATATGCATTTTAACATATTGAACGGACCCATTCCGGGGTCGATAAGTATTGGAACGGCGCCTATTTTAAACAGCGCGAAGGTAAGGGTTATAAATTCAAGGCTGGGCCTCACCATTAAAAGCGTCTTCGTGCCTTTACCCATGCCGTATTTAGAAAGTCCGTCCGCGTACCTGTCGCATTCTTCGTTCATCTGCTGAAATGTAAAATGCGAATACGCCACGTGGCCGGCGGCGTCACGGCCGGCGGGAAAAACTACGGCGCGCTTGTACGGCATTATCTCCGCCATATAAGGAAGATAGGAGGCTATATTGAATTTTTCATTTTTATAATCAGGTTTTTCTTTTATCATCATTATTATCTTATAAGCCCTTTAATGTTTTTATCAGGAACACTCGTTCCAGCGGATTCGCTTATTTTTTCAGAAACTCTTTTATCCACGGAATTATACGTTCATGCGCATCTTCTAAAACGTAATGCCCTGCGTCCGGTATATTTCTGATGTCGGCATCGGGAAAAAGGAAACGCCATTTTTTCAAGAACTCGATCCTGAAGCAAAAGTCCTGCGCGCCCCACGCTATAAGCATCGGTTTTTTCTTTAAAAGCGCTAATTTTTCTTCTATTTCAACCAATTGCGAATAACTTTTATCATTTTTAGAAAACGGCACGTCCTCAACGAAGCGCAGCGTGGCGATCCTGTCGTGATAATTTCCGTACGGCGCGAGATATCCCAGTTTAACTTCAGGCGTCATGCGCTCCTGTTTTGAAACCGCCATGCGAACGGCCGCCCTGGCGAAAGCGTTGAAGCACCTGACCGCTATGGTACCGAAAACCGGTATTCTGCAAAGGTTTATCCTGAAAGGGAATAAATTTGAACGCCAGGCCGCCGTATTTGAAATAACAAGTTTTTTTATGTTTTCAGGATGCCTCGTGGCGTAACCCATTCCAATGGGACCGCCCCAGTCGTGAACGATGAGCGTTATATTTTTAAGCCCGAGAGTTTCGATTAAATATTCCAAATTCGATATATGATTCGAGAGCTTGTATTCATAATCCCGCGGTTTATCGGATAAGCCGCAGCCGATATGATCGGGCGCTACGGCCCTGTATCCGGAGTCTTTAAGAGCGGAAATAAGATTTCTGAAATAAAACGACCACGTCGGATTTCCGTGCACCATGACGACGGGTTCACCCGCGCCTTCGTCAACGTAATGATAATTATGGCCTTCTATTTTTAAAAAATGGGATTCAAAGGGATATAATTCCTTGAATCCGCTGATATCTGTTTTATTCATTTTTTTATTCTCCGGTAAGATTTACGAACTTCTTTAGCGGCGGCGAATTTATTGCTTATTCACTTTATAATTACCACTCGATTCCGAGCATCAGGCAGTTAATTCCGCTGCCTATCCCAAGCATCGCGAGTTTCTGGCCTTTTTCAATGAGACCCTGGTCCACCGCAAGCGCGGCGGTTATGGGAAGCGAAACGGACCCGACGTTCCCCAGAAACTCAAAGGTTGAAAAATCTTTATTAAGGTTAAGATCGAGCGAGTTATATATCGCGCGGCGGTGCATGGTCCCGACCTGATGGCAGAATATGCGATCCGGCGTATCGTTAGTCCAGGCAAGTTCCTGCTTCATGTTGTTCCAGTTTTCTTTAGCCAGTTCACATCCGCTCACTAAAAGCGCTTCGGCATTGGTGCACATATGAGGCATATTCGCGGCGTCGCCGTTTTGCGGGGCATCACCGTTAGTATCGTCATTGGCTTTTAATGACATGTTCCCCGTGCCGCCTCTGCATAGGGCGTTATGCTCGGTCGCGGCCATGAAGGAACCGCCGACGAGCTTATGTTTCGCCTTAGATACCGAAATATCCGTCATAACTACAGCCGCGGCCCCCGAACCTATCGTAAGCGAGGGAAATGAATCCTTGATTTTATTTCTGGTGAGGTTATCGACGTTATTTAAAAGATCGGCAATCGTTCTTTCATAAAGCTGCCCGGCGTTTTCACCGGCCACTACCATGCCGCTTTTAACCTGTCCCAGTTCTATCATATTAGCGAGCATTATCACGCCATTGATAAAACCAAGGCATGCGTTGGAAATATCAAAAACCATGGATGTTTTTGGAAGTCCGAGATTATCGTGAACTACCGTCGCCGTCGCCGGCTCTAAAAAATCGCGAGAAACGGAGGCGTGAATAAGGCATTCGATCGATGAGGGATCTATACCGGCGCGTTCGATCGCCATTTTACCGGCTTTCGTGCTGACGTCACTCGGCATGGTGCCAGCCTTCCAGAAACGGCGTTCCCGGATGCCCGTCATCATCTCGAGCCTGCCCTGCGGCAGCTTGAGTTTTTCATAAAGCGGGGCTAATCTTTTTTCGATTTCTTCGGATGTGACGACACATTCGGGTATTTCGTACCCAAACGCTTCAATGCATACGCGTCTGTATTGCATGTTGAATGCTCTTCCTTTATTCAGTTTTATTTACAAAAAAACTTTTTGTAAAATAAGATGTACGACAAACCGAAAACCTTTTGCTTTTAAAGAATTTCCAGTTCAGAAAAAGCAGAATTTTCATAAATACTTTCGCATCAATGAAAAAACTTATTCAATTAAATTTAGTTTAACACAATTCGAAGGTTTTGTCAATACCCAAAATCGCAAAAAAATATTTAGATCGTTATCCATTCAAAAACAGCTATTTTATATGCACCGCTCGACATCTTTCATAGAAACTTCATCTCGGGATTCGTATCCGCAGTTCTCGCAATATCCCGCTATTGAATATACCGAATAGCCATAAGAATCTTTTCCGACATACTGCACGCTCTTCTCGTCATAAAAATAGAACGGCTCGCTGCATCCGATGCAGAAATTAACGGCCCTGGATATTTTTTCAAGATCATTCGCGAGAAAATCGTTTTCTTTCAATTTATCCTCCATGCGGTCGGCTTTAGCTAATGAAGGAAGGATGTTATTTATACACTCTACACTTATATATATAACGCATATGCTTTAAATTGTCAAGCCGGTTCCGATGACCGGTTATATTGAAATTATTTTTAAAATGTGTTACTATCAATTATGCGAAACCATTTATATGCGTAGGAGCTTTTAAATCATGAGCGATAAAAATGAATTGGAATTGTTTTTAACGAAGGACGTTAAAGACCTCCTGGATTTCATATTTGATGGAATATACGTCGTCGATACCGATAGAAAAATAGTTTTCTGGAACAAAGGCGCCGAAAATATGACGGGATACAAACAGGATAAAGTTCGCGGCCGGAAATGCAGCGACAATATCTTAAACCATATCGACTGCGACGGAAATCTCGTATGCTTATGCGATACATGCCCATTAAAACGCGCCGTTGAAATGGATAAGGAATCAATATATAAACTTTATCCGCTTCATAACGACGGCCACCGCTTCCCTGTTTCAACGCATATAAGCCCGGTTAAAAATAAGGAAGGTAAAATAATCGGAGCGATAGAAGTATTCCGCGACATTTCCGAGCAGGAAAAACTCGACGCGCTTCAAAAAAAATTCGATAAACTCGTCCGACAATATATTTCAGTATCCACATACGACTCTATAATAAAAGAGGTTTCAAGCGGCGGTAAAATAAAAGGCGTTTTAAAGGATATGACCGTATTTTTCATGGATATCGTCAGCTTCACCACGTTCAGCGAAAAACACAAGCCGGAACAGGTGATCGAAATGCTCAATTATTTTTTCTCGGTCTCGACGCATGTAATAAAAAATAATACCGGAGATATAGATAAATTTATAGGCGATTGCGTAATGGCGATCTTCATAGACGCGTCCGACGCCGTAAAAGCCGCGAAGGAATTTATTAACGAAGGCCTTCCGTCTCTAAACGAAATGCTTAAACAAAAAGGGCTTCAAAATATAAACGTTCGCATCGGCATAAACAGCGGAAATCTTATTCAGGGCGATATAGGTTCCGACGCGAGAAAAGATATGACCGTAATAGGAGATGTCGTAAACACCGCTTCAAGGGTAGAACATGAAGCGCGGCACGGCTCTTTTATGATATCCGAAAGCACTTATTCAAGATTACCGAATCCTCATGATTTCGAATTCGACAAGGAGATACTTCTTAAAGGAAAAGCAATACCGGTAAAACTTTTCAGACCAAAATAATAACCCGTAGCCGAATAGTCGATATTTTCTTCGGGAAATTAATATTTTGAAAAAATTTTAAATGGAAGAGTTTTGACGCGTGATTACTTTTGAACGCCGACTAGCGCCTGGATCAGACGCTCGGGTTTGAAGGGTTTTGTTACAAAGTCACGCGCGCCAAGTTCTCTGGATAATATGACATCCTGCATCGAGCGGCTGGCGGTGACCATTATGACCTCAACTGGCCTTTGAAGCTGGGTCTTTATGACCTTTAAAAATTCGAAGCCGTTTACTTCGGGCATTTTGATATCGAGGAAAACCGTGCTTATATGCGGATCGCTGACAAGATGATTCCACGCCTCCAATGCGCTGTTGGCCATCAGCACCTTATGGTCTTTTTCCTCGAATATATCTTTCATATAATTGCAGATATCCGCTTCGTCATCAACGACAAGAACCTTTTGTGGAATAACTCGGGCCGGAAGCTGATAATCCAGGGTAGAATGCATTTTGGTTTCAAGAACTTCAGCCGTTTCCTCTTCTTTATCGTCATAAACGTATGCGAGACCGACGCCAAATTCCATCGCTTTTTGGATCGCGTTTTCATCGAGAATATAATTCTTAGCGAACATAATAATGCTGGATTCCCGTGCATAAAAAAGCGGCTTGCTAAGCTTCATTCCAGGTTTTAATTCGCTTGTGTGAAGTAAGAGTACTCCCATAAAAATCTCCAAAGTATTTTTATTAACCTTTAATTATATCATAAAAAATAAAATTTACAATATTTTTTAAATATTAATTTTGAAGAGCCTTAGTGAGCCGTTCAGGCGAAAAAGGTTTTGTCACATAATCGCGCGCGCCAAGTTCCCTGGATAGTATAAAATCCTGCATCGAACGGCTGGCCGTAACCATTATAACCTCGACCGGCCTTGGAATCTGGCTTTTTATCATTTTAAGAAGTTCAAATCCGCCTATTTCAGGCATTTTGACATCCAAAAAAACAGTGTTGATGCTGGGATCGCAGATCAAATGAGACCACGCTTCGTTGACGTTCTGAGCCGTTAAAACTTTATAGTTTTTATCTTCGATTATCATTTTAATGTAGTCGCAGATATCTTTTTCGTCATCAACGATCAAAACCTTGGCGGCGGTTTCCCCCTGGAAAGTTTGAGCGGCCAGCGCCATCATGGGCATTTGGCTTTCCGCCCGCACCGGTATCTGCGGCGCCGGGACGCCAGCGCCGGACGTATCAACTTTATTTTCAGACGCTTTAGGCGGATCAGGCGGCGCGCTCTTATCGTAAATATAAACAAGACCGACGCCGTTATATATGGCCTTTTTGATCGATTCAGAATTGAGGACATAATCTTTAGGAAAGAGTACCATGCTTGAGTTTTTAGTAAAAAGCGGTTTGCTCAGCTTCATTCCAGGCTCAAGTTTCTCGGTCTGTATCAGCATGTCGCGCATACTATACTCTCCCTTTTAACTATCTGTGCTTATTATATGTACTTAATCTTACCACAATTTGTTTCAAAATTTCAACGGCATACTTAAATATTGTTATAAGTTTTTTAGGACCCGTCATCACTTCATTAATTCAGATTTTAAGCCAACTAAAACTATCTTACTTGACAAAAAAGTGGTTTAGTATATATAATATCTCCAAAATTGATGTACATACGGGTGATATTTTTTGAAATTCGATTATTTAAGTTATGACGATATCACATCCATAGATTTCGATAAAACCTGGCTTTGCCTTCCAGTTGGATCTTACGAGCAGCACGGCCGTCATCTTCCCGTTTCGACCGGAATTATGATCGCGCGTTATCTGTGCGAAAGCGTCTGCGAATCCAACAAGATCGAAAAAAATGAATTAAGTTTTCTGGAAGGCCCGGTGCTTCCATTCGCCACGGCGCCCGCATCCGAAGGCATTGGGTCAGTTCCTCAATTATCGCCTAAAACTTTTTCGGACGGGCTGAGCGAATTGCTCATTCAGTTCGCCGGCGCCGGTTTTAAAAACATTCTTCTGACATCGCACCATTTCGACCTCAAATTTATAAAATCCGTAATGAACGCGATATCCGCGTGCGAATCTAAATTTCCCGGAATAAACATAATCGAACCGCTTTCGGCGTATTATTATTCAGGCGAATATAACAAGACAATCACTGATTTTTTAAAACTCAAAAAATTTTCGGACAGAAAAGAAGACGAAGTCTTCAAAATTTATGAGCATATCGATTTTAAAAGCGAGATCCACGCGGACGTTAAAGAAACATCGCTCATGCTCTATCTCCTTCCGCGCGCCGTTAAATCCGAAAAATTGCCTCATTTAAAACCTTTCATCATAAACCCGACCGCCGAATTTTTAAAGATGAATTTCACATATAAAAACATGAAATCGCCAGACGGCTATATAGGAACGCCCGCGAAAGCCTCGGTTTATTTCGGCGAGTCTATCTTCAAAATGCTTCGAAACCATCTTTTAAGAATATGCCAGAATATATCGCGCGGCCAGAAATCTGAAATTTCAATTCCGCTTCACATAAAGGCGATACTTACAGTTATATAAAGGATTTTCAAAAATGCATATTATAGAAACGATAAAAAAAGAGCTGGCCTCTTATAATGATCGCAAAAGGGCCGGCGAGCTCGAAAATTTCTTTAAGGCATTTCCGGGCGGCTACGGCGAGGGCGATAAATTCATAGGGATCACGGTGCCGAACCAGCGCAGGACCGCGAAAAAATTCTTCAGTGAAATAAATTTGAGCGACGCCGAAAAGCTTCTGAATGAACCGTTTCACGAATACCGGCTGACGGCGCTTTTCATGATGGTCTATAAATTCGAAAAAGCCGGAGAAAAAGAAAAAACGGCGATCGCGAATATGTATTTGAAAAACACAGCGCGCGTTAACAACTGGGACCTCGTGGACTCTTCCGCCGAAAAAATACTGGGCGCGTATCTTCTGGAGCGGCCAAAAAAAATACTGTACGAACTTGTGCGTTCGAAAGATCTGTGGGAGCAGCGGATCGCCATGATCGCCTCCTTTAATTTCATAAAAAACAATCAATTTTCCGACGCGTTAAAGTTAGCCGAAATGCTCATCGATCACGAACACGACCTCATACATAAGGCCAGCGGCTGGATGCTTCGCGAAGTCGGAAACCGCGACTTCGACGCCGAATACGCCTTTCTAAAAAAACATTACGCGAAAATGCCCCGGACGATGCTCAGATACGCTATCGAAAAATTCGACGAAGGCCTTCGCCAAAGATTTTTAAAAGGCCTTATATAATAAATATAAATGCCGGAAAAAAAGACGGCGAGCATTTACACCCGCCGTCTTTTACAAAATTGCCCGTTTATTAAAATTTATTATTTGGTCCAGTCATGGCCGGCTGAAGTTTTTATCGTTGAATATAAGAATTGTTTTGGAAAAATCGTAACGTGCTTGCCCTTTCCGTTCATATCAAGAGCGACCATTTCTATGCTTATAACGGGCTTGAATAACGTTATAAGGTTCGGGTTGTTTTTATCCTTGACGGCGACTTTTTCGATAAGTCCGGGAAACGTTTCGGCTATCGTTTTAAACATAGTGCATCCGTTGCCATAAGCAGTCGCGGTCATTTTAGCAAGTATCGCGTCGCATTTTTCGAAATCGTCGGTTATAACTCTTTCTTCGGTGACGTTAACGCCGTTTAAGATCGAACTGACGTTAATGCTGACTCTTAATGAAACCTTATTCAAAGGTTTTGCCTTGAAAAAAAAGTTTATCATATTGTTGTTGTCGCAATAAACCATGGTATCTTTTTTTACCTTGATAACGTAGCCGTTTTTAACGACGGCGAGATCCCTGAACGAATGATACAGACGCAGATCGATACGGTTAATTTTTTGAAAAGTCATGAGGTTTGGATACACGCATGAAAAGTGGTCGGATTTAATAAAATGGTATAAAATCTCTTCGACGTCTGAAGGCGTGTGAGGTTCGGCGACGCAATAAAAATATTTATTTTCAGCGACGGGACTCCAGGGCGAGCCGTCATCGCGCGTGGGATAGAGGGTATATGACGGTTTCATGCCGGAAAATCCCAGCGAACTTGCGGGAGCAAAAGCGGGTTCGGCGGATTCTCCGCCGGCGTTGACTCCCATTAAAGCCTTAGTTTTCAAAAAATCTTCCCTGTCGGTTTCGGGGCTGGCATAAGAAAAATTTGTAATACCCGCCAGCATAACTATCAGTAAAGCCATAATCACTTTTTTCAACATTTTTTACTCCTTCTAAAATAGTTTTTAACGTTAATTTGTTGTCTTCGCTTTTTAAGTTTTGGTTTAAACTGTTTTTATAGATATATCTTTTGAAACTCCGTTTTGTTTGCTTTTTTATTTTTAATTGCAATATACAAAAGGGCTGTTTACAAAATATTCTGTAACAGCCCTTTTTATTTTATATGAACCGGTTAAGCAAAAAATTCAACTCATGATAAACGACGATTATAAATCGATCACGCGCGTCACGCCGATTATTTTCCCCACTGATAGCTATCGTCATGTTTTATGGTCTTATAAGCGAACTGCTGATAGAACATCGTAACGTGCTTATCTTTTCCGTTCATATTCAGAGCGGTCAATTCGATGGTTACGATAGGATTGAATAGCATTTTGCGTTTTTTACCAAGGCCCATGTATTCGTTGATTTTTACCGTTACCTTATCGAGAAGGCCGGGGAACGCTTTAGCTATCGTTTTAAACATAGTATTGTTTCTTCCGTAAGGCGTTTTGAGCATGGCGGTGAGTATCTCTTCATTGGGTTCGAATTCATTCTTAAGAGCGCCTTCGGCTGAATTATTTACGTTATGCGCAAGCGAACTTACGGACACGCTGACTCTAAGTGAAACTTTTCTGAGAGGCTTCGCGCTGTAGAGTTTACGGAGCTGTTCGATAAAATACGTATCTTTAGGATTTACTTTTACGAGAACGCCGAGTCTTTTGAAAACCATGAGCTGGTTGAACGAACGATAAACGCTCATCGGCGCGTTATATTTAGCGCAAAGAGTCTCGAGATTTTTTATCTGGTCGTTAGCGATAACGCAATAGTATTGGCTGACCTTGGTATCGATAGGAGCGGACGGATCTTCCGGAGTCGGTATCGAGGGAGCCGTCGGAGTGCCGTTCGGAGCCTGGTCGGCGGGAGCGGGATCTTCTTCCGCCGGAGCTTCGCCGGCTTTATCCATAAGAACCTGAGTCTTTTTAAGCTGCGATTCGTCTTTTTTATTCATCGCAAATGCTGATGTTACGGAAAGGATCATTGAAATAACCACTAACGCAACCAATAATTTTTTCATTGAATTCCTCCATTATTTTTTTGTTTCAATAATTATACTAAAAAAATATTATTTTGTAAAGTAACGTTTATTCAGAATGTTTTTAGTTGAACGCAAAATAAGTTGAAATTATTTCATTATTCTGTTATTATACATTCTATTATGAAAAATAAAAAACCAGACTTAAAGTATAACTCAAATGAAGGTCTTTGCGCGCTGTACCGCGCACTGTCAAAAATGTCGTTCTGCTCGCGCAACGCGGCTAAAGAATTAGTATTGTCGGGCGTCGTCACGGTCAACGGCAAAAAAATAACGAATCTGATGCATCCCGTCAACGTAAAAATAGACAAGATCGAGGTCAACGGAGACTCGGTAAAAGCGAAGCCACATAAATATTACGCGATCAATAAACCCGTCGGATACGAAACCACGAAAGCCAAACCCGGCGCGGCTAAAACGAAAAAAACCGTTTACGATCTTATTTACAATTCGATCGAAAACAACCTCAATCCCGCCGGCCGGCTGGATAAAGACTCCCACGGCCTGATCATCATGACCAACGACAATGATTTTTTAAACGCGATCTCAGGCAGCGAACACGGAATAACTAAGTGTTACCTCGTTAAGACGAACGCCGAACTCACCGAAAGCCAGCTTAACCATTTCAAGACCGGCGTACCGGTGGAAAAAGACAACGGCGATATGGAAACGACCATGCCGTGCGTAATAAAACTTGTCGAAGCGAATACTTACGACGTCCACCTCAAACAGGGAATAAAAAGACAGATCAGAAAAATGTTCGCATACTTCAAAATCAAAGTCATCGATCTCTTCAGATATCGCATCGGAAAACTCGAAATCGGAAATCTTGGCGAAGGCGGTTCGGAAAAAATAGAGCCTGAAGCAGTCACGGGAAAAAAGACTTTAAAATTATAAATATAACTTGCGTAATTAAAAAACAATTCAGTGTTTTTTAATTCATCATTTTTATTTTTTGTTTACATTTTTAAACAGTGGCGAACATTTTCAAAAGGTTCATATTTTTATGATTAAGTTATTAAACCATTCAATTAAGTTGGATTCCAATTATGACTTGATCATTTTTATTTACACGGCATAATAATTGCTTTTTGTTAAAGTGATATTATCGCAAAAATAAATCGGAATGAATTAACCTGGCGAGGAGGTTCTAGCAGAAATGATTAAAAAGAAAGCTTCAGACGCGGTTGAAGAACCAGTGAAAAAAACTGGCGCGGCTAAAAAAGCGGTGAAAAAATCACCTGTAAAAGCCGCACAAGAAAATAAAGCAGAAAAGACGGCGAAACCTGCGAAAGCCGTGAAAGCCGAGAAAATCGTGAAAATTGAAAAAACGGAAAAAGCCACAAAAACTGAAAAACCTTTGCAAACCAAGAAAATCGTCAATAATGAAAAAAGCATAAAAGCTGAAAAAAACGAAACCAAAACGAAGACGGTATCGACGGACAAAAAGCCATCGGCTAAAACCTCGAAAGGCCATAACAGGCCGACGGGAAAAAATAAAGGAAACTCCGAAAAAGCGAAAAAAACCGCTGGAACGGCGAAAGCCGCGGTCGCTAAAGAAATTTCAAAGACGGCTAAAACTTCAACCGGAAAAAAAGAAGAGGATAAAAGCGCGGCACGCGCGTCAGAAACGACCTCCGTCACTTCATCACAGGTTGAAAATTTATACGGACGCCACTACATAATCGACACCGCTCAGGAGCTTCCAAAATCATACGGAAAAGACCGCCTCACCGTGCTTGTACGCGATCCCGAATGGATATACGCTTTCTGGGATGTATCCGATAAAAAAGTCGACGAGGTCAAAGGCATCGTCGGATCGAAAGATTTTGAAAATTCGAAAAGGGTTCTCAGATTGCATAACGTCGATGAGAATGGAAAACCCGTCGAAGGCCCGCTGGATATAGAACTCACAAAAACGGCGAGTTCATGGTATATAAACGTCAAGCCTAATTTTTCATACTCCGTCGAATACGGCTATAAAACGCCGGCCGGAAAATTCGTAAGCGTCGTAAAGTCTAATCCAGTGGACGCGCCCAGTCATAAAATATCCGACGTCAAAGACGAAAAATGGATGGTAAAAGACGGCGAATTCAAGAAATTATATGAGCTTTCGGGCGGAGCGAAGATAGGCATGAGCTCGGCCGATATAATGCAGGCAATGGCGCGCGGCATGAAGATGGAAGAGCTTTCCGAACTCGCGTCCGCCGGAATATCTTCGGCGCAGGGGCTTTCATCGGAATCGCTTTCGTCTCAGGTAATGGCCGAACGCTCGATAACCGAAGAAGAAAAGAAAAAACAGAGAAAATTCTGGATGGTTTTAAACACCGAACTCATAGTTTACGGCGCGACCGAACCCGACGCGAGCGTTACGATAATGGGGCAACCGATAAAACTCCGCGAAGACGGAACGTTCTCAATCCGAATGGCGCTGCCGGACACCGATATCGATATTCCCGTAAAAGGCATTTCAAACGACAGGATAGATGAGATAACCATCACTCCGTGCGTTCACAAACACACCGAATACGATAAAAAGGAGAACGCCGAATAATGGAAAAAG
This sequence comes from uncultured bacterium, assembly GCA_964545075.1. Taxonomy (GTDB): domain Bacteria; phylum Muiribacteriota; class UBA9980; order UBA9980; family UBA9980; genus DAOPXV01. Next base: position 60,626 of record CAZJFS010000001.1, read on the forward strand.
GCTATATAACGATGGTGCTGCACGCGCATCTGCCATATGTGCGCCACCCGGAATATAAGTATTTTCTCGAGGAAAACTGGCTTTTCGAAGCCATAAATGAAACATATCTCCCATTGCTTCACGCTTTCGAGAGAATGGCGCACGACCGCGTTAACTTCAAACTGACGATGTCTCTGACGCCCACGCTTCTGGCGATGCTTTCCGACCCGCTGCTGCAGGAACGTTATGTGAAACACTTAGACGCCCTCATCGAACTCGCGGAAAAAGAGGTCGTAAGGACCAGGCTCATGCCCGATCTGAACAAGGTCGCCGTCATGTACCTCGATAAGTTCATATTGAACAGGAAAACCTTCGTCAATCAATACAACAACAACATAATCGAAGGCTTTAAAAAATTCCACTACAGCGGAAACCTCGAGATCATAACTTGCTGCGCCACGCACGGCTTCCTTCCGCTCATGTCGGTGAACGAACGCGCGGTCGAGGCCCAGATAAAAATCGCCGTCGATTCCCACATCCGCCACATCGGAAAAGCACCCAAAGGCATATGGCTCGCCGAATGCGGATATTTTCCGGGTCACGACAAAGTCCTTAAAAAATACGGAATCCAATATTTCTTCACCGATACGCACGGCATCCTTCACGGCTCGCCGCGACCTAAATATGGCGTTTTCGCGCCGGTTTTCTGCGATTCTGGCGTGGCCGCTTTCGGACGCGACATCGAATCGTCAAGATCGGTATGGAGCGCGAACGAAGGATATCCGGGCGATTACAACTATCGCGAATTTTATCGCGACGTCGGATATGACCTCGACCTGGACTACATAAGGCCGTACATCCACCCCGACGGCATCAGGATAAACACCGGCATCAAATATTATAAAATAACAGGGAAAACCCAGGAAAAACAGGTTTATGACCCTGAAAAAGCCCTCCACATGGCGCGCGAACACGCAGCAAACTTCCACTTCAACCGCGTGAAACAGGTCGAGCACTTAAATCAGTATATGGACAGAAAGCCGCTCGTCGTTTCACCTTATGACGCCGAGCTTTTCGGGCACTGGTGGTACGAGGGACCGAGTTTCGTCGAGCAATTCCTGCGCATGTCGTGCGACAGCAGAAGCGCCATAAAAGCCATAACGCCGCCGGAATACCTCGAAATGTATCCTAAAAACCAGATTGTAACGCCGTCCTTCAGCTCATGGGGCCACAAGGGCTACAGCGAAGTATGGCTTTCGCCCTCGAACGATTGGATATATCCGCATCTGATAGAAATATCCGAGCGCATGGTTGAGCTCGCGACGCATTATCAAAATCAAAGCTCCGACCTTCTGGTCAACCGCGCGCTCGCTCAGGCCGCGAGAGAGCTTCTGCTCGCTCAAAGCTCGGACTGGGCCTTCATCATAAGAAATAACACGACCGTCGAGTATGCCGAAAAGCGCACGAAGGACCATGTGAACCGGTTCAATTCGCTGTACGAACAGATAAAGGACCGCCGTATAAACCCTGAGTTCCTGCAAGCGCTCGAATATCACGACAACATATTCCCCGACATAGATTACAGGATCTATGCCGTATAACTTTGAACCGATAATTCCAATAAAATAATAGCGGCGGATAATAAGAAAAACAAAAATAAGATTTAAAAGAGCTGTTTGAATCAATTTTAAGCGGCTCTTTTTAAATTAATGGCCGAGGTAAAACTTATCAGCAATGTGATATATTTTTACCGTTAAATTCATGGAAAAAATCCGAACCCATAAAATAAATTATAATGTGGAGGCCGTCATGTTAAAAATTAAATTTCACGCAGTTATTATCATGGTCGCAATGATCTTTTTATGGGCCGCGCAGACCGGTTCAGCGCATGCGAATGAAACTGAATCCGCGCTGGAGTCACAAAAGATATCGAAGATCGAGCAAGTTATCGAAAAGACCATGGAAACTGAAAAATTGCCTGGCGTTATCGCGCTTGTTTCCGCGCCCGATTTCAATCCTCTGATAATAACCAAAGGCTACGCCAACCTTTCAACTAAACGCCCTATGAGCGCGAACGACATTGTAAGGATCGCAAGCCTCACGAAAACCTTCACAGCGACCGTCATCATGCAGCTCGCCGGGGAAGGCCGCCTCGACCTGGATGATAAAATCTCAAAATTCGAAAACAAGATACCGGTCATAAAAAAGATGAGATACAGAAACAGCATCACGATCAGAAATTTATTGACCCATAACAGCGGCCTGGAAAATTATTTTATCGACAAAAAATTCGAAAGCGACTATTACAACAGGCCGCTTCTTTCCTGGACCCCGGAGCAGCTCATAAACATCAGCCTCAAACACAGACAGAAACGCCCGGGCGGCAAGGCCGTCTATTCGAACACGAATTTCATCCTTCTCGGCATGATCATCGAGGCTCTGACGGCTAACTCTTATGAAAGCGAGGTCGTGCAAAGGATATTGATCCCTGCCGGGCTAACTCACACATATTTTCCGAAAAGCGTCTCGATCAAAGGCGTATTCGCGCACGGATACATGAACGGAAAAGACGTAACGCTCATCGACTCTTCCTGCGGCTGGGCCGCCGGATCGCTGATCTCCAACCTCGAAGATCTCTGGAAGTGGAACGGCATATTCGCCGAAGGCGAACTGCTCGATCCGAAGATAAACGCGGAACGTCAAAAAACCGTTCCGGTTAAAGGCTCTCCGCAGATGACCTACGGGCCGGGTTCAATGAATATCGGCAACCTTACCGGACACACGGGCTCGATCACGGGTTATAAACACGCCATGCTCTACCTTCCTTCGAAAAAGGCGACAATAATTGTTTTATCCAATTACGAATCGCCGGCTGCCGACCTTTTATGCCTTACGATCGCGAAGATAGCGTTCCCGGAAGCGGTAGGTTATTAACAGCCGCCTCATCAACAATGCGAAAAAAATAACACACATAAAAAAAGGAAGAATGAAAAATGAAAAAAATATTACTTGTTGCGATAGTTTTATTATTAATCTGCGGCGGCGCGGCGCGCGCGGAAAACACATTTGATGATCTGAAAAAGAAAGCCGCAAGCGGAGACGCGGCTGCGCTGGGGCTTTTAGGCGAAGCGTATTCCTGCGGCTGGAACGGCGCGCCAAAAGACGATAAAAAAGCCGTCGAATGTTTTGAAAAAGCGGCCGCGCAGGGCGATCCTGTCGGTCAATACTATATGGGAACGATATTTTATTTCGGCAATACGGTTAATAAAGATTATAAGAAAGCCGCGGAATGGTTTGAAAAAGCCGCGCTTCATGGCGAGATCAGGGCCCAGGGCAATATCGCGATGATGTATTACGAGGGAACCGATTTCCCTCAGAACAATATCATGGCTTACGCATATTATAATATCATCGCCTCGGGTCCGACCGCGGATCCGATCAGTAAAAAAGCGGCCGCTGAAAGCCTCGATAAACTTCAAAAAAAAATGAGCCCGCAACAGATCGATAAGGCTAAAGAAAAAAGCCGGGATCTGTTAAAAAAGATCGATGAAAATTTTAAAAAAACTAAAATAACGCCGGCGGCGCCTAAGTATCCGGTTAACACGGCAAGAATCCTCAAAACCGATGAAATATTTATTGAGGCCGTATCTTCGCTGGACATTAAAACGATCAACGAATTAATAAAAAAAGGCTATAAAATTAAAGATCTTCCTTCCGATTACGCGCCTGTGTTAATAACGGTGATCGGTTCGCAGAACGCTAATTTCGCCAGATTCATGGGGGCCAAGGCGGAAGCCGCGAAAGGTTACACGGAAGAGTCACTAAAAAAATCGGTCGCAGCCAAAAAAAACGTTGTTTTTAAATTACTGGCCGAAAACGGAGCGGAATGTAACATAGCGAACAGCGGCGGAGAAAAACTTATCGCTCTTGCCGCAGCGACAGGCGATTCCGAAATAGTTAAATACCTTCTCGCCAAAAAGAGCGACGTGACAAACCTGAATAAAAACGGCGACGATCTCTTATACTGCGCCATAGGTTCACATTCTTTAGAAACTGTCAAGACTGTAGTTGAAAGCGCTTATGGACCAGGACTTATCAAATCAGGCGCGCGCTCGGCGGCCAGGGCGGCCACTTTAAAAGAAGACGGCATTTTAAAGTATTTGATTGAAAAAGGAATTAATATAAATGGCAATACCGGAAGCGCCGCAGGAAATGAAAGCGGAAACAATTCCTCATGGAAACCTTTAAAAGCCGCACTATACAATAAAAATATCGACGCCCTCAAACTTCTTATAGAAAAAGGCGCGGACTTAAAAATAATCAATAAGAACGGTGAGAACTGCCTTTTCGAATTAACGGGAGGCATTACCGGCGATGAGATGGATGACAAAACAGTTGAAATCGCTAAAATGCTCGTAGCCCGCGGCGTAACCGCCAACATCAAAAACAACTCCGGCGAAACAGTATTAATGATGGCCGCCAGGAATGGAAGCGTGCCCTTCATGAAATTTTTGATTGAAAACGGCTCCGATGTGAACGCGAGAAATAATAACGGCATTACGGCAATGGGTTACGCTAAAAAAGCCAGGCAGCAAAATTCGATCGCGTTTCTCAATTCCGTTAACGCCGTTGAATAAATAAATCCATTATTTCCCCAGGACTATCATAGTTATGCGCAATGCCACGGCGACGATCACGATCGAAGAGACGCTCAAAAGGACTAAAATAAGTTTGACGCGCTTGATCGTTTTATTGTAACTTTCGTCGGCTTCGGGAATGAGGCTGTGATAGAGGTTCAGCGAGGCGCAGGTCAGAATCAGGACGTCGTCGAAAATGCTGACGATGTAACCGCCTGGGACAAGATCGAACGGCGAAACTGCGTATGCTATGGCCAGAAGCATCATCACGATGGACGGAAAAAATTCGAGCTTATAAGGGTCTCTGCGAATGGGGACCTCATGCCTGGTTTCATCGGGTTTGGCGGTCCCGGAAGGAACTTCCGGAGCGCTTTTTTCTTTTACGGTTTCAGGGGGCGATGGAGGCTTCACTCCAAAAGGCGGATAATTAGCTATAGGACGACCGCACTTCACGCACGCGGGCGCCTCGGACGAAACGTCGTTTCCGCAATCGGGACATTTAACGAGGGCCATAGGCTGATTCAACCTTTCAGTCAAGTATCGATAAACATTATACACCAGGTCCGCGTAAAATAAAAGTTAAAAATATTTATTTCAGCTAATATAAAATTGACAATTTCGGCTTTTTTAAATATACTATACTATGATGACTTTAACAATTCAAATATTTTGACGAGGTGCTAAAGCTTATGAAATTACGCCATGCCTTATTAAGCCTTTTATTTGTGATTATTTACACAACCTCCGCTTATGGCGAAGATATGAACGCGGTTATAAAATCAAGGGCGCAAAATCCTGACATTAAAAGGACCATCATGGGCATTCTCGTCTATCTCGACGATATGCAGGTGCGTAACAGGCCCGGCACCAGAAGCAGCGTTTTCGACTCCAGCGATGCGGGCGACGGATGCGACGGCAAGGTCGAATTCAACCTTCCTCATATTCAAAAAGCTCTTTTTCTGCCGGCGCTTCCGCCGATAAAAATCAGCAACGTCGAAGGCGAATGGGAAAGCACCGTTCATTTTATGCCTAAAAAATTCGGCTCAAACGGCAAATCGCTAGTCGCGATACCCGATTCGAACCTTTTCGTGCCGGCGTTCGTCTCATATCCGCTCTTTTTATTCCGTGAAAACGTAAAACCAGGCGAAAGACGCATAGCCAATATGCTTAAACTCTGCTGGAACATCGATAAAAAATATAAAAGAGGCGACGCTTATAACTTCTGGCTTCCGATGAAAGACCATCCAAGCTATTCGGGCCCCTGTAATATCCCGCTGGAAAAAGCCATAGAACCGCTGGCTAAGGCATATATAAACCCGAAACTCAAATTCATCTTCGGAAAACTCGCGAAAGGCATGAACGTTCCTCCGCCCGACTGGGTCATCGCGTGCCTCGATAAAAATCAGAATCAGACCGGCGCCGCGGCGCTTTTCAACATTCCAAACGACTCCGACGATACAGCGACGGCCGTCGCCATACAAAAAATCAAAAACAACCTGCTATATGCTTATAAAGACGACGCTTTCTTTAACGATACCGCGAATTTCGCGATCGATATGAACGCCATGAACGTAACTCTTAAATTCAGAGATATAAACCGCAATCCGAAAAAAGAGGACGGCCGCGACGCGTGGAAAGGCTCAAACACGGGCGCATTTATGACATGGCTTTTAGACGAAAATAAGCCTGCGTTCTCTCAGGCCGATAAAGGCGTCATTCCTCTGGAAAAAAACAACGTGGACGCGGTCGTAAATTCAAACGTGCTTCTGGCGCTAGGGCTTTTGGATATGAAAAATGTTCCGGGATGCGCCGAAGCGCTCGCCGTAGTCTCGAAGGCGATCTTTCAGAGGACATGGCCGGGAAGCGGACTTTACTATCCGCAATTTATGATATTTCCGTACACCGCTTCAAGAGCCTACCGCGACGGCGGAAACGAAGCCTTAAAACCGTCGATGAAATGGCTCATGAGAGATATCATATTTCACCAGAATTCATACGCGGCCAAATACCCTAAAAAAACAGGCGCATTCCCGGGCGGCGAGGATCTAACCGATTATGTATCGACCGCGCTCGGCGTTATAACGCTTTTGAACATCGGAATAGACAACGCGCGCGAAGAGAACATGGAAGCTCAATATAAAGCAGCGATAGACGCCGGAATAAACTACCTTTTAAACACAAGGAAAAAACACAAGATCAAAAACGATGAAACTTTCAGAAGCGAATACGGCAATAACGGGCTATACGGAATCAAATGGGATTCAGGCCTGTTCTTCTCCGCCTCCTTCTGGGACCTGGCGCACTGGAGAAGCGAGCCTTTCTGCAACGCGATGGCGCTGGAGGCGTTCTCAAAATATATCATGGCTTATGAATATGGCGGCGCGAATATGACCAACGGAAGAAAAATATATATAAATAGATATGCGACAGACATGGACGACGGTATGGATAATTTTAATCTAGAGGTAAGGTAAGTGTAAATGATGCAAAAAAAAAGCAAACTCATTCTCATCATCAATTGCGGAAGCTCCTCACTCAAGTATGAAGTTTATGACATGCCATCCAAAAACAGCCTTGGAAAAGGTCTCATTGAAAGAATCGGCGAAAAAAACGGCAAAATAATGCAGGACACCATAAAAGGAAAATTCCAGCAGGAACTTCCAATTCCCGATCATAAAGCGGCTATGGGCCTGATGGCGAAAGCCCTTACCGATTCGATACTCGGCATCTTGAAAAATATAAATGAAATTTCAGGCATCGGGCACAGAGTGGTCCACGGCGGAGAAAAGTACGCTGAATCAGTTTTAATCACGAGCGACGTGATTCAAGCCGTCGAGGAAAATTGCAATATCGCGCCGCTTCATAATCCTCCGAATCTCGTGGGTATAAGGGAAGCGATCGCTCTTCTGCCTCACGTCAAACAGGTCGCCGTATTCGACACGGCTTTTCATCAAACGCTCGCGCCGGCCGCTTATTTATATGGACTGCCGCGCGAATTATACGATAAATACAAGATCAGGCGCTACGGTTTTCACGGCACGAGCCACAGGTACGTCGCCAACAGAGCCGTAAAATTCATGAAGCGTTCTCCTGAAAATACAAACGTAATATCCTGCCACCTTGGAAACGGAGCGTCAATAACGGCTATCGAATGCGGAAGATCGGTCGACACTTCGATGGGCTTCACGCCGCTCGAAGGACTTATGATGGGAACGCGCTCAGGCGATATAGACCCGGCGATAACGCTTTACCTTATTGAACGCGGATATAAAATCGATGAAGTAAATAAAATATTGAATAAAAAAAGCGGTCTTCTTGGTTTATCGGGTATTTCCAACGATCTGCGCGATATCGAAAAGGCGGCCGAAGAAGGCAATAAAAACGCGCAGGAAGCTCTGGAAGTATATGCTCACAGCGTAAGAAAATATATCGGAGCATATGCCGCGAATCTTTATAAGGTCGATATCCTCGTTTTCACGGGAGGAGTGGGCCAGAACGCCGTTAAAATGCGCGAACGGATATGCCATCGCCTCGAACACATAGGCATAATAATGGATTATGACAAAAACCGCGAAGGCGGAACGCATGAAGGCATTATTTCAACGGATTATTCCCCGACATCGATCATAGTGGTGCCGACCAATGAAGAGCTTCAAATAGCCAAAGACGCATACACGATAATATTCGGGGAAGAAGTAGATATCGGGTAGCAAAATCAGCGTTTCCGCTCGTCATTTTGCGGTAAGAACCGAATAATAATACTATACAAAGGGGTTGAAATGAAATATAATAAAAAAATAATATTTATTATTATAACTGCTTTGGCGCCGCTGCTTTTATCTTTCAATCACGCCCTTGCGGCTGACGTAAAAAAAACGGCGGAAGAACTCAAGCCAAAGGAAATCACGACGGCTGAAAAACACAAAATAGATAAAGAACTCGACGCTTGCATGGACAAGAACCCTTCTACCGCCGGAATGGTCGAATGCATAGACAACGCCGCGAAACAATGGGACGGCGAACTCAATAAATATTATAAACTTTTATCGGGCGTTCTTGATAAGGAAGGGCAGGCCAACCTCAAAAAATCCCAGCTTGAATGGATAAAACTCCGCGACGCGGACATTAAACTGATAGATTCCGTATATTCAAAAAAAGAAGGGACGATGTACGTCCCGATGGTGGCCGATTCGATAATGGAACTGACGAAAAAGAGAGCGCTTGAGCTTAAAGCTTATTACGAGCTCATTATTGAAAAATAAAAAGGAGCGTAAAAATGTCTAAAAAAACTTTTATAGTATCATACCTTCCCGGCGAGGAACGCTCGAACACGAAAAAATTACTGGATCACTTTTTAAGCGAAGCCAAACCGTCGAATATGGAAAAACTGGACCTTTGCAAAAGCGCTCCCGATTTTTTCACGCACGAAAGCCTCATGGTTTATTACGAAAGAAACTACGGCGGCCAAAAGATCAGTCCCGAACGCGAAGCAATCATAAAAAAAATGGATGAAATGACGGCGCAGTTTAAAAAAGCGGATATCGTTATAATGGCCTTTCCGATGCATAACTTCGGAATGCCGGGAATAGTGAAGACTTATTTCGACTCGATAATGCAGAAAGGCGAGACGTGGACCATAACGCCCGAAGGTTACAGGGGAATGATGGGCGGCAAAAAAGCTCTCGTACTGACATCCAGCGGCGGAACGTATGAAGGCCCGCGGGCCGCTTACGACACGCTTTCGGCACTCACCAAGATCGAATTTAATTTCATGGGCTTTTCTGAAGTCGAGATAATCTCCGCGGCCGGAATAAACATGCATCCCGAAAAAACAGATGAGATCGTCGAAAACGCCAATAAAAAAGTAAGCGAACTTGTCAAAAAATGGTATTAAAATAAATACAATTTTATAAATTCAATTATCTCAACGGCGCCATGTTCATTCGTGGCGCCGTTATCGTTTATTCATTTAATCTTTGAAAAGCCGCCGGAGCGAAATAAATATCAATCGTTAAATATCGCCATTCCGTCATAATTTTCAATGAAATTTTTGAGTCCGGCCCCGAGTTCCGAACAATCCGCGCCGTCGGCTATTCTATGATCGTACGTAAGAGTTATATAGGCCGAAGATCTGGGCTCCGTTTTTTTATCCACCGCCATCGGCCTTTCAGCCACGCGGCCAAGAGAAAACGTTATCGATCCCGATGAAAGCGGCGCCGCAAAATCCGCGCCATATTTACCGACCGATGTGAACGCGCATGTCCCGCATATTTTACGCATTCTATCCGGAAAAGGTTTGTATAAAAGACCAAAAAGCGCCATACGCATAAAATTTGGAAATATTTTAAAGAATTCTTGTATCTTATATTCAGGCGTTTCATCGTGTTTGATGGTTTTGAGAGCTCCGAGATGGTTGATAATATCCATGAATTTTTTTCCATCGGAATTTCTTATCACCGAAAAAACGCTGGCTCCTGTAAGGCTGATATCGATGCCTTCATATACGGCAAGTTTTAACGTGGGAAACTCGCGAAGATAGCTGTTGAATTTTTTATGAGAGTTTAAAACGCGTGAAATGGCGTATAACATAAAAGCCGAATAAGAAGGCGGCTTCATATTTTTTTTAGAGAACATAGCTCTTATATCTTCGATCCTAGTGAAATCCGCCATAAAAACATGGTGATCGATATAACGGGAGCCGCCGCCAGATAAAACAGGTAACGCCGCGCGCCGGTCCCTTGAAAGTTCAGTCATTTTATATTTTTTCAAACAATACGCCTCCCGTATTTTTTCCGGTACTCCGACGCATATTAGTCACTCTTCTTACTTTGCCAGAATCTTAATAATCGTATTTTTTCTTTATTTCAAAGATATTGTCGAATATTTTATCGAGTTTAACTTTTCCGATCTTGTCGCGCGAATAATTGAAGGGTGAAAGGGTGAATCCTACATTTCCAACGTTATACGACACTTCATTAGCGTTATATTTGTCCGTTGAGATATCCTGCAAGAGATTAACTATGGCCGTATCAAGCCTTTTAATAACTGAAGTTATCACAAAGCCTTTAGCGATAGAGTCCTGGTCCGAATCGACGCCTATAATATATTTTTCATTGGCGCGGGCGGCGTTGATCGAACCGAAACCCGAAGCGCCGGCGGCCGCGAAAACTATGTCGCATCCGCTTTTATACATCTCATCGGCGATGTCGAAACCGGCCTTTGAGTTTGAATAACCGTCATTGCCTTTAGATATCATTTTCGAGGAAACCGCGACCGAATTATTAATGATATTTACGGCGTCCCTGAAACCCTTTTCAAAATCCAATATCGGTTTTGATTCGCGGCCGCCTATGAATCCGACTTTTTTTGTTTCGCTGATCACTGATGCTACTACTCCGGCGAGATATCCGGCTTCATAGTTATTGAAAGTTATCGATTTAACGTTCTTTTTCTTAGACTTGCCGTCAATGACTATAAAATTTTTATTCGGAAAACGGTCCGCTATCTTATCGAAGGCCTCGGCGTAATAAAAACCTATGCCTATGATATAGTCATGTCCGCGCATAGCGCTGAATTTTATATATTCCTGAATGTATTCGTCGCTAAAAGGATACACGCGGGAAATTTTTAAATTTGGAAAAAGGCTCGACGCGGCTATAATACCGATCTCCGACATATGTATAAAAGGGTTCGCCGGATCGCCGACCGGCATAAAAAATATTATCGCGGCTTCTTTATTAGCTACCTGAGTCGCGGCCGAAAGCTTTGAAGCGCCAAAAGACGAGATAAATATCACGGCAACGAAAAACAGGATCAACGTTTTTTTCATTCAATTCACTCCTTGAACTATTTTTAATAATTTTATCATAATCGTCTTCATAATGTCAAAAATTATGCGATATGGTCATAACTGCATGCCGCTATATCCGTATATTGCTTTTTTTGTTGAATGGCTTTTTATCGATCCGGTCGCTGAAAGCCTCGACGAGTTTCTTTTCCCATATGAGACAGGCTTTATAATAACCAATTTTCCCAAGAACTTTAAAATATTGAGGCATTAGGCCGTTAAGCATGGCATGCCTTTGATAAGGCTTGGGCCCGTGAAAATGAATTATGGCGGCTTTACCAAGGCTTCCCCAGTACGGCTTCCAGTTATATTCGGGCGGAATGCGGTCATATTTGCCGGCATAGTAGGAACGATAGGCGGCCTGATCATAAGATGAATTCACGAATTCATCCATGTTTTTTCTGATATGCGCCATAAAACCTGCGAGGGTCTTTCCGAGATTTTCAATATTCATTATCATTACGCCCGTGTTCATGGCCGTATAATTAGACTTCGTAAATTCCGGACCGACCGTGAAATATTCAGGCTTTAATTTTTTAAAGTAATCGACGCAATTTTTCATGAACATCACATCGCAGTCCGTATAGAGTACGAACTTATCCTTCCAACCGCGTTCAGCCATTATGGCCGGAATCTCGACCCTTAAAAACGCTCCCGTGGCGGCCGAAAAAGCCCAGGGCGTATTATCGATGCCGCTGGCGGACTTTATTTCATCATAAAAAGCGGTTCTTTTATTGATTATGGTGACGGGCTTACCTTCAAGCCATTTCAATAGATGATTTCCATCGTCCTCGCCGTCGTATAGAAATACAGGCTCGAGGCATGGATTGTGCTTCATAGCGGTATAAAACGCTACCTGCAGCATATTTGCGTAATAATCGAACGCCATGGAATCGCGTCCGAGCGCGAAAAACCATTTCATCTCAGCTTCTCCATAAAATCGTTCTTAAAAATATTTCTTATGCTGCGGTAATAGCTTATACTATTCATTTTGGACGCGGCATAGTGATGCGCGACGGTATTTTGATTCACGGGACATGTAACGTGATCGTCATCGAAAGCCGAGATCTGGTATCCGGTTCCAAGGCATTCAAATATATTCGAATACTTTGATATTATAAGCGCATGAAGCGTTTGTTCTATCCACCATTGGGCTATTTTGTTCTTTTCTATAAAAATCAGCTCAAGGTAATTTTCTATAAAATCCATTTCGTATATGTTTTTATCGGGAATAAAAACCAGCCCGGCGTTCACCCGGTCCGTAATTTCAAAAGGAAATTTTGAACTCAGATATTTTATGGGCAAGGCATAAGCGTTAATGCTGTCGCGCATGAAAAACCCTCTTCCGGTTTCGATACAGTTTATAATTTGCGAACAGTGGTTGAAAAATAAAATATCGGCGTCCATCATTAAATAGCCCGGAGTTGACGAAAGAAATAAAAAATCAAGAAGCTTGAGCGCAAAAATATGCCGGTTCCGGCCAAACCTGTATTCATTTGAAAATCTGTATCCTTTAAGAGCGCCGGCCATTTTTTCGTCGGCTTCTTTTTTGCTGATTATTTTACAGCCTGATAAATGCCGCTTGAGCGTTTCAACGCTTTTATCGTTTAAGGAACCATCGTCATGTATCACGAGCCGGCCGTCATATTTAGAGTGATAATAAAATGTTTTAAGACACCACAGGGCCGCCGCCACGTCCCTTTCACAAAGCAGCATATGGATCTCGTATTTATCAGCATCGTCAAACGAAACGGGAGGGGAATTCAATATCCGCTGGTTGTAGGAGCCGCACATGATATCGTTGCAGTCGGGTTCAAATTTATATTCGTTCATTGAATTCATTCGCAAATTATAAATAATTGAAAGGCCGTTGTCAATAAAATTATTCGGCGGCGGTCTTGTTTTCCATTGACAAATTATGTTCCACTGGTATAATATGATCTTGTTTCTTCAAATGTTTTTAATGTAAAATTTCGTCCGGTATTGTTTCAAATCAACTTTTATATAACGTTTTTCAAATTGAATTATAAAAAAAGAAAAATGAACATTAAAAAGAAAAATTCTAAAATAACTATTATAGGCGGGGGGCTTGCGGGATGCGAGGCTGCATGGCAGGCCGCCAAACTCGGGGTCGAAGTCGATCTTTATGAAATGAGGCCGCTGGTAAAAAGCGGAGTTCATCGCAGCGATCATCTGGGAGAACTTGTCTGCACCGATTATCTGGGGCCTAAAGATTTTCCTGAAACTCAGTTTGAGATCGCTCTCAGCCATATGTTATTGCGTGAAGAATTAAGGACCATGGATTCGCTGATCATGGACTGCGCGGATAAAGCTAAAATCAATACTAAAAAATATTTCGCGGTAAATAGAAACGATTTCGCGGTAAATATCACCAGACGTATTTCATCTCATCCGCTTATAAAAGTTATTAACGAAGAAATCAAAAAAATCCCCGAAGGGCCGGTGATAATATCGACCGGCCCGCTAACGTCATGCGACATGGCAAAGTCGATATCAGGATTCGCGGGCGCCGAAAATTTTTTTGGATTTGAATCGTCCGCCCCGCTGATACATTCCGGCTCCATCGGCAACGGCGCAATGGTCCCTGAAGTCTATACCGACGAAAACGGGGCGGATCATGAATGCCTGTACTGCCGGATGAAAAAAGACGAATTTGAAAAATTTCACAAAGCCCTCGTAGAGGCCGTTCAGGTAAAAGCTCATGTTATTGAAAAAGTTTACATGGACGATATAACGCTGCCAAAGCTTTCATGGATAGATCATCTGGGCGGAAAAGCGATCGAGGCCCTCGATAAAACAAGCCTGCTCGAAAAAGTTTTATCGCCGCGAGATATGCCGTCCTTTAAAAGCGGCGCCGAAAAAGATTATGCCGTTTTAAAATTGATAAAAATGTATGGCCAGGACGCCTATAAAATGCTCGGATTTCAAACCAAATTAAAATACGGCGAGCAGAAACGGGTCTTTTCGATGATTCCGGGGCTTGAAAACGCGAACTTTATTCGTTACGGCCACATGCACCTGAGCTGCTATATTAATTCCGGCCAGTGCCTGCCGACGCTTCAGCACAAAAGCAGAAACGATCTTTTCTTTGCCGGAGAAATAGCCGGAACCGACACGTATCTCGCCGCGGCCGGAACCGGCTGGATCGCGGGACAAAATGCCACGAGACTTATAAAAAATGAACCGCTTTTAATATTACCTCAAAACACTATGTTCGGAGCCTTGTGTTTTTATCTGGCCTATTGCCCTCCGGATAAATTTCAGCCAATCTGCCCTACGCTATTTTTATTAAGACCAGCGCCTTCAACCGATGACCTTTCTAATTCAGAAAAAATAAAATCTTTTTACCAAAAGTCTTTATCAGGCTTAAAAGAATACCTTGCCGGATAATCACAAAATCGATTTTTTAGCCAGGTAACTTTTAACCACTTGACAAAGTTTAAATTATGATATAATATCTTTGTATGGAACGATGCCGTTAAACTAAATAACGGCGATATAGTTAAGGAGGATTTCGATGGACGTAAAAAACCAATCAAAAAAGTATATGCAGGTAATCGCTAAATGTTGGTCAGACCCGGCTTTCAAAACTAGTTTTATAAAAGATCCGGCTAAAGTACTCAAAGAAAATGGCGTTGAAATGCCTGCCGGCATGAAACTGCATGCCGTTGAAAATACCGAAAAAGAATGTTACATAATAATTCCGCCGAAACCTTCAACCGAGCTCTCGGACGATCAGCTTGATAAGGTCGCCGGTGGCGGCACTTGGGGAACTATAGGTTCCGCCTGCATCGCAACCGCTGGAACGGCTTATTGCCACGGTTAATCCATAAGAATTAATACAGCAAAATAATCAAATGAAAAACGGCCATCGTTAAGAGGCATTAAGCCTGCTGATGGCTGTTTTTCATAGCATATGGCTTTTGATTTATTTATTTTTTGTTAAGGCGTTCATAACTTGAATAAAAAAATTATTTTTAAAAACCACTTTCATGTCGAAATCATCGATTCCGATAGTTGCGTCATACTGGTTTCCGAAAATTCGAACTTTGTCCTGAAAGGCCGGCTTTATTGCCTCATCGCAAGAATGCTCGACGGTTCGAAAGACGCCGATGAAATAGTCGACGCGCTGGAAACCGAAGTTTCAGGGGCCGAGGTTTATTTCACGCTTGAAAAGCTCAAGCATAAAGGCTATATTACCGAAAAAAACGAAACCGTGTCTTCAACATTCGCCGCTTACTGGAGCCTTCTTGGCGTTTCCGAATTCAGCGCAAAAGAAGCGCTTGAAAACACGCTTATCAAATTAACGGCGATCGCTGATACAGATGTCGGGCCGCTTGAAGTCGCGATAAAAAACGCCGGCATGAGCGTCGAAGTATGCGGAACCGACAGCGCATTCGAAGGAAAGCACCGGGCAAGACAAATTATCGTGATCGCGGCTCCTGATTATCTTTATCCTGAACTTTTCGAAATAAACAGAAACTCCATCAAAAAAAACATTCCATGGATGCTCATCAAGCCTTCAGGCGCGATCATCTGGATCGGCCCTATTTTTATTCCGGGTAGGACCGGCTGCTTTGAATGCCTCGCTCAGCGCCTTAAAACCAATCGCGACATCGAAATGTTCATCCAATCGAAAAAAAATGATCTTTCGCCTATCGTCACATCGAGAGGAACCATTCCGTCAAGCGTTCAAATGGCGTATCAGATGGCCGCCCAACAACTGGCGATCTGGGCGGTGCAAAACGAAGGAGCGAACCTGGCCGGACGCGTCATAAGCGTAAACACCACTACGCTTTTATCGCAGGAGCATATTTTAACGAAACGTCCGCAATGTCCTGCCTGCAATATAGGTTCACCCGCGGATGAAAAACCTAACCCGCCCGTCCTGAAAAGCATAATCAAAGATACCGATTCACTTTACGGCGGCTGCCGGACGATGAGCCCGGAGGAAACTTTCAATAAATTTTCAAACCACGTAAGCCCTATAACCGGAGTGGTAAATTCCCTGGTCAAGGCCGAAAGCGGCAGCGACGGAATCTTGAACGTTTACTTCGCCGGCCAGAATTCGGCGATGCGCAACAATAACATCATGGCGCTTCAAAAAAATCTGCGCAGCATGAGCGCGGGAAAAGGCATAACTGAAATAGCCGCCAAAACCGGTGCTTTATGCGAAGCAATTGAAAGATATTCAGGTCTTTATAACGGCAACGAGCCTAAAATAAAAACAAGCTATTCTAAAATAAAAGATCAGGCCGTTCTACCCAACGACTGCATGAATTACAGCGACGAACAATTTAAGAACAGGAACATAATAAACTCTCAAGGCCATCATTTCCAGACGGTTCCGGAACCGTTCGATGAAAACGCCGTCGTCGAATGGACGCCATTTTGGTCGCTCGAAAAAAAAGAATGGCGTTACGTCATCTCCAGCTATTGTTACTACGGTTATCACGACCCCGAAGGGCATTTTTTTTCGTGGCCGAATTCGAACGGATGCGCGTCAGGCAATACACTCGAGGAAGCTATTCTACAGGGATTTTTCGAAATAAACGAACGCGACGCTGTAGCCCTGTGGTGGTATAATATGATAAAAAGGCCTGCCGTGGACCTCGAAAGTTTTAACATCGCCTATATCGAAAAATTATATTACGCGTATAAAAAGAAGAACAGGAAATTCTGGGTGCTCGACATTACCAGCGATACCGGAATTCCGACTTTTACGGCCGTCTCTTACAAGCCGGATTCGGACCGCGAAGAAATAGTTTTCGCCTTCGGGTCTCATTTCGACCCCAAAACGGCGCTTATAAGAGCGCTCACGGAAATGAATCAGTTCATGCCTTCCGTCCTCGAAGATTCTCCCGGCGAGTATTCATTCAAGGACCCGTTCGTAACGTCGTGGTGGAAGAACGCTAAACTCCGTAATGAATCATATCTGGCTCCGGATAAGACTCAGCCGGCCAGAAAGCTGTCGGATTTCAATGATATTTCGTCTAACGATATGCTCGCGGATATTAACCGGTGCGTGAATTTGATGGATGAGCGCGGCATGCGGACGCTTATACTGGACCAGACCCAGCCGGACGTCGGATTGAACGTGGTTAAAATCATAGTGCCTGGAATGCGCCATATGTGGCAGCGTCTCGGCCCCGGAAGGTTATACGACATACCAGTCGAAATGGGATGGCTCAAAAAACCTAAAAAAGAAAATGAAATGAATAAAACCGCCATTTTCGTTTAGTTATATTAAAAAGGATTCAGAATGAATAAAGACTCGGATATTTTAAAATTTCGCGACGCGATTAATATTTCGGTGGTCTCCGGCGACGAAATCATAGTGCAGGACGAGATGTTTTCGCTAAAAATCCAGAATTGCTCAAAAGCGATAAGCTGTTTTTTAGACGCGATAAAAAACAGCGGCGGAAGCGAAGACTGTCTTTCGGAAATCGTTCTGGCCAATGGCGACAACAATGATCTGATGAACTTTTATTACTATCTTGAAAGGTTTTCAAAACTTTGCATGATATCCAGAACGTTATGCGATAAAGGATTGAAAATGGTTACGCTAGAACCTATATCGCTTGGTTTTAAATGGAACGCTGAGCGCAAACTCGACGAAAATCAAAAACATGTGATGTCGCGGTTCGTCTTCTCTCGAAGAGACGGCGCGAAACATATATGCGAATCGCCTTTATCGCTGGCCCGTCTGGTGATCATCGATGAAAAGTGCGCCGATTTTCTTCATTTCCTCTCATCGCCAATAAGCCTTGACGGGCTATGCGCGAAACTCCCTTCGCTCACGAAGGAATTTATCGAATATTTTCTTGAAACGCTTTTCAATTCAGGGTTCGTCGTCCCGGTTGCCGATGACGGGACGAGCGTCGAGGATAAGAGCGAAGCGCTGTTGCAGTGGGACTTCCATGATCTTTTGTTTCACTCGCGGACGCGCATAGGCCGTCATAATTACCCGAACGGCGCGACATATCCTTATCTAAAAAAGATAGAGCCTCTTCCGGCGTATAAAGAGCCCATGACCGAAAACGGCATTGATTTATACAAACCCGATATCGAAACGCTTAAATCCGAAGATTTTCCATTCACGCTCGTTTTAGAGCAGCGTCAATCGGTCAGAACTTACTCCGACCGGCCAATAAAGATGGAACAGCTCGGCGAATTTTTATACCGGTCCTTCCGCATCAAGGAAGTGATCGACGCTCCGCCCGGCGAAGCCGAATCATATCAGGTCGGCCGCAGGACCTACGCCGGCGGCGGCGCATGCTATGAACTTGAAATTTATCCGGTAATCAATAAATGCGAAGGGCTTGCGCGCGGAATATATCATTATGATCCGTTGAACCACAGATTGCATCTTATAAATGATGATATGTTTTTCGTAGAGACGCTCGTACGGAGGGCGTCGATGTCCGCGGCCAAACTTTGCGTTCCGGAAGTATTATTCGCGATAACAGCCAGATTCGCTAGAATTTCATGGAAATACAGCGGAATGGCGTACGCCGCGATCTTAAAAAACGTGGGGTCATTATATCAAAATATGTATCTGGTCGCGACCGCCATGGACCTCGCCCCCTGCGCGCTCGGCAACGGCGAATCCGACGTCATCTGCAAAGCGGCGGGACTTGATTATATTTCAGAATCCGCCGTCGGCGAATTTATATTAGGCAATAAAAGGATTTAATTATGCGTAGAGTTATATGCACGTTTCCGGTGATGAAATTCACCGACGAGAAACCGGTCCAGATAAAAAACAGCTTTATCTCTCGAAGCTCTTCTCCATATAATATTTACCTGCTCGCATCGATAATGGAAAACAACGGATACGAGGTCGATATCAAGGATTGGATAAGCCTGAACTGCGACGTCGAAGAGGCCGCGAAGGAACTTCTGGAATATGATCTCGTTATGATATCGTGCCTTTCATGGTCATGGCCTCCGGTTATATTTATCATCGATTATCTTCGCAAAAAAAGAAACGACCAGATAATCGTCGTCGGCGGAGTGCAGGCATCTTTATTCGGCGTTCAGATCCTCGAAGAATTCGAGGTCGATTACGCAGTTTGCGGCGAGGCTGAAAGATCCATAATTCCGCTGATAGAAACTATAGAAAAAAAGGGCGATCCGCGCCGCGTACCAGGGCTCGTATATAAGGAAAACGGCGCTATTATAAAAAACGAGCTGGCGTCCCTGCTGAATCCGTCGGAAATCGGCGAACTTCCGCTTCCGCTATATGAACGCCTTCCTAAAGATTCATGCAACTGGCTTTCGATACAATCCTCGCGCGGGTGCAGGAACCGCTGCATTTATTGCTCGGTGCCGTATCATCGCAGCTGGCGCCCGCTCGAACCGGAAAAATTCGTCGAAAAGATCATCGAATATTCGCCATTTCTTAAACGCACGCTTTCAGGAAAATTCATGATCATCGACGATAACTTCACCATAAATCCCGAAAGGTCCATCGCGATAGCCAAGCTCTCGAAACAAAAAGGCGTTAAATTTGACGCCATCTGGAACGCCGAAGTTCCGGACCTTTATAATAGCGAGCTGCTCAGCGAAATGGCGCCATTCACCGACGGGATTCTTGTAGGCGCGGAATCCTTCGATGCTGAAACGATCATCAAGATCGGCAAGGGTTATAAACCCGAAGATATCGTCGCTGGCGCCTTGAACGCTCAAAAATGCGGCATATCAAACAAACTCATATGCTCTTTTATTATAGGTTTTCCGTGGCAAACTAAAGAAATGATCATCGAGGAAATTAACCAAATATACGACCTGGTAAATCTGGCCGATCTAAACGTTATAATCAATTGGCTCACCCTTTCGCCGGGATCTCGGCTGTGGGCTGAAAAATTCAAACAGCCGATCAAATTACGTGAATTTTCAAAACAATTCAGACGGATGCAGGAAAATATAAACATTCTTACGAATCAGGATATCGAAGAAATAAAAATGTATATAAAGCTTCTGCAATCCAACATAGAAAACGGTTATTACAGGTTCCAGCACCATCCCAGCATTTTTTATATTGTCTGATGGCATTCACTGATTTATCCGTGATTTTTCCATTCATGGATATTTCTTAATTCCGCGGCGAAAAAATATAATAAACGAAGGCGTGAATAATGATAGAAAAACCTCTAATTAAACATCATTTCCAGATGGAGATCTTGAAAGAAAAAGTTTATCTTTTTTCTGAAAATGAAAATTTTATTCTTAAAGGTCGCCTTTATACCTCAATAGCGTCTCTTATGGATGGAAAAAGGTCCTGCCACGAAATAGCGGATATGCTTTCGGAAAATTTTTATCCCGCGGAAGTTTATTATGCTTTTGAAATAATGGAAAAAAAAGGCTATATAACCGAGGATTCACCATGTTTTAACGCTGAAGAAAAAAAATTCTGGAATTCGCTTGGGTTTCATACAAAAGACGTAGAAGAAAAACTTAAAAACACCCATCTTTCGCTTATATCTATAGGAAATCATCGGAAAATGGCTTCCCTTCTGAAGAAATATAAAATAGAAGTCTCTTCCGAGTCGAAATTTATGGTCGTTATAACGGATGATTACATGCACGAAAGCCTTTCGGAGATCAACAGAGAAAACCTGAAAACCTGCAGGCCGTGGCTTCTAGTAAAACCTTCAGGGCTCATCCCTTCAATCGGGCCGCTTTTTATTCCCGGTAAAACTGCTTGTTATGAGTGCTTTTCCAACCGCTACAAAGCTAACAGGGAAATAAACGATTCTATTTTTCAAAAAATGCTGAAAGATAAAATTATGCCCTCGGCCACTATGCCTTTTACGGGCGATATTGTTTATCAAATGTCAGTTATGGAGATCGCCAGATATATAGCAGAAGGGAAAAATGAAAGACTGGAAGGAAAAATCATAAGTTTTAATTCCCTGAATCTAAAAACAAAGGAACACATTCTCATAAAGCGACCCGAATGTAACTCTTGCGGAAACCCTCATGAAAGAAGCCTTCTCTTTCCGGCGCAGATAAATTTACAAAGCAGAAAAAAGACGTATGTCACGGATGGAGATCATAGATCGTGCGACCCAGAAGCGACATTTGAAAAATATAAACACAATATCAGTGAATTTACAGGAGTTATAGCAAAATTTATAAACAATACAAGCGGTAATAAAGGGCCGCTTCACGTTTACTTTTCCGGGCATAATCTCGCCCTTAATCCAGCCCATATAGCGGTCGAAAAGAACAGCCTTAGAAATCTCAGCGCCGGCAAAGGCATGACAGATATTCAGGCAAAGGTAAGTTCTCTCGCGGAAGCTTTGGAAAGATATTCGGGTATTTTTCGCGGCGACGAATACAGAATAAAAAGCACTTATAAAAAACTTGGCGATCAGGCAATTCATCCTAATAACTGCATGAATTACAGTAAAAGCCAGTATATAAATAGAATTGCCCTCAATAAAAGGGGGCTTCTTTTTCACACCGTCCCTCTTCCTTTCGATGAAGACATTGAAATAGAATGGTCTCCCGTCTGGTCTATATCGAAAAAAAACTGGAAATATCTGCCTACTTCTTACTGCTATTTCGGATATAGGTATAAATACGAGGACGGCCGTGATTTTTTCGCCTGGGGAGATTCTAACGGTTTCGCTTCAGGCAATACCATAGAAGAAGCCATACTTCATGGTTTTTTTGAACTCGTAGAAAGAGACGCCGTCGCGATATGGTGGTATAATAAATTAACAAAGCCGGCCGTCGATCTTTCAAGTTTCAATCATCCATATATAAAAAAATTAATGGATTATTATAATCTTTTAGGAAGAAACCTGTGGGTATTAGATCTCACTACCGATTTTAATATTCCTGTTTTCGCCGCCATTTCCATGAACCTGAAAAATAATATGGATGAAATTCTTTTTGCCTTTGGATGTCATTTCGATCCGGAAATTGCTCTTCTCAGATCTCTGTGTGAACTAAACCAGTTCGTTTCAATCGCGATCGACAAACCTGAACACGATAACAATCATAATAACGATACGTCAAAGGCATGGTTGAAAAGCGCCGCGGTAAAAGATCATTCATATCTCGTGCCCGGAAAAACAATAAAAAGATTTCCGGATTATAAATCGCGTGCCACGGACGATCTTCTCAAAGATATACAATTATGTAACCAAGTAGTTGAAGAACTCGGCATGGAAATGCTCGTACTCGATCAAACAAGAGCTGACGTAGGAATGAATGTAGTGAAGGTTATCGTACCGGGAATGAGGCATATGTGGGAAAGATTCAAGGAAGGACGTCTTTATGACGTTCCCGTAAAAATGAGATGGCTATCTGAAAAGAAAAATGAAAAAGAATTAAATCCAATAGGAGTATTTGTATAAATGGCAGGTTTTAAATTTTGGAGGAATAAATGAGCGATAAAAAATTTTTTCGTCTCACGCATCCGCAGAAACGCATCTGGTACACTGAAAAAACATATTTAAATACGGCATTCGCGAATCTGGCCAACGTCATCAGATACAGGCGTGAAATAAACGTCGAAATTCTCGAAAAAGCTATAAAATCAGTAATCTCAAAGCACGAAGGCATTCGCCTCAGACTTTCCGGCGAACGCGAAGGCATCGAAGAATTTCAATACGTTTCTGATTCAATCCCTGAAAAGATCGACCACCTTGATTTTTCAGGCCCGCGCGGAACGGATAAATTAGAGGAATGGATCTGCTCAAACGCTTCAACCCCGTTTCCGATATTTGACTCCCCGCTTTACTATTTCGCGACCATCCGCTTTGCAAATAACGATTCGGGCTATTCGGATACGGGATTTTATTTCAAGCTTCATCATATAATTTCCGACGGCTGGACGCTCGCCATTATTTATAATCAGGTTCTCGATCATTATTTAAAGATTGAAAGCGGACTTGAAAGCGAAATCAGCGACAATCCGACTTATTTGAATTACATCGGGGACGAGGACAATTATTTAACTTCTCCGGAATTCGCGGAAGACGAAAAATTCTGGTTTGACGACCTGTCAGACAAGCTGGACGTATCATCATTGAATCAGGACAAACCGGTCGCCTCTTCCATACGATCTAAAAGGGCTATTTTTACGATTTCAAGAGAATTGCGCGAAAAAATCCACGAATATAAGCGATCGGGAAGCACCACGGTCTTTAAAATTATAACCGCGGCATTCTTCATATATATTTCGCGCGTCAATTCGGCGAAGAATATAGCGATCACGACGGCCGTCCACGGCCGGAACAATTCAAAAATGAGATCCACCGCGGGAATGTTCGTCGGCACCATACCATTGCGGATAACGATAGACGGGCGGGACACCTTTGAAAAGATCGTCTCGAGCCTCGGCGAAAAATTGAACTACATAATTAAGAAGCCCGCCAGATACCCTTTTGACATGCTCATCAACAGGATGCGCGAAGAAAAAAATCCCAACGCCGATATTATGCTTGAATGCCCGAGCGTCGTCGGCCATCCTGACGATAAAAACGAGGACATATCGTTTATAAACCATTATCAGAGCTATGAACCTTCATGCCTTGCCATGCACATAAATCCCTTTGGAACCGACGCAAAAGGCAAACTTGACATCATACTCGATTACCAGACGGAACTATTTTCCCATGAAAATATCGAAACGGTCTTTAATTCACTTTCATGCATATTGAACGATGCGCTGGATAACGTTAAAAAGTCCGTCTGCGATTTGAATATGATTTCGGAAGAAGAAAAAAGAAAGGTCTTAGTAGATTTTAACCGGACCGAAGAACAATTTTCTGGCGGAGAGACGCTTTTCGATCTTTTCGAGGAGGCGTCAAAAAAATATCCGCGAAGGACGGCGCTCGTTTACGACGACGTTTCCATAACCTATTCGGAGCTTTCGGACAAAGTCGGGCGGCTCGCCTCGAGGCTCGCGAATCTCGGCGTCGGACCCGAAAAAATAGCGGCGATATACGCGCAACGCTCGCAATATTACGTTATAGCTATGCTCGCCATAATGAAGGCGGGCGGAGCGTATCTGCCGATCGACGTTTCATATCCCCGCGAACGGGTCAATTTCATGCTTAAAGACGCCGAAGTCTCGGCCGTGCTTACCATGGAAAACCTTAACGATAAATTCGACTGCGACGCTTCACGCGTCTTTTTAGATGACGAAAATTCATATACCGGCGCTCCATGCGATTTAAAATCTCAGGCTGCGGCAAGAAATCTCGCGTATATAATATATACCTCGGGTTCCACCGGCAAACCCAAAGGCGTTATGATAGAACACCGCTCGGCCGTAAACATGATATGCTGGAGCATAAAGCATTATCAAATGAGCCACCAGGACCGGTGCGCCCAGTTCGCGTCGTTCGCTTTCGACGCCTCGGTGCCGCAGACATTTTCGCCTCTCGCCAGAGGCGCGGAGCTTCATATTTTAAAAGACGATTTGCGTTATTCGCCATTGCTCGCCAACGATTATTTTGAAAAAAACGGCATAACCTATGCCGATCTTCCGACCCAGTTCTGCGAGCAATTCATCAGGGAAACGAACAATCACTCGTTAAGAAGGGCTACCACTGGCGGTGAAAAATTAAAAAATGCGCCGGAGAACATAAATTTCGTGCTTACCGATGAATACGGCCCGACCGAATGCACCGTCACCGCGACATATTATGACGTGGACGGAAAATATTCAAAGACGCCCATTGGAAAACCTATATCTAACATCAGGGTGTATATTCTCGATAAAAAAGATCTTCCCGTTCCGGTAGGAGCGCCGGGAGAACTATGCGTCGCGGGCGCGGGCCTGGCCAGAGGCTATCTCAACAGGCCCGAGCTGACGGTGGAAAAATTCGTCGCCGACCCGTTCATGCCGGGCGAAAAAATGTACCGCACCGGCGATCTCGCCAGGTGGCTGCCCGACGGCAATATCGATTATCTCGGCCGCATCGATCATCAAGTCAAAATAAGAGGATTCAGAGTCGAGCTGGAAGAGATACAAAATGAGATAATCAAACATCCAATGGTCAGCGACGCCGTTATAGCGAACGGCAAGAACGCCGACGGCGATGATTTTATTTCGGCGCATATAATACTGAAAAAAGAAGCGGACGGGATTAATTTTTCACATGAGCGAATCAATGAATTTCTTTCAAAAACTCTTCCAAATTATATGCTGCCCTCGAAAATAATGTTCATCGACAGGATACCGCTGACATCGGGCGGCAAGGCCGATAAAAAAGCGCTTCTGGCAATGCTGCCTGAAGAAGGCCGACTGGCCGCGTTCGTCGCGCCGTCGAATGAAACGGAAAAAACGCTGGCCGGAATCTGGTCGGAACTTTTAAACGTCAAAAAAATCGGCGTAACGGATGATTTTTTTGAGCTCGGCGGCCATTCGCTGAAAGCGGCCTCTCTTCAATTGAGCGTTAAAAAGGCTTTCGCAGTTGAAATATCGCTTCACGATATTTTTTCGGCCCCGACGATAAAGGCGCTGGCCGGAATCATTAAAAATAATTCGCGCACGGCCGGTTCTTCGATCACGCGAGCGCCTGAAAGAAAACACTATCCGCTTTCAGCCGCGCAAAAAAGGCTTTTCGTGATGGACCGGATATCCGGCGGAAAAACCACATATAACCTGACCTCGGCATTTAAGATACGCGGCCCGCTCGACGCGACGAGGTTTGGAAACGCCATTCGCGCGGCCATCGAAAGGCATTCGGCTTTCGGCACCCGCTTCGAGGAGGTCGACGGCGAGCCGGTGGCCGTCATCGAAAAAAACGTTAAATTCAAACGCAATTATATTGAAACCAATGAAGAAAGCGCCATCGCAGCGATCAGGGATTTCATAAAGCCTTTCGATCTTAAAAGAGCGCCGCTTTTCAGGATACTGCTCATTAAGTACGCCGAAGACGGGCATATTTTCGTCTTCGACGCCCATCACATAATTTTCGATGGTATATCGTCTAACGTATTTATGCATGAAATCTGCGAGTTATACGCCGGACGCACTTTAGAAAAACTCGAATTCGATTATCAGGATTACGCGGTATGGCAGAACGAGGTCATGCCCGAATCCTCTTCAATTCAAAAACAGCAGGATTACTGGTTGAACGTTTTTAAAAACGACGTCGAGCCCCTTGAGATCCCGACCTCCAGGCCCAGAAATGCCGACATATCATATTCGGGTTCGAGGGTGCTTTTAAATCTCGACGGGCTTTCAAACGATCTTGAAAAGCTTTCGACGAGATGCTCGGCGACTAATTTCACGACGCTGATGGCTTTATTTTTCGTATTGCTGCATAAATATTCCGGCCAGTCCGATATCGTTTCAGGGGTTCCGGCCGCCGGCCGTGAAAACGCCGAATTCGAGAAAACCGTCGGCATGTTCGTGAACACTCTGGCCATAAGATCTTACCCGGAAGCATGTAAGCCCTTCGCTTCGTTCGTAAATGAAATTAAAAATTCCTTTGTTTCGGCGCTCGACAATCAACAATATCAGTTCGACCGGCTCGTCGAAAAGCTCGGCTTGAAACGCATGCCGGGCCGCAATCCTCTCTTCGACGTCATGTTCGCCTATGAAGACATGGAAAACTCGACCTTCAAAACGGAAAACATCGAAATGACCAATTACGCCTTCGACGCCGGCATATCGAAATTCGACCTCACTCTTTTCGCCTCGCGCGGAAACGGCTCTCTGGAACTTTCGCTCGAATACCGCGACTCTCTTTTTGAAAGAGCCATGGCTGAGAGGTTTTTAAATCATTTCGCCGCTCTCTTGAAAAACGCCGCGGCCGATCCCGAAGCCACGATAGGCGACATCGACGCAATGGGGGAAAACGACCTTCAAAAATTAATACGAGGTTTCAATGCAACCGGCGCCGCTTATCCGGCGGACACCACTCTAATCTCGCTTTTCGAAAAAAAAGCCTCGGAAAGCCCTGATTTGTGCGCGCTCGTATATGACGGTAAAACAATGACTTACTCGGAACTCAATGAAAAGGCCAACCGCCTCGCGTGGCGGCTCAAAGAAAATATATATTCTAAAAATGAAATATTCGGGATACTCCTAGACCGATCTTTTGAAATGGTGGTTTCGATACTTGCGGCGCTCAAGGCCGGCGGCGCTTACCTTCCTATAGATCCGTCCTATCCGGCCGAAAGGATAGAGTATGTCATTTCAGACAGCGGGATTAAAACGCTTTTAACCGAAAAAAAGCATATGGCGGCCGTTTCCTTTAATAACAATATGATCGATATTCATGAAGGAACATCGTATTCCGCCAGAACCGAAAACCCCGAACCCGTAAATAGCGGCGAGGACATAATATACATAATTTATACTTCCGGTTCCACGGGCCGGCCGAAAGGCGTAATGGTAAAGCACAAGGGCGCGCTCAATTATATCTGGTGGTGCAAAAAAGTCTACGCCGAAGACGGCGCGTGCGATTTTCCGCTTTATTCCTCCATATCTTTCGATCTCACCGTAACTTCCATATTCACTCCGCTTATTTGCGGCGGAAAGATCGTCATATACGGCGAGCGTGAAAAGGAAACGCTTATCGACAGAATTATAGCGGAAGATAACGTCGATATAGTGAAGCTCACTCCAACTCACCTTCAGATCATTGAAGGTATGAAGATAAACTGTAAAAAGATCAGAAAATTCATAGTCGGCGGCGAAGATCTCAAGGCCGATCTGGCCATGAAGATATTCAAAAAATTCAATAATAAAATCCGGATATTCAACGAATATGGCCCGACGGAAACCACCGTCGGCTGCATGATCTACGAATTTTCACCTTCCGACGCAAAAGCGTTATCGGTTCCGATAGGAATTCCGGCCGCGAACACCATGATTTACATACTTGGAAAAGACCTGAAACCCGTTCTTCCCGGAACGACGGGCGAGATATATATTTCCGGAGACGGCGTGGCCCGCGGATATCTCAATAAAAGCGAAATGACTGCCGCTAAATTCGTCAGCGATCCGTTCAACCCGGAAAGGACAATGTACAAAACCGGCGATCTTGCGCGAATGCTTCCAAGCTGGAATGTAGAATTTCTGGGGCGCATCGACGATCAGGTAAAACTCAGAGGCTTCAGGATCGAGATTGGAGAGATCGAGGCCGAACTTTTAAGGCATTCATCGATCCGCGAAACCGCAGTATTATTAAGGGAAGACGCGCAGTCGGGCAAATATCTTTGCGCATACTACACCGTTTCAGGCGAAACCGGGCCCGGGCCCGAGCCTGATATTAAAGAGCTCAAGGCGCACCTCGCCAAACGGCTGCCTTATTATTTCATTCCGGACGTTTTCATGAAGCTTGAAAATATTCCGGTAACGGCCAACGGCAAACTGGACAGAAAGGCGCTGCCGGACCCGCGCGAAAACGCGGACGCAAGGGCGCAATATGCAAGCCCCCGAAACGATACCGAACGATACATGGCGAAAGTCTGGTCCGATATTCTCGGCGTAAAACGGATAGGTATCGACGATAATTTTTTCGAGCTCGGCGGTCATTCCCTAAAAGCGGTTAAAGTCGCGATGCGGCTTTCGGGCGATTTTGAAATTTCCGTCAACGATATTTTTGAGCATCAGAGCATACGCAGCTTATCGGAATCGGTGAAGCCCGTTTCAGGAAATTTAAAAACGAAACTCAACGAATTGAAATATTTCGCGCCGCGGCCGATGAAAATGCGGGATGAAAAGATACTTCAAAAACTTCAAGAATATAACGAATCAATTCAAAAAATCGAATATACTGCGACGGATCGGCAAAAAAAATATGAAAACATCTTTCTCAGCGGTTCCACGGGTTATTTAGGTTCATACATTCTTAACGAGCTCCTCGAAAATAAAAGCGGAAATATACATCTTTTGATAAGGGCGAAAGATCGCGATGAAGCATTTTCGCGCCTTAAAGAAAGATATGAATATTATTTCGGGAAAGGCTCGCTCGATAAACACGGCGGCAGGATCTTCGCGCACGCCGGCGATCTGTCAAAAGAAAATTTCGCGCTCGCGAACGATGAATATTCCATCTTATGCAAAAGCGTGGACTGCATAATTAATTCAGCGGCCGATGTGAGGCATTTCGGACATTATCAGCAATTTTTCGACGCCAACGTATCGAGCCTGGAAAATCTTATAAAATTCGCGTCGACAGAAAAAAACAAGGACATAAACCACATTTCCACGATGTCGGTGGCTTCGGGGGACATCTCCGGAGTTTCAGAAACGCTTTTCACCGAAGATGACGTAGATATCGGACAAGCGCTGACAAATTACTATCTCAAGACGAAGTTTCTGGCGGAAAAAGCCGCGGTTGCGGCAAGATCAGCCGAAATAAGCGTCAATATATTCAGGGTGGGAAACCTCACATTCAATTCGAAAACGGGATTGTGTCAGCGCAATATCCAGGAAAACGCCTTTTATAAAATAATAAAATCCCTTACCGTCCTCGGATACGTTCCAAATTCATCCGATGAAGCCGAATTTTCATTCGTCGATTGCGCCGCCCGCGCAATAACGCTCTTATTCGACAGAAATGAAAACGGGATCTTCCACATAGTCAACCCTAAAGCCGTAAAGCTTTCAAAGCTGCTTTCGGCGGTTGAAACCGGGCTCGATATAAAGGTGTGCGATTTTAAAAGCTTTATCGGCGAACTTCAAAAAAATTGCGACGACAGAATTTTCAGGCCGGAAATAGACGAACTTTTGCTTCACCGCGACTGGGCCGATGAAATGCAATGCCAGACAAGATATTGCACGCTTTCAGACCGGACGGTCAATCTGCTTTTAAAACTGGGTTTTGAATGGCCCGACGCTGACGGTTCGAAATGCTTCGAAATGATAGTCACGGCGCTCGGCGAGCGGATAAATTTTTTGAAACGCCATCCCTTGTTCGCGAAATTATCCGACAAAACGATTAAACGCGCGGCCCTGATGATGCGCGAAATACATTATAAAGACGAGGAAACGATCGCGTGGGAAAACGAACCTTCCCCGGGGGCGAACATTATAACCGAAGGCGTGGTCGAAATATCGATGCATTCGAAAAATTCATGGATCGGCACGATCGGCGTCCTTGGAAAAGACGAACTTATCGGATTCGACAGCGCATTTAACGGAGGGATTTCAAGCATCATAGCTGGGGCCGTCATGGGACAGGCCAACGCTTTATATATTTCAAATGAAAATATTATCAAAATAGCTATGATAGAACCGCTTTTTGCGATCAATATCGCGTCGGAATTATCTAAAAAATTGATCAATGCGCAAAATATAATAATCAATCTCGACTGATAACGGAGGAAGGAAAAAAGTGGTAAATAACAGCGAATCTGACGGCGGAACCGGAAAAAAGACCGGACCGTCTTCAGTTTATATTATATTCGTCCTCGCGCTGGGCGTTTTCATGGTCAATCTCGACGCCAGCATAGTCAATATAGTTCTGCCCACGCTGGCCAAATTATTCAGCGTAGACATGTACGTAGTGTCGCGCGTGGTGCTTTCATATCTGCTTTCATTCAGCGGTTTTCTGCTGATATTCGGCCGGTTGAGCGACATTCACGGCGCCAATAAAATATTTGGATACGGTTTTCTCGTCTTCACATTGTCATCGGTATTATGCGCGACATCGCGGACTTTTGTAATGCTTGAAATTTCAAGATTCATGCAGGGAATAGGGGCGGCCATGCTGGCCTCGACATATTCGGCTCTTGTAATAAAGCTTCTGCCGCCTGAAATAAGAGGACGGGCGTTCGGCTTCATCACCGTCGCCGGAGGAGCCGGTTTCGCCATGGGCGCGCCCGTCGGAGGCTATCTCACCCATTATTTCAACTGGCGCTGGATATTTTGGATGAACGTCCCTATCGGCATATTTTCACTTATCTCGTCGTGGAAACTGATAAAGGAAAGATCTGAAGGCAATATAACAACCGGAGCTTTTGATAGGACCGGAGCTTTTTTAAGTTTCGGAGGGCTCGTCCTGATCACTTATCTTTTAAATTCAGCAAAAAATTATCCGCCGACATCTATCATACCGTGGGCCGGAATCGCCGTTTTCATAGCGGTTTTCGCGTATTTTTTAAGAGTCGAAAAACGCCACCCTGAACCGCTGCTCGATCTTTCATTGTTTTCGAACAGAAATTTCAATTTTTCTTTCATCGCAAATTTTTTCGTTGTAATGACGCTGGACGGAATGAATTTTCTGTTTCCATTTTTTTTCGAACTCGGACGCGGCATGAAGCCCGATAAAATAGGAATGCTGCTGATGCTGTTTCCTCTGATTTCAATGTTTGTAAGCCCGGTGGCCGGATATTTCGCCGATCGAAAAGGCCCGAGGGCGGTCTGCGTTTTTTCTACGGTCATGCTGGCTTTATCGGTCGCAATGCTCTGCTTCATAGATCTGACCACTTCGATCTATTACATAATAATCACTCTTATAATATTCGGGTGCTCGCTCGCCATGTTCTTCACCGCGAACACGAGCCTTATGATGTGCCACGCCCCGGCCGGCCGCGAAGGCATCACTTCGGCCATGGTTTCTTTTAACGCCAATCTTGGAACGCTTTTAGGCGTTTGTTTTTTTGAAAGTATTTTTTCATACGGGCTTCCGGCGGGCATAGTTTCAAACCAGCTCATGGAAGGCGCTTCAAGGATGATAGCCACCGGCTTTAACCACGGCGCCATTTTCGCGCTGATAATAAGCCTGATGGCCGCCAGATCGTCTTTCATAGCGCGTGAAAAAAAGACCGGCGCCATTTCCGCATGATAAAAAAGTTTAGCGCTCTATAGCGTCGAGTATCCGCTTCCCGCCGCCGTCTAAAAGCTCGTTGGCCAGTTCAAAACCCACTATGACGTTTTTAATGCCAACGCGGGTCCCTTCAACCTTCGTTTTACCTTCAGGATCGAATATGGCCCCGGTCATGTGAAAACGTCCGTCGGACAATTGTTCGCAATAAACCCCTACGGGCATCTGACATCCGCCGTTAAGCCGGGCCAGAAAAGTTCTTTCAGCCTCAACCTCTAAAAAACTCCTGACATCGTTAAGGCATTTGACGAGAGCGTCGATATTTTTGTCTCCACGCCTGCTTTCAATAGCCAGAGCGCCCTGGCCGCAGCATGGAACTATGATTCTGTCGTCTAATATCTGAGAAATTCTCTCTCCCCAGCCCATTCTTTTCACGGAAGCGCACGCGAGAACTATCGCGTCATACTGCCCTTCATCGAGTTTTTTCAATCGCGTGTTGACGTTGCCGCGAAGCTCGACTATTTTCAAGTCAGGGCGCTGATATAGCAACTGCGCCTTTCTTCTCATGCTTGAAGTGCCTATGCTGGCGCCTTTCGCCAGATCGACAAGCCTTTTCTTATCCCGGGTTATCAGAGCGTCGAAAGGATCTTCCCTCTTCATTACCGCGCTGATATAAAGTTTCCTGGTCATTTCCACGGGCATATCTTTAGCGCTGTGGACGGCCAGATCCGCCCTTCCTTCAATAACCGCGTTTTCGATATCTTTTACGAAAAGCCCCTTGCCGCCTATTTTAGCGAGCGAAGAATCAAGCATTTTGTCGCCTTCGGTAACTATTTCAAGAAATTCATAATCGTTGCCGGGATGATTTTTTTTCAAAATTTCACGAACATGCTCAGCCTGCCATATCGCGAGCGGGCTTTTTCTCGTTGCTATTATAATTTTCGACATTTGGACTCCTTGATAGATGATTTAAGTGAACGCGCCGGAACTTTCTCGATGGAAAGCAGTTTTTCCTTCACGTCCGTTCCGCAGCCGAACCCGCCTATGGAACCGTCGGCCGCTATGATCCTATGGCACGGCAGGATCAAGGGAAGCGGATTTTTATTCAGGGCATTTCCGACCGCCCTGGCCGCCCCAGGAGCGCCTATTTCCCCCGCCAGCCATTTATACGATCTTACCTCGCCGTAAGGTATCTTTAAAAGCGCCAGCCATACTTTCTTTTGAAAATCGGTACCTTTTAAAAATTTAATTTTCTGCCCGAACTTTTTTAATTTTCCTGAAAAATACGCCAGAAGTTCATTCTGAAAAGCGAACTCATCATCTTCTTTTTCTATTTCCCGTTTTTTTATTTCAGGCAATATGGTTAATTCAACAAGAAAAGCGCCGTCAAACGAACACACTATCTCGCCGATCGGACTCGCAAGCGAATATTTTTTAATTTTCATGGATCACGCTCTCCCCAAAAATTTATACATGGCAGCTTTATTAACCTTTATCATGCTTATTTTATCATTAATATTTTTTTTATGCAATTGTTTTACGGATCAATTATTTACGGTAAAAATTTGATTATTTATAAAATTTATTGTATAATATTTTCACTAATTGACAAAATAAATGAAGTGGCTGAAAAAGGCCACTCGAAGAAAACCCGACCGCATGGACGAACCCTGAAAAACGGTTTCGAATATGATGGTCACGTTTTTGATTTCCGCCAATTCTTTATTGAGCGGTATCAATAACGGCATTGTTTTCAGGCCGGCGGAACAGGGGCCGCCGCTCGTGTACATTCTTCTTCTAAAGCACTGATTAATTTATATTCCGTGCTTATAAAAATAAAAAAAGAATGGAGAAAAGGTATGAAGAACGGTTTAATCATTGAAGGAATCAGCGGCGCGGGAAAATCGAAGGTCATTTCAGAAATAAAAAAATTAATGGCTGGCCGCACCAGTAAAAAGTTAGAAGTTATTTATGAAGCCAGAACCTATGGCGAACTTATGGACGAGCTTAAAGACGCTTCGCGGACGGACAGGGAACGCTGCGAAAGGCTCGAAAACGTCTGCGACCTGATCGCGTGCGAAACCGGAAAATTTTTCATCGTCGAAAGATTTCATCCATCATATTACGCGATAATGCCCGACAGGTCGCTTTATGAAAAAATAGACCGTAAAATGGGGGCCATGGGCTTTAAACTGGTCCTGCTTTCTTACCGGGATGAAAATTTACGCGAAAGAGCCATGAACCATACGGACGGCGGCCCGAAACTTCCGCAAAAGATCGAAGAATATTTCGGCAGCGCCGAAGCGGCCATGAATAAATATACCGATTCGAAAGCCAGGCGCGAAGAATATCTAAAATTCACCAGCATGGACCACATGGTCATCATGACGGATGAAATGAACTGGACCGAATATGCCATTCGCGCGCTCGAATTCGCGGGAATTGAGATAGATCGCCATGCGGTCGCAAAATCGGCGTCAAATTAACAAATAATAGCCCTTTGAAGATTTACTCTAATGTTGTTTTATCCCTTAAATAATTAAAAAGATCACGGCAGGCTTTTTTACGGCGCCGTGATCTTTTTTACTTAACGCATTATTTTATTTCACGTTTTTACGAACTTACCCTTTGATTCATTTCCTTTTAAAGCATCAGCCATTTATTGTCAAATTCATTTATTCCGGCTGTATTTTAAAATGTTATTACTCATAATTCTTAATGAGAACCTGCGCCCCGGCCGCCTCTCCGCCGTCGGCGACCTGCGTGCCGCCGCTTTCAAAAAATATTTGGTTTTTGTTGTTTTTAGCGCCGGTGAGATTTATAAAGTGAGTTCCGGGAATTATTAAACCTTTTGATGGATCAGCGCTCGTAAAACCCGCGGCGAATTTTATTATTATTTCCTTCGAGTCGCTGCCCCATGTTATCATGGGAAGAGGGCTTATGGCCGGATCTCCGGCGTCGGACTGCGACCATTTCATCTGCGCCCCGGCGGAAGCCGCGGTGAGGTCGGCCGGAAGGTCAGTTCCAAGAGGAACGGCGGAATTGCTCGCGCTGGTGTAATATCTGAACGTGGAAGATGCGGCCTGCGCGTCCGATGTCGTCGAAGCGGCGGAAACTGAGGCTGCGGAACCAAGATTAACGGAGGCCGGCACCGAAACTTCCTTGTTGAAGTATAAATGAAGCACGTCGAAGCATTTGTTTAATTCGGCGGGGTCCTGAAAGTTTCCGGCCTTGGGATTGACCTCGAGTTTAGCGTTGACGAGCGTGAGGGCGCCAATATACGCTACGAATATGTCATCCTTGTTTGATGGGCTGCCCGACCCTCCGCCATCCGTATGTTTGCCGTCCGGGCCTTTCGAATAAACTATTCCCTTTCTGTATTCCTGCTCGTATCTGTTTCCCCACGGATCTCTAAGCGTTTCCCACGTGGATATATACTTTCCCTTGAGCTCTTTCATATATTTATCCTGAACGGTCGTGCCTTCAAGCGAGTTGAACTTCTGGATGGCTTCCACAAGTATATCGCAATCCTGTTTAGACTTCGTTTTTTTCGCTCCATCGGCCACGTCAAGAAATTGTGGAAGAGCGACCGCGACAAGTATTCCTATGATCGCTATTACTATCATAAGTTCGATCAATGAAAACCCCTTAGTGTTCTTTGAATTAACGATATTCATCATAAAAACTCCTCCTCGTTTCATTTTTTATTTTATTTCATTTTTTTGTTTTTGTTTTCCACGCCATCTGTTAATGCATAGCCCGTGCCAACCGTATCATAAATCATATTTTCTTCTGTTTTCAAGCTTTTTGACGAATAAGAGCAGGAAAAAAAGAAGAACGGCCAGCCCCATAAAAACAACATTGTGCAAATTGCAACATTTTCCCGCAACAATAGAACTTTGCCGCGCATCAACGGAATATCCGCCGCAATTTGGCTAAAAAACGTCAAGCTTAAGTTGAAACATCCCCGTCAGACACAAAAAAATTGACTTAAAGGCTTCCATTATGATAAAATATGCGTAAAAACTTCAACCAAAAATTATTTTGAGGTGGTATAAAATGGGAAAAATGCCAATGATGGGCGGTCAGATGAATAATCTTGTCAGACAGGCGCAGTCCATGCAGAATAAAATATCGAAAATGCAGGAAGAACTGGCTACTTACGAAGTCAGCGGAACCTCCGGCGGCGGAATGGTAACGGCGAAGGTCAACGGAAAACAGGAACTTCTCTCGCTCAAGATCGAAAAGGAAGTCGTAAACCCCGACGATATCGAAATGCTCCAGGACCTTATCATGGCGGCGGTAAAAGAAGCCATAAAAAAATCATCGGAGCACTCTCAGAACGAACTTAACAAGATCACGGGCGGCCTTTCAATACCCGGCCTTTTCTAAGATAAGGAATTAAACATATAAATGGCTCTTACACCAAGCCTTGACAGGCTTACCCACGAGCTCGAAAAACTGCCCGGCGTCGGGCCCAAATCAGCGCAGCGCCTGGCCCTTTTCATTTTCAAAAAAGGAAGTGAATTCGGCTCGGCGCTCAGTTTTTCTATCGAAGAGGTCATCAAAAACGTCAGGTTCTGCGAGAACTGCTTCGGGATATGCGAATCCGAGATATGCGACATCTGCTCCAACGATATGCGCGATCGCTCGAGGATATGCGTCGTCGAAAAGCCGACCGATATTCCATACATTGAAAACACGGGCCAGTATAACGGCGTTTATCATGTTTTAAACGGCCTTATATCGCCGATGGATTTCATGACCTCCGACAAGCTCAAGATAAAACAGTTGATAGCGAAGATAAACGCGCCCGAGCCGCTTGTAAAGGAAATATTTTTCGCGCTTCCTCCGAAAGTGGAGGGCGACGCCACCATGGCCTTCATAAAAAAACAGATAACGCGCGGCGAAATAAAAATAACGCGCCTGGCGCAGGGGATACCGACGGGCTGCGAGATAGAGCACCTCGATTCTATGACGCTCGCCAGGGCTCTTTGCAACCGTAACTGATAGTTATGCGCAATATGTTGCCTTTATTCCAGGTTTCAGCTGACGGATAAAGACCGGCGGCCAGCGGCTGGATTCGGTTCAATCAGCAACTAATGAATACGACTAAGACCGGCGATTAATTTATGGATGATAAAAGACTTTTATTTTATTCGTTTGCGACCCTTCTCGCTATAGTATCTATAGGCATATCGGGATATATGCTCATAGAAAAAATGTCCTTCGTAGATTCGCTTTACCTTGTTTCGGTTATATTCTCGACGGTCGGACTCGGCGGAGGCGAAGTGCTTTCGCAGACGGGAAAAATATTCACGGTGTTCCTGCTCATGACCGGCGTCGCGGTGGGCACATACGCTCTCGGAAATTTTACGAAGATCATAGTAGAAGGCCAGATAAGAAAGGTTTTTGGAAAGGGGTTCAGTTACGGTATGATTAAAAAGCTTTCAAACCACTACATAATATGCGGCAGCGGTGAGATCACGGAACTCATAATCAAGGAGTTTGAAACCAACAAGCTTTCATTCGTGGTCGTCGAACACGACGAAAATATAATAGAAGAATATTCAAAAAGAAGAATACTTTATGTAAAAGGCGACCCGATAAAGGACGAGGCGCTCGTGGCGGCTGGAATAGAAAGGGCGGCGGGGCTTATATCCAATCTTCCGACCGACGTCGGAAACGTTTTCGTCGTTTTATCCGCGCGCAATCTGAACCCGAATCTTTATATAATAACGCGTTCCGAAAACGAGAATTCGCTTGAAAAGCTGAAAAAAGCCGGCGCGAATAAAGTTATCGCCCCCAACATGATCGGAGGGCGAAGGATGGCGGCGGCTATGATCCGACCGACGGTCGTAGATTTTCTGGATACCGTTATGCACGGCCAGGACCTCGACCTTCAGATGGAGGAAGTGCTCGTAAACGAAACCTCAAAAATGAAAGGGCTTTCCCTCATAGAATCGGGCATACGTCAGAAAAGCGGCGTCATAGTCATAGCGATCCGCAAGGACGACAAACTCATAACGAACCCGGCGCCCAACACGATCCTCGACGATCACGACAAACTGATAGTTCTGGGCAGCGCTTCACAGATAGAGGCGGTTAAAAAACTTTAAATGAATCTTATTTCAATAGATAAACTCACAAAATCAATAGGCGACAAGCCCCTATTCAAGGATGTTTCCCTCGGTCTCGACGAAGGCAGAAAAATAGCGCTTATAGGCATTAACGGCAGCGGCAAAACTACTTTTTTAAGGCTTCTGGCCGGCGCCGACAACGCTGATTCAGGGATAATATCACGCAATAAAGATCTCAGGATAAGCCTTTTAGAACAGCTCCCCGCCTTCGACGCGGCCGACACGGTCCTGGAGCATATTTTTAAAAACAAAAGCCCCCAGACGGACATAATAAAAAAATACGAAAGCCTCTGCGCGCGTCTTTTGCGCGAAGGACACAGCGCGGACCTTCAATCCGAGCTCGACGCCGCGAACGCTGAAATGGACAGGCTCGGAGCGTGGAATTATGAATATCAGGTCAAGGCGGTGCTCGATCAACTCAATATTCGCGACCTTGATCAGAAAATGAAAGCGCTTTCGGGCGGAATGCTTAAAAAAGTCGCGCTGGCGCAGGCTTTGATAGAAAATTCAAATCTTCTTTTAATGGACGAACCGACGAACCATCTCGACATAAACACTATCGAATGGCTTCAGGCCCATCTTCAAAAGACGAACAAATCGCTTATGGTAGTCACGCACGACCGTTACTTTCTCGACAGCGTCTGCAACACCATATATGAAATAGATAAATTGAATATACTTCAGTACGCGGGAAATTATTCATATTATCTTGAAAAAAAAGCCGACATGGAGGAAAGCCTTTTAAAAGAGGAGGAGCGCGTTAAAACGATACTGCGCGTCGAACTCGAATGGCTCAGGCGGGGTCCCAAGGCGCGAGGCACGAAACAAAAGGCCCGCATAGACAGAATATCCGACATGCAGGGCAAGGACTTCAAGAAGGACGACGAGATAGAGATATCGATCAACGGAAGGCGGCTCGGAAAAAAGATCCTCGCCGTTAAAAACATCTCGAAATCATACGGCGATAAGCTTGTCGTAAAACCGTTCACATATATTTTCAAGAACCGGGAAAGAATAGGCATAATCGGCCCCAACGGTTCTGGAAAGACGACGTTTTTAAATCTGATAACCTCCCGCATAGAGTCGGATACCGGCGAGATAGATAAGGGCATCCACACTTTTTTCGGTTATTTCGACCAGAACAGCGTCGAACTCGACCCTGAAATGAAGATCATAGATTTCATTAAAAAATCGGGCGAGGTCATTGAATTGTCGGATGGCAGAATGATATCCGCCAGCGCCATGCTGGAGCGATTTCTGTTCACGCCGAACATGCATTATACGCCGATAGGGAAACTATCGGGCGGGGAAAAAAGACGGCTTTATTTATTGCACGTTCTGATGAGAAACCCTAATTTTCTGGTTTTCGACGAACCAACCAACGATCTGGACATCAAAACGCTTTCCATACTCGAGGA
Source organism: uncultured bacterium (assembly GCA_964545075.1). Lineage (GTDB taxonomy): Bacteria > Muiribacteriota > UBA9980 > UBA9980 > UBA9980 > DAOPXV01. The sequence goes on from CAZJFS010000001.1 coordinate 100,421, forward strand.
TTTTATTTCCGAATATAATGGATGCCTCCTGGTGGTTTCGCACGACCGCTATTTCATGGACAGGGTCGTAGATTATATGCTCATCTTCGACGGCTCTGGAAATATCAACGGGTTCGCCGGGAATTTCACCGATTATCTGGAATTTCGAAAAGAAGAGCAGCGCGAGGCCGAAGCCGCGTCAAGGAATGAAGCGGACAGGAAACGGCAGGAACAGGGACCTTCAAAACAGCGTTCCGACAAGAAAAAACTCACGTTCAACGAGCGCAGGGAATACGGAAATATCGAAAGCGAGATAGCGGAGCTTGAAAACGAAAAGAAACAACTTGAAAGATTCTTTGAATCCGGTGAAACTGATTCTAAAAAGCTGGCTGGATGGGTCTCCCGCCACCGCGAGATAGAATCGGAACTCGAAAAAAAAATGGAACGCTGGGAATATCTGGCGTCTATCGCGGATAACGTTTAATTTTAAATCACTATATCGGAAAACTCCCCGTTCGTCCTTCTGACGACCGCGATGACGCACTCTTCGCCCTGAAGCGTTATTTTAGTGCCGACGATCTCGACGTCAACCGTCGTATTATCGCTTTTCTTAACGCATTGATTGGTCGCCCATACTATGTTATTGGTCCTGAACCGGTCTATATCTTCCTGTATATTCTTTTTTAAGACCGGAATCAAAATGTTATCAAGAGATAATTTTACGATCTCTTCCTGCTTATATCCAAGAAGATTTGAAAAAGCTTTATTCACCTCGAAAACGCAATGTGATTCGGGTTCAAATATTATGAGCGGCTCATTGGCATCGTTAAACATCGTTTTGAAATAATTCTTCGAATAAGATACTTCCTTAACGAGATTTGTCACTATCTTTTTAGTGACCAGAAGCGCTATAACGGATAATATGAGAACTCCAAGAATACACGTTATAAGAAATTTAAAAACGATTATTTTACCTGACCACTTTTTATCGTCTATATCGACCCCGAAATACGCCACGGGGTTCCCGGTATTTTTAGCATAAACAGGCGCGATGGCCGAAACCCACTCGCCCCATTTATCAACGTAAGGGCCTATAATGAAAGGCTTGTTTTCAAGAAGGCTCTTTGCGAGGCCGGCCGGCGCGTCGTTATAAACTTCACCCGGCTGCGCGTCGTCATCCGGCGAACTCAGGTCGGCGTCGGATATAAACATTATTTTACCGTCGGATCTTACCCGCATGAGATAGCATGAACGGCAGTCGGTATTAATTTTCAATATACCTTTCAACTGTTCTTTAACGAATATATAATCAGGGTTTGTTTTATTTAACCCGGCGTCTTTAAGCGACGATATTTTTTCCGCATTCAAAGCGAGCGCAAACGAACCCGCGCGCTGCCTGAAAAGCTCGCGCCTGTTCTCCGTTTCATAATTATCAAGTACATTGACGACAAACCATCCGCCGGCGATTATGACCAAGTTTAAAAGCAGGATGGAAAGCATATATCTTAACCTCAAAAAATACGCCTCCATTTTTAAATGTCCACTGACATATATATAACATATTTTTTTAAAAAAATACAGGGTTTTTCATTTATGTAAATATTTGATTTTTATCGATAAAATTGATAGAATAGCTTATAAATAAATATTGACCCGAAAACGGCTTTAAAAAAATTAAAGCTTTTCGGGTTTATTGTTGTGTTTTCAAAAAAATTTTTATGACTCAATTTAACCTATCAAATTCAATTGAATATAATTATCTGAAAGAAATGCGAAGGCTGATCAACGACACGGCTAATTTTGGAAAAACGCTCAACGATTCGGTAGCCGCCGTAATCAATAAAATGCCTAAATCAAAATCTTTCATATCTTCGGCTTCGCCCGCCGCTGATAATTTATCTTCAAAAAGGGCTGAACTTTTAAATTTAGCGACGCGCGCCGAAACCCTCGAAAGCGCCGTTGAAAATTTCAGGCATGATTACAATAAAAACATTTACGCGCTTCACGCCATATCGAACTATGCCTTCATAGATCAAATATTTATTTCCGAATGTGAAAAAGAATTAAAAGAATACAGAAGCGGCGGAGAGGCGATAAATGAAGACACTAAAATACGCACCGCCAGAATACTCCGGCGAAAATCCGAAGAAAGCTTAAGAAACGGCCAGCCGGAAGAAGCCATTAAAACTTTCAGGCAAGCCGAAGAAAAATACCCGCAGGATTATACGGTCCAATATCAGGCTGGACTCTTAGATTTTTTCGACTTGGCCGACACCGACGAAGCCGCTGGATTTTTCAGAAAAACCTGTAAATACTCTCATGGCAAATCCAACATCACGTTTATACACGGCATGATATTCACAGGCCTTATCACAAGAATAACCGCAGCCGAAACGAACAATGTTTCGATGTTCGAAGAAGCTTATAACGCCGTTATACAGGGATATAACTTCGACCCTAAACATAATTTTTCGATCTATGCGCTAACCCAGTGCATGGTAACGCTTTCTTTTAAAAAAGCAAATTACGCGCTTGACGCCAAAAATCTCCTGAAAGACCTTATAAAAAAAGAAAAATTTTACGCTATTCAGGCTATATATGATCCAGCCTTCGACGGTTTTCTGGATGAAATGAAAAGCCTTTATTCAGAATTAATAAAAGAAATGTCCGAAGAAACTTCCGGAATTTTGCGTGAAATTGGCGAAACGATGGACCGGCTTGGAAAACAATCCAAATTCATTTCAATCCCTGAAAAAATATCGGGATTTAAAAAAGAACTCGATGTTCTGATAAACAATCTTAATTATAAAAATATTTTTGATATTATCAAGGTCAACGAAGAAGGAAAAGAGCTTCTCAAAAAAATTCAGGATATCTTTCAGGACATCAACAAAAACAAGGTATATTTCGAACTGCGCGAAATTATAGAAACCAGTGTCGTCGAATTCAACGAAGAAATGAAGGACACGCTAAATCCCCTTAAAATGCTTGAATTCGAATGCGACACCGCTAAAAAAGAGCTCGGTGAAATGGATAAAAAATATCCGCCGGGAATCGATGAAAACGGCGATTCACAGAGCGGGTTACCGCAGGGCGGATGGCATGACGGAACTTTGTTCTTATTGATAAAGGGAATAGCGGGTTGCGGATTATCCGTCATCACCGTAGCTTCGTTTTTGGGTTTTTACGTCGCGCTCGGAATTGAAATGACATGGATAACTCTTGTTTTTTCATTGCTGATATTTTTATTAACGCCAATATGCGGAACGATAGTGGCGGAAGCGTATTATATAATGGTCGAAAACAAACGCAAAAACCTTCAATATAAAATTAAAAAACTGGAAAAATCAATCGAATTAAGAAAACCGCGAGTTGAAGAAGTAAAGTTTAAAACTAAAAATAATTATATAAAGACCATAACCGAAAAAATGAAAATAGCTCCCCAGGTGGCGGAACAGGTATTTGACGCGTGCCTTGAAGGAAACCCGGAAAAAATAAAGAAAATAATCAATGTAAAGTAATGATCGATGCATTAAAATATCATGGCATGCTCCGAAAATAAATTCGGCCTCGATAAAGCCGCAAGCGCTTAACAAGGCCGATGGTCAATTAAAAAATAATTATTTGATAAAAATTATTCGATAATTATGAAACCTTGATAGCGTCAGTCTTTTCACTGGTACCCAATAACGTAGATTTTGCGTTATCAAGCAATTGCGATACTATGTCGAAGGTTTTCGTAGCGTCCTCACCATAAAGGCCGCCGAGAATTTCTTTTGCCTGATCAAAGCCCTTGGATATGGCATTTTTTGCAAGATCAAAAAATCCGCTTACAGAGTCGGTTTTTGTCTGATCCGCGTGGTTGGACTGATAAGCCGATAAAAATCCCATCGCGAAATCGCCGATACGCTTTGCGGTATTTTCCGGGCTGAATTCATCGCTATTAGTAGTTTTGGTATCGCTTTTCTGTTTATTTTTAGCGTAAGCCTCGGTCGCCTGCTGAAATTTATAGTCGATTTTAACCTGAAGTTCCAGATTTACGTTCTGCCCGTTATCAAGCTGAAAAGCGGCTTTCAAATTATATTCGGCGTATCCTTCAATGGTAGTTGAGGTATAAGCGCTTGTTTTTGAAGAATTAGAAAACATTTCAACCATGGATTTGAAATCGACATTTTCTTGAATATTTGCGATTCCTCCAGCAGCGATCTTGCTGGCAAGCTCTGAAATCGTGTTCGGCTGGTCGGTCTTCTTATCAGAAGCCTTGAACTGCCAATCTGAGGAATTAGTGGAAAATAAATTTGGATTAATGCTGCTCATAGGATCCTCCTTAAATATATGACCTTCGTAAAAAACACTATTCAGCCTTCACTAGTGTTATCGTAAAAAAAAACGTTTTTAACCATAGCCATAATCGACTGGATAACACCTAATAAAACCGCTATATCAATCAGAACACCTTTTAATCAGTTGTTTGACCGGTTATCTTCAAATATCTATGATTATCATAATAAACAAACTTTTTAAACCGGTATACCGTGTTTCTGCTCAATTCATAAAAATATTTTTTTCACATAAAACCTCGATCGAAGCCTTTCCCTAATTTATTATGTTTGATTATCGGATTATATATTTTTTTTTGGCGCGCGTTGTGTTGACTTTTAAAAGTATTTATGATAAGTTCATTATATGTTCATTTTAAAAATACTTTTAACCAATATTTTGTTGTGAAAAATTTCACAACGTTTTTTTAAAAATAAATATTGGTTGCCGGTATTAAAAACCGGTTATCATAATAAAATCGAACTTTATTCTTTTTTTATTGTAATAACCGGATGACAAGTTAATATAAATAATGTTATAATAATCCTGCTCATAAGTAACATTAAAGGTTTTGACATGAGTTTGAAAACAATGAAAATCAACATAACCGGACAGGTGCAGGGCGTGGGCTTCAGGCCTCACGTTTTCCGTTTAGCTTCAGAACTCGGACTCAACGGCTTCATTAAAAACAGCGTAAGCGGGGTCGAGATAGAAGTTTACGGCGGCGAGCGCCAGGTTGAAAAATTCGTTTCCACTTTAAAAACTTCTCCGCCTCCAAGATCCGTAATAGAAAAATTCCTCGTCTCCGATATCCCTCCGAAACAATATTCAAATTTCAGCATACGTAATTCCGACGAAAAATCCGGCGCGTCGGACGGTTCCGTTTTCGTCTCCGCGGATATTTGCGTATGCGCCGATTGCGCCAGGGATATAATCGACGGCAGAAGGCGCGATTATCCTTTTACCAACTGCACGAACTGCGGCCCGCGCTTTACCATAACCGAAGGCCTTCCTTACGACAGGCCTTACACCACGATGAAAAAATTCCCGATGTGCGACCGATGCCGCGACGAATACGAAAATCCTATGAACCGGCGCTTTCACGCTCAACCCAACGCCTGCGCGGAATGCGGCCCGAAACTTCATCTTCTCGATAACTTCAACGAAAAACCCGATATGAATAATATTTCATTTTCAAAATATCAGCCGGGGCTTATAAAAGAATTCGCGTCAATGATCCGCAACGGCAAAATAGGCGCGCTCATGGGCATCGGCGGATTTCATATTGCCGCAAGGCCTGACGACGATTCGACCGTCATTAAATTACGCGAACGAAAAAACCGTCCATCCAAGCCTTTCGCACTGATGGCCCCTTCCGTTGAATTCATCAGGGAAATCTGCGACGTTTCAAAAGCGGAAGAAGAGCTTTTAATGTCGCATATAGCGCCGATCGTGCTTTTAAGAAAAAAAGAAAATTCCGTGAAATACTTCGGAATTTCGGAATATGTGGCTCCCAAAAACGATTATCTCGGCTTCATGCTCCCGTATTCGCCGCTGCACATCCTTATTATGAATGAATATAACGCTCCTCTAATATTGACATCGGGTAATTTAAGCGATGAGCCTATCTGCTACAGGCTCGAGGACGCATTCGAAAAGCTTTCGGGAATATGCGACGCGGCGCTATGCCATAACCGCGATATTCTTCTTCCGTGCGACGATTCGGTTATGTTCGTTGAAAACGGCAGGCGTTTTACGATCAGGCCCTCAAGAGGTATAGCGCCTAACGTTATATCGCTCGGGACGGAAACTAAAAAATCCGGCATATTCGCCGTCGGCGCCATACTCAAAAACACCTTTTCGTTCAATCTCGGCGACCGGATAATCACTTCCCAATACATAGGCGACACGGACATAGTCGAAAACTTCGAACTGTTCGAAACCACCGTTTCACATTTCAAAAAGTTATACGATATAGCGCCCGTAAAATTCATCCACGATATGAATCCCGACGCGAGAACGAGCAGATATTCCTTAGACGCTCCGGCGGAAGCCGGCCCGGTCGGAGTTCAGCATCATTACGCCCACATTCTTTCCGTCATGGCCGAGAATAAAATCGTTAAAAAGGTCCTGGGCCTCGCTTTCGATGGAACCGGATTCGGCGCCGACGGCACGGTCTGGGGCGGCGAATTTCTGATATGCGGCACTGACGATTTCGAGAGGGCCGGATATTTCAAGCCGTTCACTGCGCAAAATTATGACGAATCGGTTAAAACCGTATCCAAACTCGCGCTTGCCGCTATTTATGGCATGTCCGGAAAATCAACGTGCGAAAAAATAATGAAAAATATAGGTGAAAAAGAGAGTTCGATAATTTTAAAGGCTCTCGAAGCGGGCGTTAACACGGTTAAAACATCTTCGCTCGGAAGGATATTCGACATAGCCGCGGCGATGGCGGGATTTTCCGGAAGAGTCAGCTTCGAGGGCGAAGCCGCGATATTTCTGGAGATGAATTTCCCCCGCGAACGCTTCGAATTCTGGCATGATAAAGGCTCCGGCGATTATTATTATATAGACATTCGCGAGGAAGGCGGGACTACGGTGCTTGATTGGGAAAAGATGCTCGAAGACATGATCGGAGACGCCGAACGCGGCGCAAAGGCATCTGAAATATCTTATAAATTTCACAAGGGCGTCGTCATGTCTTCATTCAAAGCGGCGAAAAAAATAGCCGAACTGAACGGATTATCGGATATCTGCCTTTCGGGGGGCGTCTTTTACAACCGCGTCATACTTTCAAATCTGATAGCCATTTTTGAAAACAGCGGTTTCACGGTCCACACCCCGAAATACGTAAGTCTGGGCGACAGTGGAATATCGGCCGGACAGTGCTATTTCGGCCTTATGAATTAACCGGAGGTTTTTTATGTGCCTTGGAATACCAGTGCCAATAGTTAAACTGATAGATCAATGTTACGCGGAAGTAAAGATCGGCGCCGTCTCGAAAAAAATAAACGTTTCGATGGTGGAAGGCGCGGCGGTCGGCGATTTCGTCATACTTCACGCCGGATTCGCGATTTCGATCATAAGCCCGGAGGAAGCGGAAAAAACTTATAAAATGCTCGAAAGCATTGAAAAAGGAAATGAAATAAAGGGATTGTAAAATGAAAAAATTTTTCGGCGCGATAGAAAATATATTGATGGCGCTTTTCGCCTTGTTTATAATATGGGTGGCTATAGTGCCGTCAGGACAGGGTCCGAGACCGGGCGCCAATAAAAAATCATGCATAGCGAATATGAAGACCATCGAAGGCGCCATAGAATTATACCATATGGAAAACGGGCAGTCAACCGCTTTAACGATAAGCGACCTTGTCACCAAGGGATATTTAAAGACCGAGCCGAAATGCCGCCCGTTCACGAAAAAATTCATGGGTTTCGCGGTCCAGCAGCCGCAGCCTGCGCCATATAGGATAATGATAATGAGCGCGGGGATTCAACCGGGGCAGATACAGGTCGACGTTGAATGTAATGTTCACGGAAGACTGAGCCTCCAGGATTCGACTGACAGTACAAAAGGATTATAAACTAAAATTATTAAAAACGATGTTTTTGCGGAATAAAACTAAAATGACGTGCGATCCGCCGCCAATAAAGTGATTTAAAGTAATACGATCACGGAGCATGAAATAATGAGTTTTAATTACGACGAATTCTCGGAAAAATGCAATAAAAAAGAGACGGCGAAAAAGATACTCGATAAAATAAACGCCTATTGCGCCGCGATCGACAAGGCTTCCATTAATTTAATGGAGGTCTGCGGAACGCATACTCACGAGATATTCAAATCCGGCGTCAGAACTATGCTTCCTGATAAAATAAAGCTGCGCTCGGGCCCCGGATGCCCCGTCTGCGTCACCGAGGATTCTTATATCGACGGCGCGATAAATATGGCGCGGGATAAAAACTTCATTATCACTACCTTCGGGGATATGCTCAAAGTTCCGGGCGAAATTTCGAGCCTGAAAAAAGAGCAGGGCGCCGGTTCCGACGTCCGCGTCGTTTATTCTCCTACGGACTCTATCGAGATAGCGTTCGAAAACCCTTCCAAAAACGTGATTTTTCTCGGCGTAGGATTCGAGACGACCGCTCCGGCGGTTGCGTTTCTGGCGAAGGAAGCGAAGGAACGCGGACTTAAAAACCTTTTCATATACGAGGGAAACAAGACGGTGCCGGAAGCTTTAAAGGCAATAGCCAATCATCCGGCCGTTAAAATAGACGGGTTTATTCTTCCGGGCCACGTTTCGGTTATAACGGGCGTGACGGCGTACAGATCGCCACTGGCCCAAAGCGGCATCTGCGGAGTTATATGCGGATTCGAATATATAGATATACTTCTTTCCATAGAAACGTTATTGAAAATGATCTCTGAGGGTCGGCACGACGTCATAAACGAATATAGCCGGGCGGTGAGCGAATCCGGAAACGCGGCGGCGCAAAAGATCATGAACGAGGTCTTCGAAGCGTGCGATAGCGAATGGCGTGGAATCGGAGTAATACCAGGGTCGGGCCTGAAACTTCGCGGCGAATACAAAAAATATTCGGCGGACGATAATTTTGCCGCCGTTATTAACCGGGCCGGAAAAACCGCTGGAACGGCGCATCATCAGGGATGTAAATGCGGCGAGGTGCTTTTATCGGTGATAGAACCGCCGCAATGCCCGCTTTTTAAGAAGGTTTGCAGCCCCATATTTCCGATAGGGCCCTGCATGGTCTCAAGCGAAGGAACTTGCGCCGCGTTCTATAAATACGGATCGTCGGGCGATAAGATAGAGCTGGAGTAATTATTATGAATTTGAACGAACGGGAAAAATACATAACCGAGGCGCACGGAAACGGCGGAAAACTGACGCATGATCTCATAAGCTCGGTTTTCGTAAAATATTTTGACAATCCCACGCTTTCGGAAGGCCTGGATTCGGGAAGGCTCGATATTTTAAAATTCGCGGCGAAAATCTCGGAAAACACGGGATTTAAATTTTCCGGCCAGAAACTCGGCATGACGACGGATTCTTACGTAGTGAAACCGTTGTTTTTCAACGGCGGCGACATTGGAAAATTGGCCGTGACCGGAACGGTTAACGATCTCATCGTAACCGGCGCGATTCCGGTCGCCATAACATGCGGTTTTATAATCGAAGAAGGCTTCAAGATCGAAACGCTTGAGACGATAGTTAAAAGTATGGCCCGAACGGCTTCCGAAAACGGAGTTTTCGTAGCCACCGGCGACACTAAGGTGGTCGGGCGCGGTTTGTGCGACGGCGTTTATATCAATACGTCAGGAGTCGGATTGATACCCGACGGCGTGGACCTCGCGCCGTCTAAAATAAGCGGCGGCGACGCGGTCATAATAACGGGAACGCCCGGAAATCATGGAGCGTGCATATTGAACGAACGCGGCGGATTCATCGACAGAATGTCGGTCAGCTCCGACTGCGCGCCGCTCGCCAGGCAGCTGTCAGGCCTTCTCGATAAAAAATTCGGGATAAAAGTTATGCGCGATGCCACCCGCGGCGGAGTAGCCACAACGTTAAACGAATTCGTATCGCAGAATAATAATTTTGGAATAATGCTCGAGGAAGAATCCATATCTTATGAAACGAACGCCAAATCGCTCGCTGATATCCTCGGTATCGATCTTCTTTACTCGGCCTGCGAGGGACGGGCGATAATCGTCTGCCCCAGCGGAACGGCTAATGACGTTCTGGCGCACCTTTCACGCTTCGATGAAACGTCAGGCGCGATGGAGATCGGGCGCGTCAGCGAAAAAAATAAAGGCAAGGTCGTAATAAAAACGAGAATAGGCGGCGGAAGATTTCTTGATATGCAGGTTCTCGAACAGTTTCCAAGAATTTGTTAGGAGATTTACGCGATGCATGAAATGTCGTTAGCGGTAAACATACTTAAAATAGCGGCCAAGGAGCTTTCAAATCGCGGCATAGAAAAAATGAAGATGCGCGCGCTGACGCTGTCGGTCGGAAAGATGACGCAGGTCGTTCCCGAATCGCTGAAATACGCCCTTGAAATTCTTGGAAAGAGCGAAGGTTTCGATAACGTTTCATATATTATCATGGACTGCCCGCTGGAAGTCGAATGCAGGGACTGCGGCTTCAACAGAAAGCTGAGCGAAGTTGAGATGGCCTGCGGTTCGTGCGGCTCGTTCAATCTGAAGATGACCGGAGGCAGGGAACTCAAAATTGATTCGATCGACGTGGACGATTAGCCCGAAATATCATAATCATTAAAACGGCTTTTATGATACTGCGGCGGGTATTAAGCAGTGAAAAAAATTAAGCATGATAAACATATTATAAAAATTTTAAGAATCGGGAGTTTGATATGTCTGAAATAGAAATAGCCAGAGACGTTATGGAAGAAAATGACGTAATCGCTAAAGAGGTCAACGATCTTTTAAAAGTTAAAAAAATATTCTGCGTCAATATCATCAGCTCGCCCGGCGCCGGAAAGACGACGCTCCTTGAAAAAACTCTCCAGTATCTTCAGGGCAAGATGAAATGCGCCGTAATCGAAGGCGATATTTCAACGGTTATCGACCGCGACAGGCTGCTTCCCTACTGCAGAAACGTGTATCAGATAAACACCGACACATTCGGCGGCGATTGTCATTTGAGCGCCTTCATGATAAGGGACGCGCTTAAAAAATTCAATCTCGACGAACTGGAGCTGATAATAATCGAAAACGTTGGAAACCTTATCTGCCCGGCCGATTTCTATATAGGCGAAGACAAAAAGATATTGCTGTATTCGCTCACGGAAGGCGAGGACAAGCCGTTGAAATACCCTGTTTCGTTTAACGTGGCGGACGTAATAGTAGTAACTAAAATGGACCTTTTACCTCACCTCGACATAGACATGGGAAAAATCAGGGATAACATCAAGAAGGTCAACGGGCACGCCAAAGTTTATTTTGTTTCAGCTAAAACAGGCGAAGGGCTTGAAGATTGGATCAATTATTTCATGCCATTTGAAATAAAAGAATAGATCAATAAAAAAGGAGGCTGAGTTTTAAATTAAATTTTAAAACAAACTGCAAAATTTGAGGAGGTTTATTAATGTCGAAAAAAGTTTTAATTATCGATGACGACCCGGACATAGTCGAAACTATGAAAATGGTCCTTGAATCAAAGGATTACACGGTAGAATCGGCCGTTAACGGAACCGAAGGGCTTGCCAAAGTTAAAACTTTCAACCCTGACGTTATAATTCTGGACGTAATGATGGATTCAGTCACGGAAGGCTTTCAGGTGTCCTACAAACTTCGCTCCGTGGAACCTAATTCGGAATACGCGAAATGGGCGAAAACCCCTATAATAATGGTTTCAGCTATCAACACCACCTCACATTTCAAATACTCGCCTCAAACGGATTCAGATTTCCTCCCGGTCGACGAATTTTTGAACAAGCCGATCGAACCGGAAGCGCTCATATCGACGGTAGAAAAATGTCTCGCTAAAACGGCAAAGTAAAAAAACGAGGAAATTTAAAACATGCAGGAAAAACCAAAAAGCCTCGAAATAAGGGTGTTCGAACTCATCGGCAGGCTTCGGTGGTTAAACGGCCTCAGATGGATCGCTATCGCCATGATAGCGGCCGTCATAGAGATCGCCGTAAATTTTTTCGGCTTGAATATATGCAGGACGCCTCTTTATGCTTCGGCGGCGGCCCTTACGGCGGGCAACCTCATATTGATATTCATGGTCGAAAAAGTGGTGCCGGTGAATGGAAAGCAAAATTTAGAGTACCGCTATCGCATGACGACGATCATCGCCAACTCTCAGATAGCGTTCGATCTTTTCATGCTCACGATACTTCTTCATTACGCAGGCGGAATCCAGAACACGTTCAGCTTTTACTATATATTTCATATAGTAATCGCCAGCATGCTTTTAGAACCGCTGCACTGCTTCTGCCAGGCGGCATTGGCCTGTCTGCTTTATTCGGGACTCGTCACATTCGAGCATTTTGGGATAGTGGACCATTATTCATTATACGCCGGTGCATCGATGCCTTACGCGGCTGAAAAAGTGAACCTCATCGGCTCCATTGTCGCTTTCGTAAGCACGATCGTTTTCATGTGCTACATGGCCACTTCAATATCCATGAAACTTAGGGCGAAGGAAAACCTTCTGCTTGAAACCAACCTCAAGCTCGTGGAAATGGACGCTAAAAAATCAGAATTCGTAATGATCGTGGCGCACGAGCTGAAATCGCCTCTGGGAACGATACAATTTATGATCAAATCCCTTACCGGCGGCTTCGCTAAAGCGAACATCGATGAAAAAACAAAAGAGGTCCTGGCGAAAGTCGAAAACCGCGCCGAAAATCTCCTGCACTTCGTCAACGAACTTCTGGACCTTTCAAAAATAAAAACGGGTTTCGGCTCAAAAGAGTTCAAAAATATATCAATAGCCGAAAAATTAAAAAAATCGATAGCGGCTCTTGAACCGCAGGCTAACGCCTCAGGCATAACTGTCAAAACCGATATTCACGGAACAGACGAGGAACTTTGCGCCATGGGCGATCCGGAATATCTCGAAAACGCTTTGATGAACGTGATATCTAACGCAATCAAGTACAACGTCAAAGACGGAAAAGTGGATATATCCCTTTACAGGAACGACGAAAACATCATATTCACATGCAAAGATACCGGCATAGGGATACCGCCGGGCGATATACCGAAGATCTTCGATGAGTTCCACAGAACTTCCATATCTAAAAAGCACACCGCAAATGGAGCGGGTATAGGAATGTCGATAACGAAAAAAATAGTTGAATATCACAGAGGAACCATAACCGTTGATTCAACCGTCGGACAGGGAACTAAATTCATAGTTTCCCTTCCGGTTAACAATATCGGAAAAGCTAATCCTGAAGGAGGAAAATAAATGTATAAAGCAATGACAAGGGCCGAATTGGCTGTTTTTGCCGAAAAACTCGTCAAGGGCAACACGGTTTACGGCGTTGTCGCTAAAGACGGCCAATTCGCATGGGATAGCATACACGATCATAAAGAACTCGTGTTGGACTACCCGACGACTATATCATCGCCCAAAAAATATTTTCTGCCGCCGACCGAAACCCTCTTAAAATTCAAACTCGCGGCGAACAGCCCGGATCCAAAGGCCGTTAATGAATCTAAGGACGCCATATTATTCGGAATGCACGCCTGCGATATATACGCGACGAGGATGCTAGATAACGCCTTTTCGGAAACGAATAATGACGTAAATTATGGCGAAAAACGCAAAAAAGCTTTAATAATAGGAGTTTCCTGCCAGCCTGATCCGGATTGTTTCTGCAATAAAATGGGCGTTGATGAATTTGTTTTCGATCAAAAAAATATCCAGAGCAAGTCGGCCCCTTTCGACCTTTTCATAGTTAATCTCATCCACAAATACGTGGTTATAATCGGCTCCGCGCGCGGCGAGGAAATGCTTAAAAAATACGCCAAAACGATCGAAGCCACGACGCAGGACATTGAAGCGATGAAAATAATAGAAAGCAAACGTATTGAATCCTTCACAAACAAGTTTATGCTCAACTATGATCAGCTTCCAAAGCTTCTCGCGAAGACCTATAGCTCGCCGGTATGGAAAGAATATGCGGATAAATGTTTCGCATGCGGAACCTGCAATCTCGTTTGCCCGACCTGCTATTGCTTCGATATAAAAGAAGAAGTGCACCTCAATCTTAAGGACGGCCTGCGTAACCGCAATTGGGACAGCTGCATGCTTCCGATGTTCGCGGAGGTCGCGGGCGGCGAGAATTTCCGTGAACACGTATCGGACAGGCTCCGTCACAGACTTTTAAGAAAAGGCATGTATATCCAGGAAAAATTCGGCATGTCGGGATGCGTCGGATGCGGCCGCTGCTATCGAAACTGCACGGCCGATATTTCAATAACCGAAATGTACAACCGTTTGAAGGAGGTTTCAGAGAATGACTAAGACCGCTACCAAAACCACGGAACACGCTCACGCTAATTTTGTGAACGCGGAAATGTTCGTTCCTAAAATGGCAAAAATAAACAGGGTCGAAACCTTCACCGAAAAAGAAACCTTTTTCGAGCTTTCATTCCAGGACGGAACCGACCTTAATCATAAACCCGGCCAGTTCGTCGAAGTATCGATATTCGGCGTAGGCGAAGCTCCCATATCGATCTCATCGCCGCCGACAAAAAAAGGAGCTTTCGACCTTTGCGTCAGAAACGCCGGCATGGTGACCAACAAAATGCACCAGCTCAAGGTCGGAGATATGGTCGGCATTCGCGGGCCTTTCGGAACCGGTTTCGACATAAAAAAATTCGAAGGAAAAAATATATTATTCGTAGCGGGCGGCCTTGGATACGCGCCGCTTCGCTCCTTCATGAACTACGTCGTTGAAAACCGCAAGGATTTCAAGGAAGTCCATATTCTTTACGGAACGCGCGACCCGAATTTCATTCTATATAGAAACGAGATAGCCGCTCTCGAAAAGAATAAGGATATAAATTTCCATATCACCGTCGATCGCACGGGCGAAGGCTGGACTAAAAACGTTGGAGTCATAACGACGCTCTTTCCTAAAGTGAAGATATCCGACCCCGCGAACACCCTTGCCGCCGTGTGCGGACCGCCGGTAATGTATAAATTCGCCATAATGGAAATACTCGGCAAAAAGATACCCGCGGAAAACATCTATATGTCGCTTGAGCGCAGAATGAAATGCGGCGTGGGAAAATGCGGGCACTGCCAGATAAACAGCATTTACGTATGCTGCGAGGGCCCCGTATTCAACTTCGCCAGAGTTTGTGATTATAAGGAGGCCATATAAATGAAACCCAAAGTAGCGTTTTTTGATTTCACCTCGTGCGAAGGCTGCCAGCTCGAGGTTTTAAACCAGGAACCGGGCGACATGATAGACCTTTTAAACGCGGTGGAAATAGTAAATTTTCGCGAAGCGATAAGCGACAAGGGCCAGGATTATGACATAGCCTTCATCGAAGGCTCTATATCCCGTCCCGCTGACGAAACAAGGATCAAGAAAATAAGAAGACAGGCTAAGCTTTTGGTCCCGATCGGCGCCTGCGCATGCAGCGGCGGCATCAACGCATTAAAGAACAAATATTCGGCGGAGGATTATAAAAAATACGTTTACAAAGATAAAGCGCATTACGAAAGATTGGATTCATATGCCGTAAGACCCGTCAGCGCGGTGGTCAAGGTTGATTTCGAAATACCCGGCTGCCCGATAAACGGAAAAGAATTTTTAAGCGTCGTAAAATCGCTTCTTATCGGCGTAACGCCAAAACTTCCGGAATATCCCATGTGCGTTGAATGCAAGATGAACGACACGGTCTGCATGTATCAGCGCGGCGAAACATGCATGGGGCCCGTAACAAGGGCCGGCTGCGGAGCGATATGCCCTAAATACGGCGATCCGTGCGAAGGCTGCCGCGGCTATGTAACTCATCCGAACCTCAACTCTCAAAAAGACGTACTCGCTAAACACGGCCTTTCGCCTGACGATATAATGAAGAGGTTCACCTTATTCAACAATTATACCAAGGAGGACACGACAAGATGACCAGAAGCCTGCAGTTAAATCTCGAACATATAACAAGGGTAGAAGGACATGGAAACATCGTCATAAACGTAAAAGACGGTAAAATAGAGGAATCCAGACTTCACGTAGTCGAATCCCCGCGCTTTTTCGAAGCCATGCTCCGCGGAAGACACTATTCCGAAGCCGCTCCGATAACATCGAGAATATGCGGCATCTGCTCGGTAGGCCACACCCTCGCATCGTTACGCGCAAGTGAAGCCGCTCTCGGGATAACGCCGTCGACGCAGACCACGCTTCTGCGTAAGCTTCTCATGCACGGAGAAACCCTCGAATCGCACGTGCTGCATGCGTATTTCCTCGTAGCGCCCGATTGCTTTGGAAAAAACTCGGTCATCCCTCTCGTCGGATCTCATCCCGACGTGGTAGTGCGCGCTCTGCGTATGAAACGCCTCGGCCACTATATCGGCGAGGTCCTCGCCGGCAGAAAGATCCACACTATTTCCGCCGTCGTAAACGGTTTTACAAGGATCCCGAAGATTTCGGAACTTAAAGAACTGCGTGAAAAACTCGAGAAGGAATTTCTGCCCGACGTAAAAGAAACGGCCAAACTTATGGCCACTCTTAAACTTCCTAATTTCACCAG
The DNA here is from genome assembly GCA_964545075.1 of uncultured bacterium. Lineage (GTDB taxonomy): Bacteria > Muiribacteriota > UBA9980 > UBA9980 > UBA9980 > DAOPXV01. Next base: position 116,991 of record CAZJFS010000001.1, read on the forward strand.
AAAGACCGAATACGTAGCGCTATCGAAACCTTATGAATACGCTTTTATCGACGGCGTCATCAAATCGAGCGATGGCGATGTCACCAACGTTCAAAACTATAAGGACAAAATAAAAGAATACGTAGTTAAACATTCGGCAGCCAAACACGTTAAAGGCAACAAAGGCCCCATATTCGTCGGCGCTCTATCAAGATTTAATATCAATCACGAACTTCTCTCACCATTCGCGAAAGAAGTGGCCGCGATGTTAGGCCTCAAAGCCCCATGCTACAACCCTTATATGAACACCATCGCGCAGGTCGTCGAAGTCGTGCACTGCACCGAAGACGCCATCAGGATAATCGACGAACTTCTCGAAAAAGGCCTTCACGAAGAGGATCGGCACGTTCATACGCAGGCCGGACGCGGCGCCGGCGCGGTAGAAGTTCCGCGCGGAACGCTCTATCACGAATATGAATACGACGACAACGGCTATATCGTCAACGCCAACTGCATCATCCCCACGGGCCAGAACCTGGCGAATATCGACGCGGATATGGAAGAACTCGTTCCGCAAATACTCGATAAGCCTAAAGACGAAATAGCGTTGAACCTCGAAATGCTCGTGCGCGCTTATGACCCCTGCATCTCATGCGCCACGCACATGTTAGACGTTAAATTCATAAATGAATAATTTATAAGATAAAATATATAAATAAAATATATAAAACTTTAAAAGAGCCGCCGGATTATTAAAAACCGGGGCTTTTTTTTATGTTTGAAAACTCAACAATTGTTGGGTTTTTCAACATAAATATAATTATAACCGTTTGATTTTACAACGAAAACATATAAATTGACGGTATGTTATAT
>CAZJFS010000002.1:0-60694 GCA_964545075.1 uncultured bacterium
ATAATTACCGCACGATTCCCGACCGTATGTTCCGCGCGATAGACGGAGCCTGCGGCGGCGGCGCCAACGGGCTTATGATAGCTTTCAGAAATCCTGAATTTTTCGGAGCGGCCGGCGGAATGCAGACCGACCTGGGATCTTATCCCGGAATCTTCAAATCTTTTTCCGAGAACACCGATAAGATCAAACCTTATGGCATGGCCTTCAATCTCAACACCAACCGCAACGATGTCTGTAATTCATACGATTTCTACTATAAAAAAGACGCGGCGGGAAACAAGATAAAAACGCCGGACGGCGAACTGGCCAAATTTGCCGATATGATCGAGAAAGCTGGGTTTCCTTTAACCGTAACAGTTTTCAAATACTGCTCGCATGGTTATTCGGCGTATAGATATCCTAATGGCCATCAATCGATGTATTTTTACAGCTCGTTCTTCAAAAAAAACCGGGAAACTTATAAAGACAATGGAGAACCCAAAAACGAGGCCGGAAAAAATTCAATGCCTCAAACAGAAGAAATAAAAATAAAATAGCAATAATAAATATTTTAAAATAACCTTAATATTGCTTGACATAAGCCTTAATATTTTGTACAATTTATCTGACGAATTAATCAGTCGTTATAAATAAATAAAAGTTGAAAGAGGGTATTTAGTATGAAGAAATTCTTTTATCTTGTTATTGTTCTCTCGTTGTTATTATCATTTAGCTCAGCATGGGCTGGCGAAATTGAAGCCGACGTCGAAGAGACTGGAAGCTTTCCCGCTCCGGATCCCGCATACGGCGTACAGCACCAGCACGAACTCATCGGTCACGCTATCGAACAAATGAACGTCGTTACGAAATCAGGCGTAATATCAAACATCAACGCTCTTGCCATAGATAAAAAGTTAAACGAGCTTGACGTTATCATTTCAAAAAAAGATAACGCTACAAGATCGGATTTAACCTTGAACGAAAACCGCGAAACGATTTCCAAACTTTCCGAAGAAATAAAAAACGTTCTCTCGGTTACCAGAAACAGCGCTTCTGAACCGGCTCTCGAAGTAATAAAAGCCGACGTCGATAAAGCCGCCGCTACTGCCGGAAATTTCGACTCATGCAACGGCCTTTCGAATGAAGAACTCAAGGGAAAACTCAACCAGCTCGTTAAAGATCAGAGATGCCTTGGTTATAACGAAGGAAGAAAAACTCTTTTCACGAAGATAGATAACTTCGGCGGCAAAGTAAAATGCGTTTATACCGCACGCGAAGTAGCCTGCAACGGCATTCCTAACGCCAACGCTCCCGAAGCCATGAACACCGAACACACATGGCCTAAATCGCTCGGCGCGGCTAACGAACCAGCCAAAAGCGATCTCAATCACCTCTATGCGGCTGATACGTTCGCAAACTCGACCAGATCAAGCAATCCTTTCGGAAACGTAAACGAAGCTACAGCTAAATGGAAACAGGGCGGTTCGGCCTTTGACGGTAAAAACTTCATGCCCAGAGAAGATCACCGTGGAAAAGTCGCCCGCGCTTACTTCTATTTTTCAGTAAGATACCAGCTCGGAATTCCTGAATCGCAGGAAGCGGTTCTTAAAGAATGGCACAAGAAATATCCCGTAACTCAGGCTGAACGCGACAGAAACGAAAAGGTTTTCAGCTTCCAGGGAAATCGCAATCCTTTCGTAGACAGACCCGACTTCGCTGATAAAATAAGCAATTTCTAATATATTAAAGCATGATATTCTAATAAAAAAGGACATAGTCGCTAAAGGCCGTGTCCTTTTTTATTGGATCAAAAACGGCCTTTTTATTATGTTAAATTAAGGAGCGAACACATGGAAAAAATCATATACATAAATTCGGACGTGATGGGAACGGGCGATAACGCTCTCGGAGCTATACTTGTAAGGAATTTTCTGCTTACCGTATTCGAAAACGAAAATGATATATCGAATGTTCTTCTGGTAAATTCCGGCGTGAAGCTCGCATGCGAGGGTTCTAACGTGCTGGACGCCCTGGCCGGCTTCGCTCAAAAAGGCGGCGTCATATATTCGTGCGGCACATGCCTCGACTTCTACAATTTGAAAGCGAACCTGAAAGCCGGAGCGGTAGGCAACATGAAATTAATAGCCGGAAAGCTTTCGTCACCCGATGTTTTTGTAATAAGACCGTAAATAAATATTTATACTGGCTCTGAGTCTATATCGCTCCGGGCTTTCAATTTATAACTGAATTATCCATACCAAATGGACGAAATCATATAAATCATAAGCGGCACATAATGAAAAACTCTGAAGAATGGGCATATATTTATTCCGGGCTTTCAGAAGGCGGCGTACGCATGAACATATCGTACCATTCGGCGCTTGAAAACTCGATCGAGGCCTATCTGGACCCGACGCCGGATTTCATTTCAACAGAATGCGGCATAGTCGTGCGCATAAAAAGAGCAGACCTTCCGCTGGCCAGAAAACTTCTGGAAACGGAAGGTCTGAGCGATTATACCGTGATTTAAGACTTATTTTTTATTTTTGGCGTATTTCGACCTGACCATAAATACGGAACTAAAAATTATCGTAATAAAAGACGAGCCGCATATCAGTGCGAACAAATAGATTAGAATTCCCATGATTAAAAACAGGAAATCTGAAAGCACGACCGAAAAGGAAGCACCTTCTTTATCGAATAATGTTTCGCTATAGAAAAAAGGTTTTCTCACGGGCATGTCTTTTTTCATGGATGCCGCCTGCTGAGCCCCCATGACGTACTGGACGATTTCTTTTTTATCGCCGGATTTTTCAACCCCTATGACGGTATTTGCGACCTCGCCCTGAGCCGTTTTTTCGTTTTTCACTTCTACGTAGCTTATCTTGCCTTCCCAGCCGACTATATATTCCGAAAGCGCGACCTTATAATAGCCCGCGGAAACGGCGACAAGATAGCATCCCAGAATCAAGCTTAAAATCATTGTGGAGCTTTTGAATTCCGCGGTCTTTTCACGGACCGTGTCGATGGGATACAGGGTTATCACTTTAATAAAACTGACCATACTCGACCATCTTTTGGCCATATACTTTGAAATGCTTTTATTAATGCCAACCACCCCTTTGTCTTTAATTTATTTTTGCGCAAGCCTCCGCCCGCGCGTTACAATCATTTTCAGCTGGCGGCCGTAACGGCGACCTTGCTTTCAACCTGAGTATCGACCATATCGTAAGCTTCTTCCAGCTTTACCGATATTATCTTCGAAATGCCGCGCTCCTCCATGGTCACGCCGAAGAGCAATTCTAAATGCTGCATGGTCTGTTTATTGTGGGTTATTATCAAAAACTGTGTCTTATCGCGGAACTTATTGAGCATTCTGATAAGACGGAGCACATTCGCCTCGTCAAGCGCCGCTTCGACCTCGTCGAGGATGCAAAATGGCGAAGGCTTGACGCGCATAATAGCGAAAAGCAGCGACAACGCTGTAAGCGACCTTTCGCCGCCGCTCATGAGAGTTATGCTCTGAAGCTTTTTTCCCGGAGGCTGGGCTTTGATATCGATATTCGATTCAAGCGGCTTCGTAGGATCTTCAAGCACGAGCTTCGCGCTGCCGCCTTCAAAGAGTATCTGGAATATATCGCCGATATGTTCGTTTATCTTGTTAAAAGTTTCGTTGAAAAGTTTGGTGCACTTAGTGTCGATCTCTTCGACGATCTTATAAAAATTATCGCGCGCGCCGGCGAGGTCCTCGCGCTGGTTCTTGAGCTCGTTAACGCGTTCGACGAGATTTTTATGTTCTTCGATCGCTCCGATATCCGGAGAACCGAGAGATAATATCTGATGCTCGAGAGAGGCTATTTCCTCGTCGTTCTTTCCGGCGTTAAAACCCTCCGGACGGTACTGCGCGAATTCGTCCTCGCGGATCTTGAAATCTATTTCAAGCGTGCTAAGGACGTTTCTGGCGCTGACCTCTATTTGCGCCTGTGAAATTTCAAGTTCATGCACCTTCGTAAGCATCTCGGCCGAATTCTTGTTGCGGCTGTTGATGAGGTTCTCCTTGATTCTTATCTGGTTCTCGAGATTTGTAAGCTCGGCGGCGATGGCGTCGTCCTCGGCTTTTATATTACCGGTCCGCTGTTTTATGGTCTCGAGCTTGGACTGTATTTCGTCTAACTGTGTCCTGAGGCCCCTGTATTTTTCGTTGAGCTTTTCAAGCTCCATTTCCTCCGATTTAAGACGCTTTTCAAGTTTTATTATCTCGTCTTTATTGCCCGCGAGATTCTTGGTCAGCCCATTCAACTTCTGCGAAGTGGAGGAAATTTCTACTTTAATCTCCATGATGCTGTTGCCGAGCCTGTCGCGCGCCTCGCGCTCTTTTTTAAACTTGTCTTTCGTGGCGGAAACGTCCGCGTGCATTTCCTGATATTTCGCGTCAAGCTCCGCGATAAGCTTCTGGTCGCCGACCATCTCAAGCTCAAGGCTAGCCGATTGAGCCTGATATTTTTTGAGGTCGTCGCGCATCACGGTCATCTCGATGTCATAGTTCTTTAAATAATCCTTGAAATATTCCATGGGCGAGCCTTCGAGGCTTTCTACCGCCGCGCGAACTTTGGTCAGCTCTATCCTGTTGAACTCCTCGTCGGAGCGGAGAGCGTTTATCTTATTGCGCAATTCGTCTAACTTTAAATGGTTTATCTTTATCTTGTCGTCGAGATAGACGGCGCGCGAACGCATCTGTTCGTAATTCCCCGAGCCGCCGAACTGGCCTCCGGTCTGGCCTTTCTCGATAGAACCGCCGGTTATGGTTCCGGAAGAGTTTATAAGTTCGCCGTCGAGCGTTACTATCCTTCCGCTGAAACGGTTGAAAGCCGTAAACTCATTGACGTGCTGAAGGGTATCGACGATCATGACGCCGCCCAGCAGATATTCGAATATAGTTTTAAATTTAGCGTCGAATTTTACGATATCCGAGAGGATTCCTATGAACCCGTAAAGATTTTTTGGCGCGTTCAACGGCGCCTGGGAACGGATCGTGTTCAATGGCAGGAATGTCACGCGCCCGCCGTTATTGCGTTTCAGCAGTTCTATGCAATATTCCGTATCCTTCGAGTGCTCGGTGACTACGCTCTGCATGTGGGCGCCCAGCGCCACTTCAAGAGCGATCTCGTATTCCGGAGCCACCTTGACCAGCTCCGACACGACGCCGTAAAGTCCGGAAAAACGCTGCGGGTTTTTCTGGCGTTCCTGAAGTATGAACTGAACGCCGCGCTTGAATCCGTCAAATCTTTTTTTCGAGCGTTCCTGCGCTTCCAGATCGGCTTTTATTTTCACGAGCTCCGTCGAATCGTTCTGAACAGAGGCTGAAAGCGACTTTTCATCATCCACGAGGGGTCGGAGGCGGACGGCAATTTCGTTTAACTTTTTCTGAAACCTATCAATTTTATCGGCATTTTCAGAATTCACGCCGGCGCCTTTTTTTGCCTTTTCCTCGAGATCTTTCCTTTTTTCCTCGTTTTTTTGTATATCGAACTTAAGCTCGCCTATCTTTTGCTTCGCGAATTTAAGGTCGCTTTCGTGTCTGTTAAGAACGTTCCGCGCTTCGGAACGCTGGTTGAGCATCTCAACCGTCGTATCCTGCGAAGTGTTGACCGTATTCTCGCAACTCTGAAGCTTCGCCGTAATCGTCATTATATCTTCTTCAGTCTTTTTCTCGCTGATCTTGAGCTCGGTCAAGCTCTTTTCAGCCTCGGCGATCTCCGTTTCGTAATCCTTGTTCGTTTTTTCAAGCGTCTCGATCTTTTCACGGGTCGAATCGGCGCTCAACGTATAAGTCTCACGGTTCGCGTTTATGCCCGAAATCTTTCCGGTAAGGTCCTTATCGATATTCGAAAGATCTTCATGCTCGATAAGAACGTCCGCATTGTCTCTTTTTATCTGGGCTTTCTTGTCGTTCAGCGTGACTATTTTAGCGCGGAAAGCCTCTATTTCAGCCGTAAATATGGTGATCTTGTTCTGGTGTTCATCGCGCTTGCGATGATATTCCAGAGCCATAGCCTTGGATTGAGAAAGATCGGCGTTAAGCCGGTCAAAATCGTATACATATTTTTTCTTCTGGGCCGTTTTAAGCTGCTCGTCCAAAAGCATATAACGGTGGGCTACCTGCGCCTTAAACGAAAGCGGGGTAAGGGTGCTTTCAAGTTCCGTAATAAGAATGCTTACGCGATCGACGTTTTCCTGAGCTTCAAACACCTTCCTGAGCGCGTCGGTTTTTTTAGCCTTATATTTTACGATTCCGGCCGCTTCCTCTATTATAACCCTGCGCTCGTTGCCGCGCGACGTGATTATGTTATCGACGGCGCCCTGGCCGATTATCGAATAAGCGTCGCGCCCGAGACCCGTATCCATTATTATTTCTTTGATGTCTTTAAGCCTGCTGTCTTCGCCATTTATAACGTATTCACTATCGCCGCTGCGGTTAAGCCGGCGAACGAGAACGAATTCTTCCGAATCGATATTTTTAAAAAATTTTGATTTGTTGTCGAACACGAGCTTTACTTCGGCGGCCTGGGAAGCCGGAACCGTGGAAGTACCGCTGAATATTACGTCTTCCATTTTTTCGCCGCGAAGCGCCTTGGAGCTCTGCTCGCCGAGCACCCATTTAATTGAGTCGCTTATATTCGATTTTCCGGAACCGTTGGGTCCTACGATTCCGATAAGGTTCGCGGGAAACTCTAAAATTATCTTGTTAGCGAACGATTTAAAGCCGTGAATTGTTAAATTTTTTAAGTACACCTTTTGACCAACTCTCCTTTAATGCAAGCAAATTAATCTTTGGCGGTCTTTTTGGCCGAGCGCCTTTCCCTGTTTATTATTTCCAAAATACGTCCGGCATCGGCGGCGTAAGCCGGATACAAGACGTGTCCACTGATCTTGTGAATGACCTCCCAGGCCGAATTAAAACGGCCGAGATCGCAGTAAGTCCGGGCCAGGTTCAGATGAGCTTCGATGGCGCCGTCATCCTGAAGTTCGATTATCTTTTCATACGCCAGGGCGGCATCCTCGTGTTCGCCGGACTTTGAATATATCATGGCGAGAGTATCGAGAAATTTCGGCCTCTGCCGTTCATCGCATTTATCGAGTGCGGCAAGAGAATACTTCCGGGCTTCTTTAAGTTTTTTCCCCGATACGGCCATCATATAAGCTACATTATTATAAAATATTGCGTTGTTAAAATCAAGCTTTATAAGTTTTTTGTAAAAATTAACCGCTTCTTCATATCTTCCGGTTATCGAAAAAAGAAGGGCTAGATTTGAATTTACCAGCATATTCGAGGGCTCGAGCTTTTCCGCAAGCCTTAAAAAAGTTTCCGCGGAATCGAACTTTTCAAGCTTCATGGCTATAACGCCTATATTTTGAAGCAGCTTAAGGTCCTTTTCCCATTCGGAAACTTCGCGGCATTTCAAAAGCGTTTCAAATGCCTTTTCGTTATCCGCGGATATATAATAAAAAAGAGCGTATTTTCTATGAATGTCCGCGGAATAAAAGACCGGCCCGGGACCGATTTCGTAAAAGCGGCCGCAAAAATCGGCGATGCGCAATTTTTTTAATAACTCATCGCTTTCGACCGCGCCGTCCGCCCGCTTATCCGTCATAAGGACGGCGGCCGGAACGGACAACTTAAGCCCGGATCTTTTTTCAATAAAAGCCGCTGCCCGGGCTGAAACAGCCTCTATATCCCCTGTGGAAGGGCGTTTTTTAAAGCATATAACGGCCTTATCGGACGAAAGCTGGAAAAAAGCCGACGCTTTAAGACTTTTCACAAAATCTTCCGAGCGAATCTTTTCAAGGAAATTTTCCAGCGCGTTCTTTTCGGCGTATCTCAACTCCTTCAACGCTCCGCCGAAATTCAGCAACGAAAGGCAGGCAAAATCACCAAGCATTATGTTCTCCGGCACTCCAAACGAAGATCGCATTCCGGGATCGCCGGAAATGAATATATCGTTATAAAGTATTCTTTCGCCACGGGGAGCGGGAACGCATTTATCGTTAGGCGCTATAGCCACTTCGCCTTCTTCCTCGATAAAACAAAGAGCGATCCGTTCCTGAAGAGGCGGATCAAACTTCGCGAAATCGCGAGAAACCTTTACGCGGCCTTTCAGATGTCGCGGATAAACCCCTATTTTTTTACCCGTCTCCGGACTTCTTACTTCGGAATGCCCGTTATATCTTGAGTCATAAACGAAGAAACCGTCGCAAAAATTTATGCCGTGCAGCGTCCCGAGATTTATGAGAACGTTGGTCCCTATCCTGTCATAAACGGAACCGCAAAGTGAAGCGATATCGGAGAAATTCACTACGCGGTTCTTCCCGAGCTGCTTTGCGCTGTATAGCGCTGCGTCGGCGCGTTCTACAATCCGTGAAGCATTGGCGTCCACATCAAAAAAGCCTGAAAAATCCGCGAATTCAGTATAAATATCATAAAAGGCGGCGCCGACGCTGACGGTAATTTTATTAAGTTTCATCGCGAGGTTTATCTTTCTCCCAACCCCGGCCACATCGATATTTTCGACGGCGCATCTCACGGCTTCACCCGTTCTTATAACCTCCGCTTTAGACAAACCGCGGGTTATGACGGCGAATTCCTCTCCGCCATAACGGCATAGCGTGAGCGTTGACCTTCTCTGCGAAACGATCTTTCCGACGGCCGAGGCCGCCTCGGCGAGAACCGCGTCGCCGGCCTTATGGCCGAAAATATCGTTGAAACTTTTAAAATTATCTATGTCAAAAATCAGAAGTCCTAGATTCATATTCCCAAAATTTTCTTCAAGGGGAACGTTCTGCGTCCTGGCGCGCTCAAATTCTTTTATTAAAATGCTCATCCACTCGCGAAGCGTCTTTTGAAAGTATCCGTGATTATAAAGCCCTGTCAACGCGTCATGGTTCGCGCGATATTCGACGTCTAAAAACTCCATACACAATCTTACGGCTGTTTCGACGCGCCTGAAATAGTCTTTAGGTTTTGACGAAGACGCCGGACGCTTCATAGCCATAACCGCGCCGGCCTTTTCAGTCCTGAAAATAACGAGTTGCTCTTCTTTTCCTGCGGAAGGGGAAAACGCACGAAATTTAGAGGCGTCATTTCGAACCTCGCGAAATATTGTCACGGGCGAAAAGGATATTTCACGAGGCCAATTTCCATAGTTAATGCCGGAATCGGACGTCGAAAGCTCTTCAAAATATGAAACGAATGCAAGCTCGTTGAATTCACGAAAGAGATTCTCATATAATATGGCCGCTTTTTCCTCGAGAAAACTCATTTAAACCTCCAAAATCCGATATTACGCGTTTTTATACTGCGCCCTGAAATTATTCATCAGACGAAAAAAGCGTTCCGAGCGAAGCATTTTAACGCTGCGAGAGAGATAATCATTTTTTTTATTTTCAATCGTAACGATAGGATTGGCGCGTTTTTCAACCATACGCGCTAAAACCCTTTCAAAATCGATATTACCGTCATCGAGCGCGAGATGTTCGTCATCGCGGCCGAAGTTCGAATGAAGATGAATCTCGCGCATATATGGCGCGAAAGCGTCTATCCAGTCCTCCAGCGGCGATTGGGCGAAAACATTGAAATGTCCCGTGTCGAAGCATATATTGAGTTCCCGTTTTGAAAAGGATTCCACTATCTGCATTATGATGTCTGGCGTTTTATCATATACATTCTCGATCGCAAGCGATATGCCGAAACTTTTCGCGTACTCTATCACCTCGCCGATGCTATCGCAGATGTTCTTTATCCATTCGCCGCGCCCACGCGAAAGAAAGGATGTCTCGTTATATCCCGAATGAAACACGACGTTTTGAGCGTTAAGCGTGTTCGCGATATTTAAGGCCGCGGTCATTCTCTTAAGTGAGACGCGGCGGATATCGCGGTCAGTCGAACCGAGCGAAAGATCCCAGAATGGAGCGTGAACCGTTACAAGCATTCCGGCGTGAGAAAGGGCGCCGGCGACTTCCCTTATGTTATCGAGTTTAAGATTTTCCGTTTCCCCGGCGTCAAAGTAGATCTCGGGAAAAATTCCAAGCTCCTTGAAGAACGTAAAGCGCTCCGTGAAATCGGAAAATTTCATGGAGGCGAAAAGCGGTATATTCAGCTTGTCTGTAAACATTTTTAAACCTTCCTATCTGGAAAAATTTATATCTTCTCTTATGACCGCCTCTTCTTCGAGCATCACGGGAATGTCATCCCGGACGGGGTAGGCCCTGCGGCATCCCTTGCACAAAAGCTGATGATGTTCCTTAAGATAAAGCAGGTCGCCGCGGCACACGGGACAGCACAATATATCAAGAAGCTCTTTTTTCAACATCTTTCTTCCTCCGAATTAAAGTTATACGGCATCGTATCTGCCGCACCTGCCGCCTATATTAAAAAGCTTGCGCGAATCCTTTTTAACTGACACTATCTCGCACTGGTTCGAACACGCGGCGCACTCAAAGACCGTTGATTCGATAGCGCCCTCGGCGCATTCAAAGCCCTTGAAAGCTGTTATCCTGGATTTGTTTTTCCGGAACGAGCGGGCGGTTATGATGGCCGCTCCTATGGCCCCCATCACGTCATAATGCTCCGGGACGGTTATTTCGGCGTTCAAAGCGCGCATAAAAGATTTTACTATGCCTGAATTGGCGGCAACGCCGCCCTGAAAAACGATCCTTTTCTCTATTTTTTTTCCGTGCCCGACGTTGTTAAGATAATTCTGGACAAGAGCGTCGCACAGGCCGGCTATTATGTCTTCCTTCGAGTATCCTATCTGCTGCTTATGTATCATATCCGATTCAGCGAAAACTCCGCACCTGCCGGCAATTTTAGTCGGCCTTGACGATGCCGCTGCAAGGGCTCCGAAATCGCGTATATCTATGCCGAGGCGCTGCGCCTGCTGGTCCAGAAAAGAGCCGGTCCCGGCCGCGCATATCGTGTTCATCGCGAAATCCACGACGACCCTGTCGTGAATTATTATTATTTTCGAGTCCTGTCCGCCGATCTCCAGTACCGTAGAAGCTTCCGGATAGTAATGCATCGAAGCGACTGAATGCGCCGTAATCTCGTTTTTTATCTCATCCGCCCCGATAAGAAGGCCGGCCAGATGACGGCCGGAACCGGTCGTGCCTATGCCGGATATCGTCAAGCCTTTTCCGGAAAGCTCCGCCAGGCCTTTTTTCACAGCCGCTATTGGCGCTCCGGCGGTTCTTATATATTGTTTATGAACGACATTGAGTTCTTCGTCGAGCGCGGCGACGTTAACCGAAACCGATCCTACATCGACTCCGGCGTAAACCCGCCCTTTATAATTCGATAAAGATTGCATATCACATCACGTCTTTTTTCATGCGGAGCATGTCCGCGAAGGCCTCAAGCCTCGTTACGACGGCCGCCTGCGAGGTATGCTCATCAAAAGTCAGGCACAGGCAGGAGATGCCGTGATCATCGCAAACCCTGGGAAGTATAGTCGTGGCGACGGTTTCAGGCATGCATGAAAAAGGCGTTATATGGACCAGGCCGTCGAATTTTTCGCGCGCGTACATTATCGCGGACGCTATGGTCTGTATGCCTTTTCCGCCGACATCGCTCGCAAGATAAGGCCGCGCGAGCCGTTTCATGGCACGGTGGGATTTTTTCGAAAAAAAATCAAGAGAAATAAGCTTTAATATCCATTCGGAAAGGTGTATCGTACGTTCTACCCATACGTTCTGATTCCCCAGCAGCCGCTCCACGTTCATATTGGCTTTTTCATCGAGTACGAGATAGATCTCGCCCAGAAGACCTATCTTTAAAACTTCCGCAGCCGGTATGTCGGTTTTGATCTCGCGTTTATAAATTTTTTCAATCTCGTCATAAAACTTTTTAGCCACGGAAAACGAATCGATCTCCAGAACGCGTTCGCGTATTTGCATATAAATAGCTTCGACGCGTGATTTTTCGGTGGAATGCGCGCGGTAGTAGCACGCCATTTTATCATTTCTTTCTGAAAGTTTAAGTATCTTCCACGCGAAATAAAATGAAGGCAGAAGAGAAAGTCTTGTCCTAAAGCCCGTTATGCGTTTCAATTCAGAAAAAACCTCGGGTATGTTGTCCTGGTTCAAGACCATCATTTTGGCGGTATATCCAGCGTCCCTCAAAATTTTTTCCTGAAGAACGCCATAAAAGCCGAACCTGCATGGGCCGTTCCCTCCGGCCATGACTATCGTATCCGCGCCTTTTTCGATCGCCTCGACGAAATTTCCCACGCATATCTTGAACGGAAGGCATACCTGCTCGGGAGAAAGCCTGAAGCCGATCTCATAAGTCCTGTCCGTAATGGGAGGAGGCGCGATATAAGCCAGACCGAGCTTTTTAAAAAGCGCGGAAAGTGCTATATGCAGATTTCCCATATGCGCGGAAGTTATCATCATTTTTTTCTACCTTGAAAATATATGCAGGAACCTGTCCAAAATTGAAAGCTTTTTGACTTGTATCGGCGTAATCTTTTCGCCATCTATAAGCTTGGCTATATTTAAAAATATGGAAGCCGCGAGCGAACGCCCCTTCAAAACCACCGGCCGTTTTTTAAAGTTGGAAGCGATAACGTCATAGTCAAATGGTATCTGACCGATTATGGGAACGGAAAGGACTTTCTGTATCTCGTCAACGTCGAGAGCCAGAGCATCCTTAACAAGGTGCGTTTCGATTTTATTGACGATGGAATTGATGTTTTTACGAAGTATGCCGAGCGATTCAATTATTCCAATTATCCTGTCGGCGTTTCTAAGGGATACATGTTCAGGCGTTATCACCACTATCGCATGCGTGGCGGGCGCGACGGAGCACAAGAAACCGTTCTCTATGCCGGCCGGGGAATCGATGAGAATATAGTCGAAATCTTTCATGAGTTCATGGCAGAATTCAGCCATTTTCTGCGGTGAAAGCTGCGTTTTATCTCCAGACTGCGAAGCTGATATAAGAAAAAGCGAAGATACGCGGGGATCCTGAACCACGGCTGCGGAAAATTTGACCTTGCCGGAGATACACTGAGCTATGTCGTGAACGGCATATTCCTCAAGACCCATTATTATATCCAGATTCTTGAGACCGGCATCGCCGTCGATCAAAAGCACCTTGCGTCCCAGAAGTGAAAGAGCGAGGCCCAGATTGGCGCTTATGGTAGTTTTACCCACGCCTCCCTTTCCTGACGCTATAACGAAAACTTTCGCATATCTTTCTTTTTGGGATTTCAACGGTTCGGGTTTATCGCCGGAGCCGTTTTTTATTTCAACATTCGTATCACTCAATTGTAACACAACCTTTTGAAAGAATTTCCTCGGGATGTTTCCTCATCGTTATTTCATTTCCGGTAACGCCGCACATAACGGGACCGCCATAAAGGTCGGCGGGAACATCGGAGGCGCCGATAAAGCAATCGCCTATACGAATCCTTACAGGCTTGAAGCTCATGGCGAAAAGAAAAGCGTTAGCATCCCCGGCGGAACCGGCCCATGCCTCGCCAGAACATTCTCCGAGTATGCATATGGAACCGGTGCTTTTCAACGAACCGCCCGCGTTAAGATTTCCCAGAAGAACCACGGGCCCTTCCAAGTCGGCGACAACGCCACAGCGAACGGACGATCTGATATAGAAAGCCTTATCATAAGAAAACGTTTCCGTGAGTTCAGCCAGGCTGTGCGAACTGCGGCGCTGATGAAGCACGTCGGAAGTATTAGAAAAAACTTGAGATACGGAAATTTTGCAGCTTTCCTCAATTTCGGCTTTAAGCTTTTCGATGGCGGAAAGGTGCATGGCGCGTTCCTTAAGGTCTATTATTATGCCTGCCTTGGGATTGGCGCGGTTAACTTCGTTTATTTTTTCTATCACCTGATGGGTTACGGATCTCAAAGGAATATTTTCTGAAATCCTCGCGACCCATCTCGATCCGTGGTCCTCTATAACCACGTCATGGCGAGATCGCACTATTTTTTACCTTCTTCCTGAACTTTAGTGACCATCTTTCTGGCATACTGATTATTAAAATCAGCTGAAAGCGCCTTGTTGTAATAATGAAGGGCGTTTGACGCGTCATTCTTTTCGAAATAATAAAGATCGCCAAGATTTATGCAGGCGTTGATGTGAGAATTGTCAAGCGACAGCGTCTTTTTATACATTTCAATGGCTTTATCGATATTGTTTTCGTTATGATATATAACGCCGATTTGAAAAATGGCCTCCTTGAAGTTGGGATCGAATTTCAACACGAGGAGGAACTCTTCAAGAGCAGAATCTTTAAGACCTTTTTCAAGATAATAAACGCCGAGATTGTAATGAGAATAAGGATCGTTCGGAACCAGTTCCACGTATTTTTTCATATACAGCGAAGATTTCTGCGTATCGCCGGTTTTGCTGTAAATCTTACTTAAGTGACTGAATATCTGAGAATCTTTAGGGTCCAGTTCGGCCGCCCTCAAAAGTTCCGTCTCGGCCAGATCGAATTTCCCCATGTTCGCGTATATTATTCCCAGATTATAATGCGACGGCGCAAAATCCTCTTTTACCGAAATAGATTTTTTCAAAAGAGTTATGGCTGTCTTAACATCGCCTTTTTTCGCGTAAGCGAGACCCAGCCCGGAATAACTGTCTGCGTTATTGGGATCGACTTCGATGGCGCGCTTATAATTAACTATGGCTATGTCGAGTTTGCCATTTTGTCCGGCTATCGTCGCCAGATTGTTATACTCCTGGGCAGTCCTGTACTTCGGAAGAAGGTTAACATCCTCTTTTTTAGGTTCGGAACCGCATCCTGACGAAGCGAACGCCATTAACGATACCACGAATAAAATTAAAAATTTCTTTATTGGAAGGTTCTTTTTCATTCTTATATCTTCTCCTTTAAACGATAAAATATATTAAAATTAGCTAATTAACTTTTTTTGCGGCCATCGAAGAAGGATATTTTTTCGAAAGCTCCGTCTCGATAACGGCAGCCTCATAGCTATTTCCAAGCTTTCGATGGCATTGCGCCATATAATAAAGTGCATTCGGGTTAGAAAATCCGCCTCTGGCGTATTTTTCAAACGCCACAAGAGCTTCCTGATAAAGCCCCTGCGAGAATAGCTGCACGCCATCCCTGTAATAGCTTACTATCTTGTATTTCAAAAGCATAAGATTTCCGCCCGACGAGCACATCGCGTAAAAATTATCATCAAATGTCGCGACATCCAGTATTTTAACATCACGGCCGTTCGGCTCTTCAAAGCTTCCAGCGGAATCGAAAGAAAAATCATTTAGCGTCGAAAACACGAGCGCGCGGCGCGTCTCAAAATCAGTTGCGAAAGCGAGATTTTTTTTGGAAAAATTCAACGCGTTAATATTTTTTATCGGCGGAGAAACGCCGGGCGCCGCAGAAAACGAATTTTTATAACGCGCCTCCTCGTCAAATTTCAAGATTCTCTTCTCCGCCGCGTCAAGAAGATAAAAATTTCTGAACATATCCGATGCGATGGCGGAATAAGCCTGGCCGTTTTTAGGCATCTTATATTTTTTCAGTATGCGCCCGGCCACGTTAAGTTTATAAACGTATGGCTGATCCTTGGCGATGGCCAGCACGTTTCCCTGTCCGTCATCCGATATATTTTTGACGAAAAGCTTTTTGGGTTCGACCTTACGTGAATTTATCTCTTCGGGCACGCGCAGGGCGCGCATATGCGAAAGCGGCGTAAGTTCGATATTTTTCTGGCCGTTGAAATCAAAAAAATTAAAGTTCGCTAGCCGGTCTATGGTTATAAAATTATGAGGAAAATTCGTCTTAGCGGCGAGCATTTCGTTTAAAATCTTTAAAAACTGAAATTCGTACGGCACCGAATAATGCTGGTTTCCGGTAAAATCCAATATGTGTATTTTTTCATGCATGTCTGCGTATATTCCATAGTGGACGAGAGCGTTAGTGCCCAGCACGTCGCCGTAAGCCTCGAAATATTCGCCGTTTGCTGAAAACACCATCGCCTCGTTACGTTCAGAGTCGGTGACGATTATTCTTTTAAGGCGATCGACGACTATGCGCGAAGGCGACTGAAATCTTCCGGAACGGCGGCCAAAACTCCCGAA
Organism: uncultured bacterium; assembly: GCA_964545075.1. Lineage (GTDB taxonomy): Bacteria > Muiribacteriota > UBA9980 > UBA9980 > UBA9980 > DAOPXV01. Next base: position 16,106 of record CAZJFS010000002.1, read on the forward strand.
CGAAAAACTGAAAACGCCTGTTTTATTGTAGACGTTTACCTTGAAATTCTTGTCGTCGAGAATGTAGAGATTATCTTCCGCGTCAACCGCGAAATCGACCGGACAAATATTATTGTTGTAAGTAATGTTGCCTACGCCGGAAATGCCGTATTGATATGTCAGCTCGCCGCGGGAATTGTATTTTTCGATTATCCGGGACGATTTTTTAAATATATATACCGTTCCATCGGACGCTTTAAGTATCTTATTTCCGGAATATTTTTTAAGATCGCACTTATAAGGGGTTTTCGTCTCTGGATCGATTAGCGGAATAACGCTTATTATGGCTGAATTAGGAGGATCAACCAGATAAATTCCGTTATCAGGAGAAAAATAGATATAAGCTTCGTCCGATATCTGATCGTAAGAAAATTCAAACGCTTTCTTCACGCCCTGATAAAAATAAACGCGGCGGGAATGAATATCGACGTATATTCTATATTCACTATTTTCAAACATCTTCGTAGCGAAATTAAGCTTGAAAAAGCCGGTTTCTTCATCCGCCGTTATATCATTCGAGTTAAGCATCGCGCCCGTTCTGGCGAAACGGTAAAAGCGGCCAAGAACGCTGCATGCCATTATTATATTGCCCGAAACGTCCCGCAGCATATTGGTCGGAGCGAGTATCCTTGATTCGGAACCGAAATTCAATTTTATCCGTTCCGAAAGCATTCCGAACTTATTGAACACAAGAACGACACCGTTAGCCTTATCATACGTCAGAAAATTCCCGCCTTCGTCAATAAAGAAATTGTTTGTCGCGGCGGAGCCTACATATGAAGAGCGTTCCATGAAAAAGAACTCTTCCTTCAGCGTCATATAACTTTTAAAATATTTTTCATCATCTTCGAACATGAATTTCGGCTTCAACTTGTCCAACTCAAGCATATCAGCTTTTTTCTGGGCCGCTTCAGCTTTTTTTTCGCTTTTAGCCTTATATTTTTTCATCATGAATGCGTCAACTATGTTATCGCAGCCGGAATTCATTCCCGCGCTCATCATGAGCAAAACGAAAATGACAAATATTTTAAGCGGTTTTGAACTAAAAATTCCTTTTTTCATTTACAAAACTCCAAAAGATTTATGTTGTGTGTATTTTTTTCGTCCGGAAGCGAGAATTTCAATATTTTGTGGCGGGCGGTTTCGGAAACATATATGTCTCCGTCATGGCTCGCGGCGATACTTGAAAGCCTCTCATAATCGCCGCCTATAAAACCCAGGAAATCTCCTTCGACTGAAAACGCCACTATTCTTGAATTTTTTTCAAATACTACGCTGACGAGTACTACTCTGTCAAGAAAGACGGCGACGCCGGTCGCTTCGTTCATCCCTTTTAATTTTTCAAGCGATATCGCTGACTTTATGTTCCCATATTCATCGCATATAACGACCCTTTTGTTGCGGGCGTCAAGGACGTATATATTGTTTTTCGAATCTATCGCAAGATCGATGGGTTCGTTAAATTTCCCTTCTCCGGAACCAAAACCGCCTATCTCAAGCATGAAATTTCCGTTCTGATCGAACTTCTGGACACGATCGTTCTTGGTATCGCAAACCCATACGTAATTGGAAGAATCGCAGGCCACGCCGCCGGGCGCGCTCAAACGGCCATGCGTATTGCCTTCGCCGCCGAATATGAGAAGAAAATTTCCATCACGGTCGAATTTCTGTATCCTGTTATTACCGCGTTCGGAAACGAATATATTCTTGTTGGTTACCGCCACGCCTACCGGCTCATTAAATGTCGCGGCATTGCTGGTCCCGACGTTATTCGTCGAAGTATTCTTCTCATCCCACGCGAAACTGCCGAATTCAAAAATGAAATGGCCCGATTGGTCGAACTTTTGTATTCTGTCGTTGCCGTAATCCGCGACGAATATATTGCCGGAAGAATCACATGACAACCCGCGCGGAGACGAGAGCAGGCCGGAAGAACGGCCCTGCATTCCTATAGTTTGCTTTTCCACGTGCACCGCCGGGGCTATTTCGAACATAACACCGTATTTTCCGGCTTTTTCTTTAGCGAAGGCCGCATAAGTATTGGTCTCATCGTTTTTTTCAATTATAGAATATTTTTTAAAAGCATCGGTAAAATTAATTTGAACGCATTCGGAATCGGCGGGCATGAGTATCTTGTTCGTAAAAAGTTCATATATTTTAAGGGGTTTTTCACGACCCGCGCCGGACTTCGGCTCGGATAGATAAGCGGAAATTATCGACTGATTTTCAAGCTTAAAATAAAATTTATAGGTATTTTGCCCAATGCACTCGATTTTTTTTATAACTTCGTCTGAATAAGAAGCCGGTGCCGAAGGACGTGACGCCGCTTCGGAAACCGCGTGAAAAAATATCGCGGCAAGCGTAAAAAAAATTATGATTAAAGCCTGCGATGAAATATTAGAAAGAGGTTTTTTCATCTGAACGTTCTCCCATAAACTGCATAAACCGCGAAACTTTTCATTATAATAAATAAAGAGTTCACGAAAAATTAAAGCGCAATTTCGCGCAAGGTTATTATAACAAATTTCTTTTTATTATTCAACTTAATTATTTATGTAATAACATTAGAGCGCGCTATGATTAGCCGCCGTATAAGTTTCGCCCGCCCCGGGCATGCATAAAATAAAAGCAGACGGCATTTAATAAAAAACCGCCCGCTTTTATTTTGTTTTTTTATGACAGAAAAGTATTAGTCTACTTTTTCAACTCTTACGATCTCGGGTATCTCTTTTTTCATTGCGCGTTCGACGCCCATTTGAAGCGTCTGAGCTGCGCAGGGACAACCGTGGCAGGCGCCCTTAAGCTTTACCTTAACGACGTTATCCACTACATCGACGAGTTCTATGTCACCGCCGTCGGCCTGAAGCATCGGCCTTATTTTCTCAATTACCTTCTGAACTTTTTCTTTCACTACGCACCTCAAAATTCTCAAGTGATTTTATCCGATTTTAATGATTATACACCAACGCTAATTATTTATCAAGTATTTATTTAACAACTTCTCCCGGGATGTCGCGCGACGGAAATGCGCGGCGGTTAAAGTACCGGCGGAATATCAGGCGCGTCCGGAAAATATATGCCTGTATATGGCATCCACATCGCGAATATAAGAACCGGCGTCAAAATTTGATTTGATATGAAACGCAGCCTTTTCAGCTTCTTTCTTATAAGTATTATAGCTCATAAATATTTTTCCAAGTTTTTCGTTAAGTGAAATAGCGTCTTCAGGCGCCGCGAATTCTATAAAATTTTCATAACCGTCGTGCGTCCGGCAAAGTTCGGAAATGCCTCCCACGTCAAAAGCAAGAACCGGCAACCCGAGAGCGAGTGATTCCATTATAGTCACGGGAATGCCTTCCTGAAGCGAGGGAAGAACAAAAAGATCGGTTCCTTTAAGTATTTTCGGCACATCATGCCTGGTTCCCGTAAAAATGATCCGCGACGAAACGCCTGATTTTTCGGCCTGATTTTTCAAGCCGTCAAGATAGTCAGGATTATCTCCGCCGCCGACGACGATGCCAAATATATTCGGAATATTAGATATATTAGCCGCGACCGCATCAATGAAAAAACGCTGTCCTTTATTCGGATGAAGCCTTGCAACTTCGCATACGACAAAGCAATCTTCCGGAATTCCGAATTCACTTTTCAAAAAAGCGCGGCCGCCCCCGGAAGATAACTCCAAAAATTTCCGGGTATCGATTTTATTATAAAGAAAAAATGCGCTTTTAGCCGCAACCAGTTTTGAACGTGAACGCACGAAATCCGCCACGTTTTTCGAACAAAAAGTGAGATAATCCGGAAACAGTGCATAGATCGGCCTCACTTCCCCCTGAATGGTGCCGATGCTGGCGGCGCCGCAAAAGCGGGCCGCCAGAGCCCCCAGCAACGTGGCTCGATTCATGTGCAGATGACAGAGATCGGGCTTCAATTCTCGGATAAGTTTATAAAGCCGCCATAACGCCAAAACATCAGCGTTATCACGCATCGCAATTTCAAATACTTTTCCCCCGTGGTTATCGCCGAAAAGCTTCCGGGTCATTTCAACAAGATCGCCGCCAGGCATGCAGGCCGCAAAAACGTCGTACCCTAAACGCATGCATCCCGAAACCATTTCCAGATAACATGATTCAGCCCCGCCCACGGAGGCGGAGCTGATGATATGGAGTATCTTTTTCCTGCTTCTCGGTTCTGTCACGCTAATTATTTACGCATCCTGGCAATAATATTGTCTATGCGACTTTCCATTGACTGTACCTGGGATCTGAATTCCTTAAGGATTTTGATGAGCTCTTTTTTAGACATGCGATCGAGGTCCTGATCGAGCCTGTCCGGAACAGCCTTAACGCCTTCAATCTTTTTAAGCGGCTTTTCCATGAACTCGTATTTCGGCGTGGAAACGGCCGCGCACGTTTCTTCCGAAACCGGTTTTTGCGACTTGCCGTCGGCTATCTGTTTGAAAACGTCCGGAGACGTTATCTCGAATTCGTCAAACACGTCCGGAACAATCGATGCGAGACCGACCTCCGAAAGTTTAGACTGAAGGACCTTTTTGGAATCGTCTTCTCCATGTATCAAAAACACGTTGCGGAGCTTCCGTGACGATGTAAGCGACCATTTTATAAGCCCGGACTGATCGGCGTGCGCCGAATATGAATGAAGCGCTTCGACGCGCGCGTTGACGGAATATTTATCGCCCATTATGTTGACGATCTTCTGGCCTTCGCTTATCAGCCGGCCAAGGGTTCCGGCAGCCTGATATCCTACGAATAGTATCGTACTTTCCTTTTTGAATATGTTATATTTGAGATGGTGAAGTATCCGGCCGTTATTGGCCATACCCGAGCTTGAAATAATGACCTGAGGCGTGTCGTCGGCATTTATCGCGCGACTTTCCTCGGGAGTGCTGGAATAGGAAAGATTAGGAAAATTGAACGGGTCGTCGGATGATTTAAGATACTCCATCATTTCCTTATCGAAGCACTCGATATGTTTACGAAATATTTCCGTAGCCGAACATGCGAGAGGCGAGTCCACGAATATCGGAATTTCCGGCACGAGGTTCTTCGCGCGAAGCTGATGCATCTCGTATATAAGTTCCTGCGTACGGCCGACGGCGAACGAAGGAATTATTATTTTCCCGCCCGCCGCAACCGTCTCATTTACGACACGCGCAAGGGCCAGGGAACGGTTGGCGTCGTTTTCACGAACGCGGTCGCCGTATGTCGATTCCATTATGAGATAATCCGCCTCGCCGATCTGTTCAGGATCCTGAAGTATCGGCACCGGCGCGTTTCCGATATCACCCGAAAAAACGACCGTAAACTGCTTGCCGTCTTCATTGATCTTGAATTTTAAAAACGATGAACCCAGAACGTGCCCCGCGTCATAATAAGACACCGATATATCAGGGTAAACAAATATTTCTTCGCGGTATTTAACGGTTTTAAAATACCCCAGAGCCGCCTTGGCGTCTTCTTCTGTATAAAGGGGCTCTTTCGGAGGGTTTCCAAGGCGTATGCGGTTTCTGTTATATCTCTCGGTCTCGGTTTGCTGTATCCTCGCGGAATCGCGCAGCATTATCCCGCAAAGGTCGGCCGTCGCGGAGGTGGCCATTATCTGGCCCTTAAAGCCGTTTTTAACGAGCTTCGGCACGAGCCCGGAATGGTCGATATGCACGTGCGTCAAAAACACGTAATCCAGACTTGAAGGATCGAAAGGAAAATCCTCGAAGTTCTTTTTATCGACTTCAGAACCGCCCTGATACATTCCACAGTCTACGATACAGTGTTTTTCAGCGCCGTTAACCCTGAAGGATAGCAGCGTGCATGAACCCGTAACGGACTTTATCGCCCCTATGAATTTTATCTTCATTTTTTTACCGCCTTTTTAGATTTGTCTGGGGTTTTTTTATTTTTCAAGGCCTCGAGTTTTTTAGCTTTAATCGCCAAAAGTTTTTCCTCGATCGCTTCCTTCTGCGATTTTTTGGTCCCCGGATCGGCGGGAACGACCTCCGCTACAGGCTTAACGGCTGATTGCTTTGGCGCGGTCGCCTTTTTTTTCATTATCTGCTCTTCGATAATCTCTTTTATGGAGCGCTTTGTTTCGCCGGCTTTTTCATGCAACTGCTCGAAAGTTTCGGGTCTTTTTTTGGCTTTCGACGCCGAAGCTTTTTCGATTTTTACGGAAGGCTTTTTTGACGCCACTTGCTCAATCGCTTTTTCCTTAACGTCCGAAACGCGCGAAACGCTTTTACGTTCCTTGACGCATGGGCCTTCTGAAAGCCTCGCTTCCATTTCGCGTTCCCTTATATCCTGCGCCTCGTCCTCCCAGAATTTTTCAATGCCGTAATATTCGCGTATTTCTGGAAGAAAGATATGGATAATAAAGCCGGCGGCATTCAACGCTATCCATTCTCCGCTCTGGTAACCCTCTTTGTATGAAACGTGGAGATCGAATTCATCGAGTTTTTCCAATATGTTGTCCGCTATGGCGCGACATTGACTGGTCGAATCGCTGCTGCAAAAAACGAACTGGTCGGCGGCTATCGTGAATTCCTTGACGTCTAACACCTTGACGTCGTAACCCTTTTTTTCCTCTATGGCCTCAACAATGATCTTCAAAAGTTTTACTCGATTTGATGCCAAATCCGAACCCTCCAAAACATAGAAAATATTTTTCCGCGAGACGTTATGATTATTTTAATATTTCAGCTACCTTATCGACGATGCTCTTGGGCGAGAATGGTTTCGTAAGATAATGATCGGCGCCGAACTTGAGGCCTATATCCTTGTCGACCTCCTGGCCCTTGGCCGTAAGCAGAATAAATGGAATATTCTTTAATGCTTCGTCGCTCTTCACTTTTTGACAGACTTCAAACCCGGTCACTTTGGGCATCATGACATCGCATATTATAAGATCAGGCTTTTCCGCGGCGATAACGTTAAGCGCTTCTTCTCCGTTAACGGCGGTTATAACGTCATAGCCCGCCTTTTTTATGTTGAACTTTAAAATATTTACTATATGCGCCTCATCGTCCACTATTAAAATTTTCTTTGCCATTTTTAAAATTCCCCCAAAACTGTTATCTGAAAAATTTAGATATCCTGACCTCGTTGCCTTCCTTGTTGTATTCAATTATATCAACGAGATTTTTTACGATAAGGAGGCCGCGGCCACGTCTGTCGTATAACGATAATTTTTCATGACCCGCCATGACTTTTCCAATGCCGAAGCCCTCGCCTTCATCACGTATGACCATTTCAAACTTGTAATCGTTCAATATATATGAAATATAAACCTTTTTATCTTCATCCTTTTTGTTGCCGTGCTCAACCGCGTTCATCAAAAGTTCGTCGATTATCATCATGGCCTCGCTGCGTTCGAAGTTAGCTATCGCCCGCTGCTCTATCATTTCGCCAAAGAAATTGGTCATCTCGACTATGCTTTTGGTATCGCTTTTTATCTGGATATCGGTAAATTCGGATTTTGAAACGCTTATCACCATCAAAGTTATGTCGTCAGACTGAGGCGCCGCTCCTACGAAAAGTTCAATGTCCTTCAAAACCTTATCCACCAGGCTTCGGGCGTCAAAATCGTTATATTTTTTTATAACGCTGACGAAACGATCCTGCCCGTATTCCTCGTTCGCCTCGTTCATAGCCTCTATAACGCCGTCGGTAAAAAGTATAAGCTTGTCGCCGGTGGCGAGCTTGATCTTTTTCTCTTCATATCTGGCCGAATCGAACATGCCTACAAAAAAACCCATCGCGTCTAGAACGTCTATCTCGAGCGTGTCGCCGTGCATCCATAGCGGGGGATTGTGCCCCGCCTTCACGTAAGTATATTCAAGCGTATCGATATCCAGAAGACCGTAGAACATGGTGACGTAACGATTGTTTTCCATATCCGTTATCAGGAAATTATTCGTTTTGTATAAGATGTCCGCCGGAGAATAATTGTCGACCACCTGCGTTCTCAATATCGCTCGCGTCATGGCCATTATAAGCGCGGCGGGAACGCCCTTTCCAGAAACGTCGGCGATGACGAACCCTATTTTTTTACCTTCGTCGTCATGATTCAAAAAATCGTAATAATCGCCGGAAACGGTTTTGGCCGCCCTGTTCACCGCGTAAATATCGATCCCTGCGAGGACCGGCGGGGTCTTCGGTATCAATTTCTGCTGTATTCCACGGGCGACATCGATCTCCTTTTCTATGGTCTGCTTTAAAAGATATTCCTTTAAAAGGTTCTTATCGCGTATAATCGAAGAAATCTGCTGCCCGAGTATCTGAAGAAGATTTCTGTTCGGCTCGGTGAAATTTCCGACGTTGATTTTATTAACGAGTAAAATGACGCCTATCGACGTAGAGTTTTCATCAAACAGCGGAACGATAAGCAGCGATTTTACAGGCTGCTCGACAAGCTGAGAAATTTCAGAGACCTTGTCGTCCGTCGAAAATTCCTTTACCGTCATCACGGCGGGCTGTATATTTATATTTTGAGTGTCGGCGTCCGTCACGAGGACCGATTGAAGTGATTTTATGGTCCTCGTGATTATGTTCTCCTCGGAAAACATTACCTTCGAAAACTGGAAGCTGTCGTTATATTCGCCTTTTATGGAAACCGCCTGAATTGAGTTGGCGTCATGCGGTAAAAACAAAAAACCTACCCTCGCACCGAGCGTCTTCGTGGCGAGTTCCAGAATCCTGTCGCGCGGATCGCTTTTCGGATCGTTGACCATCGTCGACGCCCGAACGATTTCGTATAACGTATGAACTTCCTCGTAAAGGTTCGACGAGGCTTCTATCTGTTCCTCGAGTTCCACTTGAAGTTGAAGCGCTTCCTGGTAATGGCGGGCGTTCTGGATCGACATGGCCGCCTGATTCGAAAGCGCCTTCAAAAGCTTGAGATCGAACTCGTCATAAACGTCGCCGCTATACTTATTGTTGATGTTGAATACCCCGACGATGTTGTTTTTCACCTTCAATGGAACTGAAAGCAGGGATTTGTTATTGAATTCCTTGCCGCTTTTCTTTTTGAATTTGTCGGCGTTTTCTATATCGGTTATGAGAAGCGGTTCTCCGGTTTTGGCGACGGAACCAGCGATACCCTCTCCGAGCTTTACCCGGACGTTGTTTATAAGTTCGGGCTTCATCCCTTTCGCATAACGTAAAACCAGGTCGCCGCTCGAATCGTCTATTAGCATAAGCGATCCCCTGTGACTTTTAAGCGACTCGGTCGCGCCGTTGACGATTCCCTGAAGCACCTCGTTGAGATCGAGGGAGGATATTATGCTGCTTGAAACGTTCATTAAGAGTTCGTAATCCGCCGATTCCCTGGTTTTGCACTCGAGCTGATGCCGGCCCGTTATAAGGTCGTTGAAAAGATTTATTATAGTTCTTAAAAAAGCGGACATGAAATCAAATACGGCTATATAGTTATCTTCAGGCTTACGGTTGAGAACGAAATAAATATATCCGGAATGATAATAATTTTCAGGGTCCGCCATTACCTTCGAATCCGTTGGATTGAGGCGTTTTCTGCTGATTTCGAGCACATCGATTCTTCTGATCGGAAAGGCGAGCCCGAGGCATCCGTTCCTTTCAAACTTCACGAAAAAAGCAGGGTCTTGCGCCGGATCGGGCCTGACGTTTTCAAGAAACCATGAGCGGTAAGCCGCGTCGCCGCTCGCCGAATATTTTTCCGAAAGCGGATCATAGCGGTAAACCTGCGAATCTATAAGATCGGCGAACCCGCAATCCGATATGTTTTTATAAAAGCATTCATCGATTTTTTTGAAAAAACCATCACCGATGAATCTTATGAACGGTGAATCATAAGAATCATCAAATTCCGGCACAAGATTTTTAATCTCTTCATTCATAATATCTTCACACATTTGTGATTGCTTCAAATCCATTTTCGACGCTCTTTCGGACTCCGTCATTTAGGCAGCGTTATGCTAAATTTCGAGCCAATGTTAACCTGCGATTCAACGTTGATCTGGCCGCCATGAAGATCGATTATATGCTTGACTATGGCAAGCCCGAGGCCCGTCCCCGAAACCTGATAGGTGAGCGAAGAATCAACCCTGTAAAATTTATCAAAGATTTTATCGACAGATTCCTGTGGAACTCCTATTCCAGTATCTTTTATCGTTATCTCAAATTTATCAGGAAACTCACGCAGACTGACCGTCACTTTTCCGCCTTCCGGTTTGTTGTATTTGATGGCGTTTGAAATAAGATTTATGACCACCTGCTCTATTTTCGAAGCGTCGCCCAAAAACTTCGAGACGTCCTGAGGAAGCTCGATCAAAATCGAAACCGACGTCCTGGACGCAAGTTCCTTTAAAAGCATAGCGCTCTTTTTTATTATTTCCGAAAGATCAACGGCGGATCTGTCAAGTTTGAAATCACCCGACTCGAGCCGCGAAAGGTCAAGCAGGTTCGATATAAGGTTGGTCAGCCTTTCGCTTTCCTGGCATATTATTCCCAGAAATTCCTTCTGCGTATCCACGTCCTCGGTGCCGGCTATATCTAAAAGGGTTTCGGCATAAGCCTTTATCGATGTCAAGGGCGTCCGGAGTTCGTGCGAGACATTGGCCACAAGTTCCGACTTGATTTTATCAATTTCTTTCAATCTCTTTATTTCGCGTGATTCGGTAAGATCCTGTATCATGAATATAACGCCTATAACATTCGACGTGTTATCTTTAAGACAATTGAAAGACATTCTGAGAGGTATCACTTTCCCTGGCTCATCGTAATCCACTTCGTATTCGGGCATGTGCGATATATTTCGCACGTTGTTTGTTCTCACGAAATTCATCGCCTGCGTTATCGTTTCGGAAATGGAGCGCGGAAGTACGCTCTCATATTTTTTGCCGACTACGGCGGTTGATTTTATAAATAAAAGCCCTTCGGATATATGGTTAAAAGTTTTTATGACGCCTTCGAGATCCATTACGATAAGCCCTGTAACCATATGGTTTATAACATCGTTCAAATAATTTTTAAGATTATCCAGGTCCCTGTTTTTCGCTCCCATTTCCTGATAGAGAAAGGTGTTTTTAACCGCTATAGCGGACTGGGCGCCGAGAATATTTAAAAACTCAAGATCCTGCTGCATAAAACTTTCGGCCGACTTATTGCAATACATGAAAACAACGCCGATGGTTTCCATCTGCGATATAAGAGGCACTATTATAAAAGTGGATTCGATGTTGCTTTCCATGTCCGGCATTACGATCGAGCGCTTCTGCGTGACCGCCCACTGGGCCAGGCCTTCTTTGATAAGATTTTTTATCTTGACGTCGGTAGCCGCATCTACGTCGCGCAACGCCATATAATTAAAGGTTTCGCGCTTTTCGTCATAAATAGTTACCGCGATGGATTTATATTTTATTATTTCCTTGAGTATGCCGCAAACCAGCTCTAGCAGAGCTTTAAGATCGAATTTGATGGAGATGGCTTCGGAAAACTTAGCGAGTATGGATATCACGTCGTCCAGAGACGACTTAAGATCGGTGTTGACTTTTTTCAGAATATCTATCTTTTGAGTGTCAGAAACATTCGTAAGATCTATCTCTCTTAAATTTTGTATGGCCATCTACTAATATCACCAAAATTTCAGTAAAATAAAACAAGCCTGTATTTTTTATTGAGCTTTTGTAAATTCCATGAAAGTATCCGCCTTTTTAACCTCTTCATGAAGCTCTTCGTAAAGTTTAGCCAGGTCCGTCGGCTGAAGCTTCAAATTGTCCCAAGCGGTCTTTTGAAGCTGAGGAACGAGGTCGTCGCCGCCGTTGCCGATCTTTTGTATCCTGCAAAAAACATCCGATGCGTGAACAAGCGACACCAGAAGAGCATGCCCTTCCGAGAGCGACGGATTATGGTGGAACGCTATCGAATCGATGATAGTCTGCGGAAGCCCCCATTTTTTGGCGACTATCCGTCCGATTTCAGGATGTTCTATATCCGTGACTTTTTTTTCGGCGTTAACGAAAAGAAGATTCTCGTTTTTGGCTATTCCTATTATCTGCATGAATTCCTCGTGAAAATACTGATCGAGGATTATCTTTCCGATATCGTGAAGAATACCGCAGATAAAAGCTTCTTCGGGATTTTTATAACGAAGTTTCTTGGCGAGAAGTTTAGTGCACGCTCCGACGCCTATCGAATGCTGCCAGAAAGCTATACGGTCGAACTCTTCAACGGCGCCTTTCGCGCTTTTCGACTTGAATATGTCGAAAACCGAAACTCCCAGCGCTATATTTTTAACATCCTCGAACCCGAGAATCATTATAGCGTGAGTGATCGTCGTGATCTGTTTAGGAAAACCGTAATAAGCCGAATTGACTATCTTTAAGATCTTCACGGTAAGAGCCGGGTCCAAAGAGACGACTTTACTGATCTCCACGGCAGCCGTTTTAGGATTTTCAACAAGTTGCATTATCCTTGTAACGACTATAGGCAGGGTCGGCAGCGATTCTATTTTTTTTAATAGCGTTTCAGATATTGCCATTATAATTCACCATATTAATTATCGCACATCCTTCTCGGAAATGCCAACGGTTGGATTTTAAATCTTCCGGGAGTCCATCGCGATGCGCGGCGAACTCCCGGTCTACGGCATTATATATTAGCCTTGCACTGGTGTATCTGTTCGGCGATATATTTCATTTCAGGCGCGTCAGTTTCGAATATTTTTTCGCTTTCGGCATAATACTTGAGCGCTACGGCATATTTTTTCTGGTTGAAATGGCCGTCCGCGCGTTTAATGTATAATGCGCCGAGCGTCCTTTTAGCCTTTTTGAAGTCTTCTTCGTATTTATTCTGATGTACGGCATTGAACGGATCCGAATCGGTGTAGGAATAGTTGAAATAGAGGTTTAAAAGCTCTTTGTAATCGCCCATCGCCTCGTCCCATTCCTGTTTCGAAAGGAAGTCTTCTTCGACCGCTTCCGCTACCTGGCCTTTCTTTTTTTGCGCTTCGTTTATCAACTTGTCAACTGTTTGCCTGGTTTTATTTTCGTCCTCGAGTATTTCACGCGCTTCATAAAGTTCTTCGAGAGCTTCCTCGAACATGCTTGTTTCAATGAAATTTTTAGCCCTTTCCACGTAAGGCGCGGCGATCTTAGTTTCGCATTCGGCTAATTTTTCATGCGCCTGGCGTTTCATCGGATCATCGGATTCCTGATAATATTTAAGCATTTTAAGCGCTTCGTGATATTCAACCATGGCTTCCGTGTACTCGCCCTCTTTAAAAAACGCGTCCGCGCGCGCGATAAGCGGTTCGGCCTCTTTGTTCGATTCAGCCTGATACATTTTTACTTTAGCCTGATCGAATGCTCTGCGGATGTCTTTATTGCGGGGGGTCGTTTCGTCGGAAAGTTCGAACGCGATGTCATATTCTTCAACCACTTTGGCATATTCACCGGCTTCTTCATATTTTTTCGCCATATCGATATGCATCGTGCAAAGGTTTTCGCAACATTCCTTTATTTTATTTTTAATATATTCTTTTTTTTCCGTTTCATTGGCCGGGTATAATTCATCGGCTTTTTCATATTCCATCTTGGCTTCGCCGAAACTGCCGGCGCTGAAAAATTCGTCACCCTGTTTGAGATAATTTTCACCGGAAAGGCCCATCATTGTAGCGAATATTGACATTAAATCTCCTCCTGAACATATTTTTTATTTTATATTTCTATAAGCGATTTTTAAAACAGCCTTCTATTTTTAGCCCGGGCGCGAGCCCTGTATTCATTAAGCAATTCAAGATACTCGCTTCTCGCGCAATTTTTCCGGAATTCCCAGGCCGAATCGAAATATTGTTCGGCCTCTTTGTAGCAAAAAAGGTTAAAAGCGGCTATCCCCATGCCAAGGTTCGCGTCAAAATCATTTTCATCGATCTTCAGGTAACTTCCGGCAACCGTTTCAAGATCCCTCCAGCGCTGCTTTTTAACATATAAAAGACCAAGGTTCATATACGGAAATTTATATTTCTTATCGGCGTTTATAGCTTTTCTGAAGAACTCGGTCGCGTTATCGTAATCCCGGGAATATAACAGAGCCACGCCGTATAGGTTCAGCCCCTCTTTTGAAAACTGTGAATATTTTATCATATTGTTTAAATAAAATAAAGATTTTCTTATATCTTTTTTTTCAAAACAGGAAACGGCCCGGTCATAGTTTCGGGAAAGCTCCGGTTCGTCATCCGGATAAAAACCGTCGTAAAAAAAGTTCTGAGGCCGATTGTAATCGATCTCCTCCTTCGAAAAAGCGCCCGCGCAAAAATAATTTAAAATAAATAAAGCCGTGAATGTAATTAAAAACAGGCGTTTGGCATACATAAGTTATTCTTCATCGTCCTTTTCAATGTTAATGGAAGCGTCGCCGGAAGCTTTTTTTAGATCTTCTTTCCCGTCAGCCGCTTCCTCGACCGAACGTTTTTTCATTATCTCTATGCGTTTAAGGGCGTCGTGCGCGGACTGGGCCGGACGCGAACCCGGATCCAGGCTTATTATTTTTAAATATTCGCTTCTTGCCGAGTCGAAATTATTCTGTTTAATAAAAAGATAGGCCAGAATGGAACGCGCGTCATGCATCGGATGCGGCGGCTCCTTCAGCTTTTCCGAAACCGAGATGTATTTTTGCATATATTCGGCCGACTTCTGCAGCTTTTCGACCTGCTGATAGGAAAGCGCCAGATACCATAAAACGTCGGGTTCGTCATTTCCGCGCACCAGAGCTTTTTCAAGGGCCGATATGGCCTTCATATAATTTTTGTCGTTGAATTCGCTTATTCCCTCGTTGATGATATTTTTAAGCTCGATCCGCTCTTTTTTCGCGGCGCTTATTTCAACCGTTTTCAACGGGTTCGCGAGCGTCGCTATAACTTCCGATGTGCCGGGAGTCGTATCGTCGATCTGTAAAATCAGCGGCCGTTTCTTTCCGGCAGCGGTTTTCACTATTTTTTCCGCGGCTTTCATATCCTCTGTTTCCAGGGCGACCCGCGCGTAAGCTTTTGAAGCGAGTTCGTTATTTCCAAGTTTTGAATTGCATTCGCCTATGAGAAAATAAAGCTGCATCAATTTCATTTTTTCGCCCTCCTCGAGAGCGAGGCTTTCGTAATAGCGAAGCGCGAGCATATACTGGGTATCGATATACAGCAGGTCGGCGAGATTTTGTTTGATCTCCCGCTGCAACTTGTTTTCAAGGCAGTATATAAGCGCCGCCGAATAAAAGCGTATCGCGGCCTTTATATCCCCGGTCGCCAGATAACAGCTGCCTAGCATATAAAAAGCGTTCGGATACCAAAGGGAATTCTTATATTTTAGTATGAATTTTTGATATATCGTCTTCGCTCGGTCGAAATTGCGCGCCTCATGGAATTTAAGCGCCTCATGATAGAGGTCGAGATCCTCGTCCCTGTAATCGACCGGTTCATATGTCTTATTGCCGCTTATGAAGGAACTCATCGTAAGCTTGTCAAAATCGATGTTCTTGATATCGTCTATACCGTCGACCTTGATTTTTTCATCGACGGATCGGCCCTTCGCCGAAGCCGGACGGACGTCATTCGCGTCCGCGGCGGGAGTATCTATGCGGTTGTACTTGATGAAGGCGCGCGCTTCTTCAGCCCAGAAAGAAGAAGGATAAAGGTCCGCTATATATTTATAATATTTGATCGCTTCGCCTGAAACGCCTTTCTTCCTGTATATTTCAGCTATATTATGAAGCGCTTCTGGAGCCAGGTTGGACTTGGGGCATTTCTTCATCAGAAGCGCATAATGAGAGACGGCTTCGTCCTTTTTATCGAGCTTGAAATAAGATTCGCCCGTAAGATATAACGCCATATCGTAATAAAATGAATCCGGCGTTTCATCGCAGACGCGTTTAAAATATTCGACCGCTCTTTCATATTCGGCATTTTCGTAATAACTTATGCCTTTTTTATATATAAGGCCGTCATCCTCGAGTTTTTTATAGACTATTTTTTTCGTGTTTTTTTTCCCGGCGCCTTCAACGAAGTCGTCGGAAAAAAACGGATTAAATAATATTAAAAGGCATATGGTAAATGCTGATAAGAGCTGACAAGGGTTTATTTTTTTCTGCCGGTTTGTTTTCAACATGGTCCTTTTTATTTTTTATGAAATAAGTACGTCCGGCAAAGTTTCGAACTCGGCCGAGAGGTGGAGGGGCTTTTTGGGCGTATTAACGCTGGCTCCGGTTTTAAACATTTCGTACGCCGGCTTCAGATCGCGCTTCAACGCGGTCAGAGCGAAAAGCGGAAGGCCGTGCCTGAAGCGCATAACGGTTATACGGTGATTGTCTATCGAAGGATTATTAACGGCTTTGCTCTGGTCGCGAAGGTATTTGAAAAATTCCTGGCGGTCTTTTTCCACCATGGAAATTATTTCGATTTCGTCTATCTGCGTACCCGAAGGCATTTCAACCGTGGAATATGACCAGAGCGACGCCGCCGAACGCATAAGATCGTCCGTAACGTCGGCCGCGCTGCCGTCGTCTTTAATAAGCGAAAAAATGGTCGTAGCGTCGAGCGCGTCGAAGAACGAGGAACAATATTTCAATATTTTGTCGAGAATCTCGTCTTTTTTGGAAAGGTCCCACATATTAACGGGACCGGCGACCGAGCTTAAAAATTTTTCGATGACATCTTCCATGTCCGCCGGATAATACTTTTTATAAACCTGTTCGACATCCTGCGCGGAGCATTTGATGCGCTTTTCGGTAAGAATGTCCACGGCGGTGCGCGGATTTATCATTTCGAAAGCGATCTTTTCAAAACTCTTTTCGGAATATGAAATGAAATTTTTTAATTCCGCGACGCGTTTCATCAATATTTCCGATATTTTATCGCAGGCGCGCCTGTAGAAAATGCAGGCGTGCTCACGGATGTATATATCGATATCGATGTTTACGTCCTTCACCATTTCAAAAACGAGATCGTCGCGCGCCTCGAGGATCTTTGACTTATATATAAGATAAGACCAGAACGAACTCATAAGTTCCGTGACCTTGTTCATTTTAAGGGGGATCAGCAGCTGCTTTTTCTGTTCCCTTAATTTATTGGCCTCCTGGGCGAGCATATCCGAGTATGACTTGAAAATAATGTCGAGCGAGCTGAGGTACGCTTCGGCGTAGTTGATGCCCAGACGGCGGTCGGAAAGCAGCGTCTCGCTTTCCTTTTCAATCAGTGAAATCACTCTGGTCGCGAGAATTTCAAGGTTTTGGTCCATGACCTTGTATTTTTCGGTCATATACATGTTTTTAAGTTCGGAGTACCATTTTTGTATCTCGGGAAGCATTTTGTCCATGGAAAAAGCGTCGAAATCGGAAGGCGACTTATACGCCTTGACGGGCGACCGTCCGTCGGTTCTGATAAAGGTTATGACGTCGTCCGTGATCTCCTCGTTGAGATGGTTGACGCGGACGAATTCCATGACGCGCGTTTTAACGTCTTTTTTATCGCAGGGTTTTATGAATTTTATGGCAAATTCTTCCGCGAGGCTGGCCGCGCAGGAACGTTTGACGCGGGCCGCGTCGAAAAATATTGATGATAGGCCGAAGCTTGAATAGGCCGATACCCTGTCGCATATCTTTGCGTTGAGCTTGTACTTGACGTTGTCTATAACGCTTCTGTGGCGCTTCCCGGAAACGGTCATAAGATCGTAAAAAATAACGTTTGAAGCTATCTCTGAAACGCTTTGCAGATTTTCGATATGAAGACCCGATTCGGTCCAGGAATCGAGAAGATAGCATCTGTCGAAAGGCTTGGTTTTAAATATCTTCGGCTCGGACTGCGGCCCTATATTAAGCGTGAATTCCTGCTTCGTCATAAGATGATCGAGCTCTTTCAGAGCCGCGTATGCGTTAGCCTCGATGCTGTCCTGCTGTTCTATCTGAAACACTGACGGCATGACGCAGCAGGCGTTCACCTCGGCGTTTTCGACCAGATCGCGTATCAGATAACCCATGTCCATGAACATTCCGGAACCGGAACCGCCGCAGAGGGATGTGAGGATATAAACGGCGAACCCGTCCTGGACTTCAAAACCTTTTTCGCTCGCGAGCGCCTTGTTTTTGATCGAGGAAACTTCCTTTTTAACGCGGTTTATAGCGTCGACCACCTGGGCGATGTTCCAGTAAAGCGCGAGCCGTCCGATAGAACGGATCTGGTTGGCGCCGCTCGAAATATCGCTGATTTCAAGATTTTTGGGAAACCATGAAAATATATGCGGATGTTTGTCGGCGTTTTTTATGATGCCTGCGACGTCCTTCACGGTCAGATGATAGAATTCGTTTGGCGTAAAAAGGCTCTTAACCTGGTTGTGAGCTACAACCTCGCTCTGCGTCGTCGATTTCACGTTCATGATATCGGCGACGTCGGTATCGAAAAGCAAAAATTTTACGAGAGGAAAGTCGGAACCGACCTTCTGGTTCACGAGAGTTTTAAGCTTGAGGCAGATTTCGGTGCCGGTTCCGCCGAGCCCTATGACTATTGACGGTTTAACGCAGTAACGCTCGGTTTTTTGTTCGGATATCTGCTCGAATATGGACATAAAAAGATATCACCCATAATAAAAAATAGGCACGAGCGGACTTGAACCGCTGACCCCTACCGTGTCGAGGTAGTGCTCTAGCCAACTGAGCTACGTGCCTGTGATAGAATTATGATACAATAGTTCGTTGAATTTGTCAAGATTTTTTATTTATAATTTATAAAATAAGGCGCGTTTCATAAATTATAAAATAAAAATAGGCGCGAGCGGATTCGAACCGCTGACCCCTACCGTGTGAAGGTAGTGCTCTAACCAACTGAGCTACGCGCCTTGATTGATTTTATTTTAATACTATTTTTCTAAAATGTCAAGAAATTATATTGGCTCTCCGTTGCATCCGGCATGGTTAATATTAAACCAGAGAAAACCGGATTTATTCTCTATTATCTCATCTTTTTTCTCCGGCTTTCGCACTCACGTTAACCCATGCCGGGCATATAAAAAAAATCCGCCGGAAGCCTGAACCTCCGGCGGATTTTTTTATAGTTAAGCGCTACTGCTTCCCTGCATTACCTTTTCAGCGTCCCTGCCGTCTGCAGCATTTGGTCCGAAGTCTGGATCGACTTTGAGTTCATTTCATACGCGCGCTGTGCGATGATCATCTTGACAATTTCTTCGACCGCTTTAACGTTGCTGCTTTCTAAATAGTTCGAAAGTATCGAGCCCCTGTTTTCAAGACCGGGAACGCCCGGTCCGATTACTGCGCCCGAAGCCTCCGTTTCCTTATATATGTTGCTTCCCCCGGAATATAAACCGGCCGGATTCGAAAAACGCGCTATCAATATCTGCTGTCCCAATGCCTGGGACTGCCCGTTGATCGTCGCCGAAACCTGGCCGTCGGTACCGATATTGACATTGGTAGCCTCGGGCGGAATGGTTATCTCGGGCTGAACCTTGTACCCCGCGGCCGTTACAAGAACGCCGTTGCTGTCCTTTCTGAACGAACCGTCCCGGGTATACCCGAACGACCCGTCCGGCATGAGCACCTGGAAAAAGCCATCGCCTTCGATAACCATATCGAGCGGGTTGTCTGTATTTGTTATATCGCCCTGCGTGAATATCTTCTGCGTCGCGACGCTTTTAACGCCATGACCAAGCTCCAGCCCTACGGGGTTGTTCGTCCCCTGGGCGAGAGGAGCGCCCGCCGCGCGAAGATTGGAATACACAAGATCCTCGAATTCCGCGCGACCTTTTTTAAAACCTACGGTACTCGTGTTCGCAAGATTGTTTGAAATAACGTTTATGTTGAGTTCCTGGGCGTTCATTCCCGTAGCCCCTGTCCATAAAGCGTTTATCATGATCCACCTCCGAAAATATTTTATAATATAATTTCAATGCTTATTTTATAATATTTGAATATTCGCATACGTTAATATTTTTACGCCGCGGCGCTTTAACTCCGCTTCTCCTTCCGTGACTTCAAGGATCGCGGTTATATCGTCACCCGGCTATGCCGTCAGCCTTCCAACCGAATTTATTGACTTTTGAAGCATTTCATCATGAGTGAGTATGACCTTCTGGTTCATTTCATAGCTGCGCTGCAGTTCTATCATATTCACCATCTCGTACACCGGATTCACGTTGGACGCTTCAAGCGCCCCGCCGTGCACGCGAACGTCGTCAGCTATCGTTACGGTGTTTTCACCGACGGGTCCCATAAGGTTGGCGCCGCTTTTGGATATCTGGTTGGAATTTTGGAATTTTCCGATCATTAATTTTGAAACGAATTGATTGCTCTGGTATACGATTCCATCCTCGCCCGCGCTAATTGGAAGCTCAGGATTAACCCTGATCCTGCCATAACCGACGCCCTCGGCGATAGCGGTGCCGGGCGTAAGTTCCTTGGCCGCCGTCTGATCGAGGCCTAGAACGAAATTGCCGTTTTGATCCACCAGAAAACCTTCACGATTAACGGTAAAATTACCTGCGCGAGTATACTTTATTCCATCCGGCGTTTCGATTGAAAAACAACCGTCGCCGGTAATCGCCATATCAGTAGGATTATCGGTTATCTTGATCTCCCCGGGATTTTTAGAAACGTAAAGATCCGCTATAACGGAACCCGTACCCATATCTCCTATATACTTGGACCTTTCGACAAATCTTTCCTTGCCGACCTGTTCTTTATCGTTCATTCTGTGAATCTGATTATTAGGTTCCATCGAAAAAACGGCAACGTCTTTTTTAAATCCCGTCGTGTCTATATTCGCGAGATTATTGGCCGTTATTCCCTGGCGCATCTCGTTTATAAGCATTCCGCAGGCGCCGGTGTAGATCCCTCTTATCATCTCAGTTCCCCCGATAATATTTTTACGGCTTCACTTCCCGGGCTTTTTAAAAAGCCCGGCGGGCAAAGGATACGTATGAAAAAATATGCTGGCGTTGATTTAGTTATAAAATGTCCGCGAATTCTTCCGGAAACATTGACCTGGCCTCGGCGGTTATCATTTCCAGGAAGAACGCCACGGGTCCGGCCTTGTCCACGTCTTTAAAAGACAGTAAAAAAGAGTAAAGCGCGTGCAGGCATTTAACGGCGTTTATATTTTCGCTTCCCGCAAGCCCTCTTTTCAAAAGTCCGGAACGCATTTCAAACGGCACCTTTTTTTCATCCTTAACTATATTATCGGCATAATTCTGCTCACCCGAAGAGGGACCGGTGTCCTTTATTAAAAGAGAATAATTGGATATCAAAAAGCCTTGTTGATCGGCTGAATACAATGAATCGATATATCCGGCCAGCAGGTTCTGATATATTTTGATAAGTTCAAGATATTTCGAGTTCAACTCGCCGCCGGTATATACCGATCTTTTAAATTTCTTGAAAAAATCGGATGATTCGAGGCGCGATATGACCTTAACGAGGCGCGGGCAGGTCAGATAATAAAAAGTCGGAAATATCTGGCCGCGCGTAAAAAAAGGATCCTGGGTTATGATCAGAGGATTAGCAAATCTGCATCTTCTGGCCACGCCCAGGAACCTTATTGATTGTCTTTGTAACTGATACTCGATTATGTCGAGATCAGATTTTAAGATAGTTATTAGCGTCAAAGGCTCGTCTTACTTTCTTTTGCCTTTTTTCTTGCGCATTTCATTGTGACGTTTGAGTTCCGAAGCTCTTTCGGAGCTGTCTTTCATAAAAGAACTTAACTTCTCTTCGAAAGATTTATCGCGTCCTTCGCCGTGATGTTCGCGATCGCCTCTTCCCGATGACTCGTGATGCTTAACTACCGGTGCTGAATTGCCATCGATCTGTTTGATCGAAAGATCGATCTTGTTGTGATCTTTCTTGGCTATTACTTTCACCTTGATTTTAGCATTTAGTTGGAGGTGATCGGCCACATTTTGAACGTAGGTGTTAGCGATTTCCGAAACGTGAACCAAACCTTTCTCCCCACTGTCAAGTTTAATGAAAGCTCCATAAGGTTTTATCTCTTCGACTGTTCCCTCAACGATTTGTCCTACTTCAACTGCCATTGTATCTCGCCCTCCTTTCATTCTGGAATAACATAAGTATGTATCGACATATTTATATTTTTATTTAATTAATTTCTTTCATTTCAATGATTTTCTTTATAAGAACCGCGACTTCTTCAACGCCGAGCCCCGAGCAATCGATATTAAAGCGGGCCTTTTCATAAATTTTACGGCGGTCTTCAAATAACTTCGCGAATTCTCCGTTTTCGGCTTCAGCCGCCAGAGGCCTTTCAGTATCGCCGGAAACGCTTAGTTCTTTTTTTCTTTTCAAAATTTCCCCGTACGGGACCATCAAACATATCAGTAAAGATCTCTCGTTAATAATTTCAAAATTTGCTCTGTCGCATATCGTTCCGCCGCCCAGGGCGACCACCGATTTTTCAAGGCCGCTTTCAAAAAGAGTTTTCACGACCGCTCTTTCCGCTTCCCGAAAATAAGCTTCGCCGTACTTTTCGAAGATCCCTGAAACGCTCATCGAGCATTTTTCCTCTATCAGATTGTCAATGTCATAAAATGCAAAACCAGTTTCTTTAGCCAGGACGCGACCCGCGGAAGTTTTTCCCGAAAACATGAATCCCGTTAGTGATATTACCGAAACGCCGCCTTTAATAAAAACCACCCGTGTACCAATCCTAAAAAACAGTGGATTAATTATATAACAAAAAAAAAAAAAAAGCAAGTTATTTTTCAGCTATATTATAAACCCCTTGATAATGGGTATATTCGGCGGTGCCGTTATCCGGAAATACTCATCCCGCCGATATCGTCCGCGGTTCAAAGTCTGATTCCGTTCAAGAACAAAAGATCGCTGCAGATATTTTCATATCCTTCGCGCTCAATTATATATGCGGGCGTCGAACCCATCTTTTCAATCATCTTTTCGATCGCTTTCAGGCCGATAAGACCTTCAGAGTAACCAGCGTGCCTGTCTTTCTTCGAACCGAAAGGCATTTTAGAATCGTTGAGATGAACCAGCTTTATGTGTTTCAAAACATCCGCCGAAAGCGAAAGCGTATCCACTCCGGCGCCGAACGCATGCGCGGTATCCCAGCAAATTCCGATGTTCCCGTGATATTTTCCGATAAAGCCGGCTATCTCATCCTCCGCGGCGAAAAGTTTGTTTCCTGACCCTTCGGTGTTCTCTATCAGCAGGCGCGAGTACAAGCCCCGAGTATTCTTGATTATCTCGTCGATCGACTCTTCAAGACGGTCATACGTCCCCGATCCAGGATGCACGACATAATTTTTTATTTTAAGTCTCGAGCTTTCATCCAACGCCGCAATGACATGCTCGACGCTTTTTTCGCGAAGGCTTTCATCGCCAGACGCAAGATTCACCACGTAAGGCATGTGAGCTGATATTTCGAGATCATAAACCGATATGAGCTTCTCAAGGTTGGAGCGGGCGCCGTCCGAAAATACCGGATGGAACGAGCGAGGATTGGAAATGAATATCTGGAGGGCGCCGCAACCGCATTTTTCGATTATGCCCGCCGTATATTTCATGTCCGCGAGTGACAGATGAGCTCCGTATCTTAAAGCGGTTTCTCTTTTTACAGCCATGACGTTTTCACATTCTCCCCTCCCGTAAAGTTTCACTGGAGCTTCGCGAGAAGCTGTTCGAGATCGCATTTCACTATAGTGACGCGATGTCTGGAGCCGCTATGTATGCCGAGTTTTTCAAGCATATTCAATTCGGATCCGGATGTCGCGATAATATAAAAGCGGTTACAACCCGAAAAATATTCTATGATAACCGTTTGAAACTTTTTATAGCACTCCGCGATTATAACGGTGATATCGCAGTGGGCGTCATCCACGTTCAAATAGCATATTCCCGGCCTGAGTTCACGGCATTCGGCGAGCAGCGCGAATGAATTGGAAAGCACCGCGTCGTATCCCGATGCCATTTCGCATAACGTACGCCGCGCAGGTTCGTCGCGAAGTCCCGAAAGTATATAATCAATAGCGACCGCCTTGGGGCCGGGGGCCTTCATATCTGATTTCAAAGCCCTGTATATAAGAGTTCCGGCCGCCGAAACGCCCTCATATCCGCCGGTATCTATTATATCGGCGTCGGACGCAAGGGCTTCCATTACCGGCGAGGACATTTCAGAGTATTCGAACGTATTATAAAGGTGCCTCGCGCAGGACGGCGAACCATTGGCCACGATAAGCTCCACGCTCCCGCCGAAGGAAAAATTTTCCCAGCCGCTGTGATGATCATATATCTTGACGCTTCCGGCAAATCCCGAACAGTCTTCCACGAACTTTTTCGTCATCTTCATGCTTTTGTTGTTCGGGGCGAGATCGACCATATAAACGGTTCTCGCGCAGGAACCGTCCATGCGCATGCGTTTCATCACGCGGTCCACCGTAAAAGGCTCGGCCGAAGAAATAAAGTAGTTTGAAAGCGAGAATTTCTGAATAAGAAGGGCCGCCGAAACTATTCCATCGAAATCTCCGTGATATAGGACGAAATCTTTTTTATCCATCTGAAGGGACACCAGATCTACCTTTCTACTACAACGTTTTTATAATACTCATAGGTAACGGGCGAAAGTTTTAAGTTTTTTACGTAATTTCTATACGCGACAATGAGATTGCCGTGAACCATAGGCACCCACGGAGCGTCCTCATGGATCATTTCCTGGGCCTTTTTATAAAGTTTTTCGCGTTCCTTCGTGTTGATCGCGCTCCGTGCGCTCATAAGCGTATAATGAAGGATGTCGTTCTTATAAAAGGCTATATTCTGGGGTTGCTCCGAAACCGCGTTATCCTTGTCGAGAAGGACGTAGAGAAAATTGTCGGGGTCGGGAATGTCGGCGCTCCAGATGAACATCGCCATATCGTGTTCGCCGTTCTGGACGCGCTCCTGATATTCTTCCCAGGAATAATCGTTGAGCTTTTCAACCTTTATTCCCACCTCGTACAAATTCGCGATAACCGCGCTCGCCACCTTTTCCGGCTCGGGAAAAGCGTTCATGGGCCGGGGCAGAACAAAAAAATTGGCCGTAAAGCCTTTTTCAAGCCCCGCGAGTTTCAAATATTCCCTTGCTTTGGCGGTGTCATAGGAATAATCCTCGATATCGTCGTTATATCCCATTATAGTTGGCGGCATTGGATTTTTAGCCAGGGTCGCGGTCTGCTGATAAAAAAGATTGATTATGGATTTCTTGTTTATCGCGTGATTTACGGCGCGTCTGACCTCTACCTTGTCAAAAGGAGGCTTCTGGGTATTTAAAGCTATATAGCCTATATTCATTCCGGGTTTCAAAAGAAGCGTTATATCAGGATTTCTTTTGATGGTATCCAGATCATCCGGATTGATGTCGTCCATCATATCTATAAGGCCGGAATAAAGCTGCATCAGCCTGAGCTTATTATCGGGTATTGTTTTAAAAATAACCTTTTTCAGCCGCGCCTGCCCGTTCCAGTATTCATCATTGCGCTCGATTATGACGCTGTCCTTGGGAGCCCACGCGACGAATTTGAAGGGCCCGGTGCCGCAGGGATTTTTATAAAATTCATGTCCGTATTTTTTCACCGCGGTCGGCGAGACTATAGCCATGGGGGACATCGCCAGCATTTCCATGAACGGCGAGAACGGTTTTTTTAGTTTAAAAACAATCGTGTTTTCGTCTTTTTTACGCACGGTGTCCAGAATGATCTCGAAATTGCTTTCAAAGCATTCGCATTTTTCCGGGCGGTAAGGGTGATTTTTTTTCATCTGCCTTTCAAAAGAGAAAAGCACGGCGTCGGCGTTGAAAGGCGTCTTATCGTGAAAAAAGATGTTTTTTCTGAGAGTGAACGAATATTCAAGACGGTCGGCTGAGATCTCGCACGTCTCGGCTAGAATGAATTCTATTTCCGACGATCCTTCGGCGAACTGCACGATGTTTTCATAAATGTTGTTGGTTACGGAAGATGAAGTGCCGTCCCACTGGGCGGGCGGATCCAGGGACATTATATCGCCCGAACGGCCGTATATAAGCACGGAGTTTTCATCATTTAGAACCGACGTGTCACAACTTTTTTTAAGGTCATAGATCGGGATGATGATCAAAACCGAGAGCAGGATCGCCAATATTATAAAAATTTTCGACTTGTTCATAGCTTTTAGAACGCGGCGGGCATGAATATTACGACTCATGCCCGCATTTTATTGACTTGATTGGTTAACGGCTGATCTTTTTCGCCATCCGATAAACGAAATTCACGATAGATCCCATGACGCCGCCGGAAGATATCGAGCGGAAATTCTTTTTCTCCTGCTCGAGCGAACTTTCTTTAATGTTTTTAAGCGCTTCACCGTATTTTTCAGATTCCTCCTTCGATATCACCTCGTTCGCCCTGAGAAATGAAACCGTTTTTTCGAGCTCACTGTCGTCTAACCATATCGAGCGGCAGAGCGGACAGTAATCGATAAAAATACCGGAAGTATATGAAAAATTAACTTTTTCCATCTCGGCCTTGCATCTTATGCATATAAGCGTTTTGTCTTCGCCGGCCGGCGCATGGGAACAATCCGAACCGGATACGGCTGTATCTATTTTTTTCAGCGAATCCGGATTTTCCTTGATTTTAGACAGCTCATTTTCGTCTAAAAATATTCCCAAACATGATGAACATTGGTCTATTTTTATGCCGTCCACTTCTTTTTCGTTAAGAAGCGCCTGGCAGCGCGGGCATTTTTCGGCCATCTTAAAATCACTCCCCAAAATTTTGTTTCGTGAGCATCCGTTTATTTCTTGCCGCTGAATTTTCCCTTGAGCTTGCTGAACGGATTTTCATCCTCGTCAACCGACGCGTCGCCAACGACGGCGAAATTTCTCCAATCGTTTTCATCTTTTACGACGGCCTTTTTCTGTTCGGCCCTTTCCATGTTTTTCTGGTCGCGCTCGGCGTTTCTCTGGTCGCGTTCAGCGCTCCTTGCGGCTTCTACCGCTTCCCGGTTGATCTCTTTTATGCTCAGCGACATTTTCTTTTTCTCTACGTCTATGCCCATAACGACCACTTCTACTACGTCTCCGGGGTTCAATATTTCAGTCGTCTTGTTAACGCGTTTTTCGGCCGAAAGTTCGGATATGTGCGCGAGACCTTCAATCCCGGGGAAAACTTCTATGAAAGCGCCAAAATCAACGCATCTTGTAACTTTTCCTTTTATCCTGTCGCCGACTTTGACCAGCTTTTCAACTGAAAGCCAGGGATGCGCGAGAAGCTGTTTGATGCTCATGGATATTCTTGGCGGCTTTCTGCTTTCTCCCGGCTCTATTTTCAATATCTTTGCGGTGACTATATCTCCCGGTTTCAAAACTTCCGACGCATGGCTTATATGAGACCATGAGATTTCAGAAATATGAACGAGGCCTTCGAGCCCGCCTTTTATCTCCACAAAAGCGCCAAAATTGGTCACTTTTGTAACCTTGCCGGTTATAACGTCGGTTTTTTCAATCTCCGCGATCAGTTTCTCAAGAACGAGCTTTTGTTCTTCCTGAAGGATCGCCTGTCTTGAAACGACGATATTTTTGCCTTTTTCTTCAAAAGTGGTCACCTTGAAATTATAAACGCATCCAACGTGGTCCTCAGGCGCCTCTACTTTTTTTATGTCGATCTGGCTGAACGGGCAGAACGCCCTTTTACCCATTACGGATATTTCGAAACCGCCTTTTATAACGCTTTTAACTTTTCCCGAAACCGGTATATTTCTTTCAAAAGCGTCCTTTATAAGGTTATAACCGCCATCGCCGCCCAGAGCTTTGCTCAGCCTTATCTCGCTTTCTTTATTTGAAACGACATAAAGTTCCATTTCATCGCCGATCTTATGGTTGAACTTTCCATTTTCATCGGAAAGTTCGATCTTTTCGACGTAAGCATCGATCTTCGCGCCTATATCGAAAAATACGGAACTATCGTCAAAACCAACGATTTTAGCCTGGACCTTCGTCCCGAAGCGTACCTTTTTTTCAGTTATCTTGGAATTTTCAAGTAATTCGGAAAAATTTTCAGTCATATTAATACTCCTACTATTTTATGGTTTTTTATAATTTATTTAAAAATCCTTATATTTTGAAAAATCGCGACAAAATTATATCATAAAAGCTGAAAATAATGCAAGGACTAATATAAATTCGGAATTATTTACCTGTTATGGCTGATGAATCAAGCTTTTTTAACGCGGCACGCGCCTCTTCATATTCGGAATCTATTTTAAGGGCCTTTTTATACATCGAAGCCGCGAGCGCGTTTTTTTTCATGAGTTCATACGCCTTACCGAGGCTGATATACCCTTCAGCGAAATCCGGATTCAAGGATATGGATTTGCGAAAGTTTTTAATGGCCTCTTCGTTTTTTTGCATGCCAAGGTAAGTTATACCAAGCATGTTATATAATTCTGGAGATTTCGGAGCGGAATTCATAAGAGCCTTAAAACTCTCTTCAGCCTTTTCATATTCCTTGTTTTCGAGATAGGCGATTCCCTTTTCAAACCCTTCGTCATATTCGCCGGGTTCGTCGCCGTTCAACGCGTCGCCGGATAACTCGACGTTAACGGAAGGCTCGCTGCTTACCGCAACGGCTTTTTCACCGGCTTTACGCAGCAGTGAACTCGAACATCCCGCGCAATATTTATAGCTAAGCTTGTTTCTCTTTCCACATTTTGAACAATATCTGTAAAGGCCGAGCATATTCGTAGCCGCGAGAGTGTCGATGTTCATGTTGATCAAAGCATCGGTAGGCTCCCCGGCGGTAAGCTTCATTTTAAAATCGTGCCCCAATTTATAAGTGGGCTCGATAGCCAGAGCTTCCTCGACAAGCGTCAGAGCTTTTTGATTTTTACCGAAAAGTATAAGGCACTGAGCCAGGGCTATTCTGGCTTTTATCATCCGCGGAGCCAGGCTTATGGCCTCTTCGTAATACTTCATAGCCGTTTTAGGATTTTTAAAGTAATTATAGGTAATAAGCCCATATTCACATAGAATTTGTGCCTTCACCGATTCCTCGGCCTTTCTGCGCGAATCGAAAGATGGAGCCGAGAAAAAAAACGCCCTTTCAAAATCGGGGTTCAGTTTCATTAAATTCAGCAATTCATCACGCGCCTGATCATATTTCCGATTTTTTTTATAATAATTGAAAAGAAATGCGCGGCTTTCAAAAATCTCGGGGTTTATCTTCACCGACTTTTTTATTTCCGAATACGCATTTTCGTTTTGCCCTTCGAGCGAATAAGCGATACCGGATATTAGATAATAGCGCGCACTTTCCCTGGAGATCGCCTTAAGCTTTTCACAATAAGATCTGGCCGCCTGATTATTTCCGGTGGCAAGATTGAGCATCGCGAGAAAATAAAGGGAATCCTCGGACTGGCCAAGCTTAAGCGCTTCGTTAAAGCCGGCCATGGATTCGTATGTCTTTCCAAGCATTTTAAGTATTATGCCCAGCCTTTCCAGAAGATATCTTTTTTGCTTTTTTTCAAGTTTTTCTGAAAAATTAAGTTTTTCGGTCACCACGGCGAAAGCATCGGAAAATTTCCATCCGCGGATAAGGCGGTCCACATCGGAAGAATCCAGCAAATCAGAACTTTTAGCCGGCGCCTTTGCCAGAGCATAAAGAGGATGCTCCACTTGAAAAGTTAATAGCGCAAATGAAAGCATTAAAAAAAACGCGATTTTTTTTGAAAATGTACTCATGATTATAACATCCTGTCTTTAATTTTCTTTAGAAATAGTTTGCAACGTTTCATACATAAGCTGGGCATTCCGGTCGTCGGAATTCGGGCTGACCTTCAGAAGATTGTCCGAAAATTCCTTCTGATCATCGGCGCCGTTTCTTACATAATGAAGAAACGCCTTATAGCCGCGGGCCTCTTCATTCGTCACGTTGGTTTTGATCCGGTCATCGGCATATACGCTTGAAAGATTCGAAAGGCCGGCACTGTTCAAGTTATTTATAGCTTCGGATATCTGGTTAACATCCTGGGTTTCGGAACTTTTAACGAGCCGGGCCGCCGCCATCCCCAAATATGCCTGATTTAAAGACGACGCCGAAACGCCGCCATTCTGGGAAGCCGTAACCGCGCCGGAAAAGCTTTCTATAGCCGCGTCTATATCAGATGAAGTTGACGAACTTTTAAAATCCGCCCAGCCGAGAGCCGAATACGCAATCGCCTTATCTCCAGCCGAGGATTCTGAATTTGAAAGCACTTGATTCAGCTGAACTTTAGCGCTGTTATAATTCGGCGTAGAGCTGTTCAAAGCGCTCAAGCCGAGATCCAGGTTCGTGTTTCCCGTATTGGTAGTGGAGCCGCCCGGAGTCACTGACGTCGAACCTCCTCCTCCTCCGCCGCCGCAACCGCCGGATAATAAAACAAGCACGAAAAACATCAATGAAAAAGCAAGCTTTTTATTCATTTTATATGCACCTCTCTTTTCTAATACTCTATGGTCGATTCGCCGTAAACATTATCACCGTACACTTTAAGCGTGCATCTGAAGGGGATCGATGCAACCCTTACTACCTTATAATAAACCCGTGGCTGCGAAGACGTAACGCAATCATATCTTTCCGGCGATCCGCCGTCGAACGCCACCGAGATGGTCGGGGCATTCGCGAGCGAAGTTTTCGATCTGACCGCGAAGACGAGATAATTGGATGAGCCGGGAACTACGAATGAACCCGTCTTGAAGTTGGATGTAGCCTCCGCCGCAAGTTTTAAAACTTTTACCGGAGCTGAAACCGCATTAACGTTAGGCGACGCAGAGTTCGAAACTGTCAGCGTGCTGTTCTGACTTTCAGTGGCAAAAATTATGGCGTCGGCTGAAAATGTTTTGCGTCCCTGATCGACCCGCGAAAAAATATAAGGCTTTTGAGCAGTATAAGGAAGCTCGGCGGCAAGGTCGCTTGACGTAAAATATATTTTATCCGTGGAATCGGTTTTTATATTATCGTATGAGTCAAATAGGACGGCTTCAACCTGACGTATAGGCTGATATTGGTTCACGCTTGCCGGAACATTGTTCAAAACTATCCTGGCGAGTGGTGCCGGAGTTCCATAGGCATTGAAATTAACGGGCGAACCGGAAAGCTGAACGGAATTTAAATCATAGGCAGTGGCCCTGAAAACATACATGCCGGTTTTCGTTCCGATTTTCACGCTTGTAGTGGCGACGCCATCGGCATCAGTGAACCTGGAATTATTTCCAATGCCCGTGTTCTGGGAGCCGGCTGGAAAACTGACCGCCTGAAAAAGCACCTGCGCGTTTTTAACGGGATTGCTGAATTCGTCGGTAATCTTGATCCCTATGGTCGCACCTGAAGTTTTCGCAACCTCCGAATAGATATCGCCCGAATTCATCGTAATTATCTTTTTAGAGGCGGCGGCATTGTATGTAACCGCGGGCCGCTGAACGAAAGATGTTTTCGCTTGCCCCTGGATCAATTCTGCGAAGATTTCATAAACGCCGGACCTGGTGTTTAAAAGAGTAAAATTATAAGATTTGTCGGCGCCAATAAACGTAGAACTAGGCGTTATATCTGAAAGTTCATAGGCGTTCTGCGAAACGTTCCATAATTTTATAGAGAACGCGTCGCGGTCAAGATCTTCTATCATGGCCCCGTTTGAACCTTTCGGAGACAGCTTGATGCCGAGATTGGACCCGGCTGTGATTATTTGCGCCCCCACGGTCAGATCGGATCTTTGAGCGTCCATTGAATTAACGGTAAAAGGAAGCTCCAGAAGGTCTTTTTTATCGTTTGTCTGTATTTTCTGCCCGTTTATGAAGACGCTTACCTGTTTCGCGCCGGCGCGCCTTGACTTAACCGAAAAGGAAGCTATGCCGAGCGCGTCCGAGTTGGCCGCCGGCGGAGTAACGATAGTATAAAGAGGATCGTCATCCACGTTTATTGAAACGCTTGCCGGAGTTATGCCCGCGACGGGATTTAAATAAGCGTCACGGATCTGTATATCCACGTTGAATTTGTCGGAATTATTCGCAAGCACGCGGGATGGCGGATTGAGAATATAAAACATCGACTTTGAAGCGTTGAAAGGCCCGCTGACAAAAGTTACGTCGGGAACATTTTTCAACTCGACCCCGCGGGCGTTTACCGTTAATTTATAAATCCCGCTTTTCGTGGCTTTAAGAGAAGCCCTGAAATAGCCGTCATTATCGGTATAAGGCGAAAGCGGAGTTATGCTCTGCATGGCCGGCGTCGAAGACGCTATGACCCTGGAATTATTAACGGCATTGCCATAAACGTCGCGACACCGTACTACAAGCTCGGCCTGCTGATTGCCATCGGCAAGGCTGTTATTTCCGGAAATTGAAACGGTGCTGTTATCAGCGCTTACAACGCCCGTGGACGCTACGGCATAAAACTTCAGGGGACTTCCCGTCAGGCCGGCCGAAGCCGCTTCGATCTCATAAGTGCCGACTTTGGAACCCAGCTTGAAATAGCACCTGACCTGGCCGCCGCCGTCGCTTTTGGAATTCGTCGGATCGGTGCGCGATATCGCATACCCCGCGGATCCATCAGGAAAAGTCTTTACCGTATAGGTAACGGCGACGTTATTCACCGCGTTTCCATACGGATCAGTTATTTGAGCGGAAAATGGCGAAGTGATCTCAGTGCCGGCGTCCCCTGTCAACACGGTGGAATAGCTTCCATTCACTATTTTTGAGGCGGGAGCCGGCCCCACGTTCACGACAAAACGTGCCGGGCTTCCGGAAACGCTATAATTTCCGGCGACGGCTGCCCAGACTTCCTCTTCGCCGGCCGTTTTTCCCGCGACGTATCCCACGGCAGCTTCGCCGGCGCTGTTAGTATACACCGATTCGGTATCGAGCGTTCCGCCTCCGTGATAAACGTAAAACGATACGATGCAGTTTTCCACACGGTTGCCGGAAGCATCCTGCACCCTGACTTTAAAATTCGTAGCCACGCGAAGGCCGGCGGTCGCGCTCTGCAGGTCGCCCGCAACCTTGCTCAATATGCCGGGCGTCCCGGCGATGGCGTTGAGCACGAATTCCGCTGAAGCCACCGGCGGATCGGCGGTCACGGAAGCAGTAACCTTATAAGAGCCAACTTTGTCGCCTAACTTTAAGACGGAGGTTCTGGCATATCCGGTTGAATCCGTTATAGAGTCTGATTGGCTGAGAACCAAATCTGAGGCGCCTTCGGGCTTTCCATCCGAACCCTGTTTTTGGGCAAAATGAACTATGACATTTTCAAGGGTATTGTTGGCCGCGTCGTATACGTTAACCGAAATAGGATTGTTCAGAGGCATATTTATCGAGCCATTCTGAGCATCGCCCGATGCGATGCGTATGGATGAAGGCGGCCCGCCCTTCGCCTCGAGGTTAAACATGACCGGCGATCCGGATGCTCCCGAAAGCTCGGCGGCGACTTTATAAACACCTATCTTGCCGCCAAAAACAACCTTGGCGCTTGCATAACCGTTAGCATCGGTAACCGGGTTAGGATCCGTCAAAGAATGGCCGGCGGCGCCCGAAGGCGAAGAGACGAAGGAAAAAGAAAGTCTCTGACCAGGCACGCCATTATTGAAGGCGTCGCGGACCTGAACGCGAAGGCCTAACGGAAGCTGCTGACCAACCGTGCCGATCTGATCGTTTCCTGAAATATATGCTATCTTATCATACGGCCCTGAAACGAACTGAAGGACTGGCTGCTGGATTAAAGTCACGCCATTGACCACGATCGTGACCTTTTTTTGTTCCGCCAGGGTCGAAGTTATAAGAATGCTTGTTTTTCCATCGGCGTCCGTGGGTTTTAACGCGGCCGGCGGAATAGACTGGCCATCGGCATTTTTCACGTTATTACTCATGCCGGATACGCTGGCCGCTGGAACCGCGCCGGATATCGGCTGACCCGAAAGATTTTTCACGGTTATAAGTACTATAGCGGTAACCTGATTATTAGCTATAAAAACCGAGTTGGAGCCTCCAACGATCTCAACCGTCGAAAGCGTAGGGCTGATAACGGGCGTAGTAAAAGAAAAATTTATGCCTTGATTTAAAGTTATGCTTCCATCGGTAACCGCCGAAACTAAAACGTTATTCGAAGGCTGCGACGACTTGATTATAAATCTGGCGTTTCCGCCGGCATCAGTGAGGATGCTTGCCGGAACTATTATAACACCGGCCGCGGGTTCCGGTTTAAGCGAAACGGTTTTCTGCGCAACGGGATTTTGATTGACGTCCCGAATATTGACGAGTATTTCCGCGCTATCGCTTCCATCGGCGATAAGTTGCGTCCGCGTCGCCGTCATAACGGAGAGTGAAGGAGAAACAGCGCCGGCCTTGAATTCTATCTGAAGAGGGTTTCCGATAGTTTTTTTCGTAAATCCGGTTTTCTGGGCTTCAACCGTTATATTTCTAATGCCCGATTGAGACGTCTTTATTATAAAAAGGACCTTTCCGGAAGAATTAGTCTTCGCTGGAGAAACCGGCGATAAAATATCTATGTTCGCATACTGGTTCTTATCGGATTTGATATAGACGTCACAATTAGCGATGGCATTAAATGAAGCGTCAAATATCGTTATCTCGACTCCGGCGGTATCGTTTCCGTCGGCTGTAAAAGGCTGTTCACTGGAATTTTTAAGAACTACCGTCGAATTAACTTCCGACACGTCACCGATTTCAACGGCCGAGCCAATATCAATAGGAGCGGTCGAGGAACGGGCGCTATTTCCGGAAAGATCGGTTATATGATTATTGGCTATTGTCGATGAAATATTTATACCCGAAGGCGAGCCCGATGCCAGAACCGAGGAATTAAAAACACCGGTGGGCGTTATCTTAACACCGGAACCAAGATTAATCCATAATTCCGCCGCTTGCGTTCCGGCCGCAAAAGAAGCCGAAGTTCCAAGCGTATCGCCGGCAACTGGAAGCGTGAAATCCGCGGCCGACGGTCCGGGTACCAGTATGGACTTATCGAAAAATACTGAAAGACGGTCGCCTGTATCGACGACTCCGTTGAAATTGATGTCCTGCCACGTAACGCTTACGATCTGAGGGCCCGTGCCCGGTTGAACGCCTCCGGTCGAGCCGGCTATATCGACAGCGGGATTCCCCGTAACAACGTTGTTGCCCGTACCGTCGGCAATATGTCCCGCGGGAATGCTCCCAGATATGCCGATACCGGAAGGCGATCCGGCCGTTAAAACCGAGGAGTTGAAAATACCGTTCACGGTTATATTCACGCCCGTTCCAAGCGTTATCGAAAGCAGAACGGGCGAAGTTCCTATCGCAAATGACGCGCCCGTCCCAAAAGTATTTCCCGTCACGGGTAAAGTAAAATCGGCAGCCGCCACGCCCGAAAGCGTTATCGCTTTATCGAACGTAAGCACAACCTTGTCGCCGGCCTCGACCGAAGCGTTGGAGTTGACATCCTGCCAGGCCGCCGAGATAAGCGTAGGGCCGGTCGATGCTCCGCCCGAAACGGTTTCATTGAATGTAACGGAAACCGCCGGAAGCGAGGAACCGGAAACCGTCGCCGTGGCGGTGATAGTGACGGCTCCCGCATTCGCCCCGGCCTTAAGAGTTATCTGGGCGTTTCCTGAAGAATCGGTCAGCACGGGCTGAGCTTCGATTATAGTAGCGCTTCCGGATGTAACGGCAAACGTCACCTGATTACTGGCGACGCCGCCCGACGATTCCGCCAGATTTATTTTCAGCGGCGAAGTATACATTGTGCTTACCGTAGCGCTCTGGGCGTCACCTGAAACTTTAGTCATTTTAGGCTTGACCACGACGTTGGCGGTTATGCCGATGGATGCGCCGGAACCGGTCTTAACTATGTTGGTTATGCCGATATAAGAATTGGCCGAGGCTGGCGGCCATGTTTTCGATGAAGGGTTAGAAGTATTGTGGAACTTATTGTTCGTACCCGTCGGAAACGGATCGGAATCAAGACCTCTTATATTGGAAATTGGTTTCACTATAAGATGATTTCCGCCGTTGGCGACCATAAGTTCGATAAGCCGGGCTATCTTCACGTCCCCGTCGGCGGTTCCGCTCGGCGTATCGTTTGGCGTCGTAGAACTGCTTTTCGAATTGTCGACATGATATATTAAAAGACCCTCGCCCGGAAGGCCGGCGTCCCATGATCCGGACAGCCCTCTTTTTTCGGCTAGAAAATAATCGTTCCCGGAAGTCGCGCCGCCCTTTTCAAATCTGTAAACCTTTCCCGATTCAAAATTCAGAGCGTCCTGATTATCCGTAATATTCGTAGGAGTGGCCCATCCCAGGTTTATCCTGCACCATGGGTCCATAAAAGCCGGTTTAGTGCCGGAAGGCGAACCGTTATAACTGCCGGCGGCCATGATCGACCAGTATCCGATACCGCCCTCCGTGACGTTCGTAGTATCATAAAGGTCGGGCAAGCCGAACTGATGGCCGAATTCATGGCATATTATGCCAAGAGAGCTCGTTGTTCCATGTTCCATTTCAGGTACGATCGTGGCGCCCCTGACGTCAACGCCATCGTTCGTGGTTACAAGCGACGGGGTCCTCCAGTAATACATGCTCCATATGTCGGTGCCGCCGCCCGAAACGCCGCTGGTCTCGTCTCCGTATCCCGCATGCATGACCATTACGCACTGATAATTCGCGAAATTAACATTCGCATCGGCGGCCGTAACCGCATCGGTAATAAGATCGACCGCATTATCGGAATTTCCGTAATAAGATTCATTGTGCGCCAAAGTATAAGGCAATCCGCTTGGAAGATAAGCGGGAGTTATGTCTAAAGTTACTTTATTCCCGGACTGGTCGGCGAAATATTGTTTGAAGTTGGTAAAAAAAGCGGTGATCTTGTCCTGATTGGCCTGGCTCAGATCGAACGTCTTGTCAGTGAACTGGGCGAATATAACGACCACTTTGACCGTTTGGTTGGTCTTTATATAATCTTGAAGTTTCGTGGAGCCGATGGCTTCACCTGGAGCGAAAAAGCCGCTCCGCGAGGGAGAAAGCATACTGCCAAGCCCGGCCTGATCCGGTTTTTTAATATGCGACGGAAGTTTCTGACCTGGAAAAAATGGCGGCGCTACGGCAAAAGCAGGCCCGGCCGCAAAAATCATAAAAAAAGAAAAGAATGCGAAGAACAAGATGAAAACACGCATGGTCTTTGACATAAGCAAACCTCACTTATCGGCATTTATTTAATAACATATTAAACATGACAAATTTGCTTATATTATATCAGAAAGTAGGGCTTTATGTCAAAAAAATAAAACCGGAGGAATTTTTATATTTTAATGAGCACTCTGTGTTCGATGAGAAAGGCTGCGAGCATTACGACAAAAGCCATAAAAAGGGGATAATGCGCTTTTTCCGAATAAAGAGTCAGTTTTGATGTTATTATCTCGCTTTTTTCAAGCTTGTTGATCACATCATAGATTTCCCGGAGCTTCTTCTCATCGGTCGCGCGAAAATACCTGCCTTCGGTAAGCGCGGCGATTTCCTGGAGCAGTTTTTCGTCGATCTTCGGTATGGAAAGCGTTCCGTCAGGGTTTCTCATGTAAAATTTCCGGCCGCCCTGCGTCACGGGTATCGGGGCGCCTTCCTTCGAACCAATGCCTATCGTATATATTTTAATGCCCCGGTCACGGGCTATTTTAGCGGCCATCATCGGTTCGACATTGCCGGTATTGTTCTCGCCGTCCGTCAAAAGTATTATGACCTTCGACTTCGCTTTTTCATCCTTGAACTTGTAAATGCAATTAGATATCGCGTCGCCGATGGCCGTTCCATCTATCGGCATCTCACCGACCTTGACCTTGGAAAGATAATCGATTATTATGCCTATATCGATCGTAAGCGGGGAAAGCGTCATCGACCTGCCCGCAAAAACAACCATTCCAAGGCGGTGGTCCGTCATTTTTTTTATAAATTCCGAGGTCAGCTCGCGGGCCGCGGTAATCCGGTCGGGTTTAAGATCCTCCGCCGACATGGACCCGGAAACGTCGAGAGCTATGAATATGTCTATGCCCTGTCGCTTAACGTCTTCCTTTTCCTCGCCGAACTGCGGACGCGCGAGCGCGACTACCAGAAGGCACAATGCGACCGCCTTTAAAATCGCCGGGAAAACGCTCAGCCAGTTTTTATAAGTGCGCACATGGGACGTTTTCAATATCGAAAAATTCGCGTACCCGATGCCCGTGCCGCGTTTGGAATCCCTTAACATCCTGTAAGCAAGCATAATACAAGGAATAATAAGCAGAACGAGCATTTCGGGATAACGGAAAGCCATCATCTGAAATTCACATCCCGGCTCTTTTTTACCGCGTCCACGCACTTTTGAAGTTCCTCGCGCGCGTCGGATTCGTCAGGAGCGGCCTTAGCGAATTTCACCAGATCGCATTCGGACAATATTTCATCAAAGCGGGAAACGAGATGGTTCGATACGTTTTTAGACCTGAGTTTCGCCATTATTTCATAAGCGTCCAAGTCGACGCAGTTGAAATCCAGCGAAGAACCGATATAGGCTCGGCATATCCACGATATGCGCATATACCAAAGCTTGAACTCGCGACGAAAAAGCAGGTCCGATCTTGAAAGCGCCTCCAGCTCCTCCAGCGCGGTTACATGCGGCGGAATCTTTGGTTCGGGCGGAGCCTCAGCCTTTACTTCGTCCGGTTTTTTTTCCGAAAATTTGCAGTACAATGCCCACGACATCAGCAGCGCCGCAAAAGCCAGCGCCGCAAGGAACGCGCGCGATTTTTTTTCGATACTCAACGCCATAGGGTCCGCGATATCGCGGATATCCGCCTCAACCGTTCCGCCGGAGACAATTTCAGCTTCGCCGGTCGCCGAATACGCCGAACGCGGTTGTAAAACAAAAATCGCGCAAGCGAACAGGAGAATCGCTATTAAAAAAATATTCAATTTCAGTAATGCTTTATACATTTTCATCGTCCAAAATCAAGGAACATGAACCCATTAAGGCTATTTCACGTTCACTTCGTCAGTGGCGCGCGCGGCCTCGCGGAAGGCGTCTTCATATAACACGACATTCATTCCGCCGAAATTTTTCAGGATATAATTCTGAATCTCATCTTCTCTTTTTTTTGCCAGAAGGTTTCTGCTTACGGCTTCCTTTACCGCCTCAAAAGGATACGCTTCGCCTTTTATGAAATGCTCGCGGCGGAATACCAGAAATGAATCGGCGCCGGGCCTTTTAACATATTTTTTTATTATATCGCCGTTATTGGCAAGCGCTATCTCGGACGTGAGCGCGGTTATATCAACGCCAATCTCGGCCGAAAGATCCATGATGCCGCCCGACGCGGTCTGTTTTGGCGAACGCGACGAGAAAGCCTGAGCGCCGGAACCTGAAATTATGGCGACCGCATCCGTCTCGCCATTCACCTCCACGTAAGAAAGCTTTATGCTGTCCGGCTTCCTCATTTCATCACGGTGAGCTTCATAATAAAGCTTAACCGACATGTCATCAACCGAAACTTTTGAAATGACATCGGTTTCAAGAAGCTTCTGTATCATCAGCTGCGTTCTCGCGGCCTCGATTTTCTTAAGGACATCGGCGTCGATGTCTATCCTCTTCATCGCTGCGATGCGCTTCAACACCTCTTGCGCCACTACCTCTTTGAGTATTTTTATCTTATCGTCCTTTTTTTCAAAGTTAAACGAAATACCTCTCGCGCTCAGTTCATCGGCGTACCTGACGAAATCGGACATGGTCATTTTATCGTCGCCGATCTTCGCCACCACTACGCTGTTTTCAGATGTCGAAGGAGCGGCCGCCGGCTTTTTCAAATTCTTTTCCGCTTCACCGGCGGCGGCCATGTCCGTCATCGCCTCCAGACGCCGGCCCAGACGTTCCTTGCATTCGATTATACGGCGTCCCGCGTCCCCCGCGAATTTCGTCGCGGGATATTCATGCAGGAGCCTCATATATGTAGCCATGGCTTTTTCGATATCACCGACGTTATCCAGATAGATATTCGCGAGATACAGCAATGTCGCCTCACGTTCTTCAGGCCTGACCAGATTTTCGGTCAAATGCCTCTCTAAAAAAGACGCGGCCTCATGGTACAGTTTCTGCGCGGCGAGAGTTCCCGCGAATTTACGCGCGTCGGTCGCTTTAGCTTCATAACCCGAGGAAAGTTTACGCGATTCCATAAGGTTGAAAAAGCTCAATATCATTGTAAGCGCCGCGATCACCGCGACGGTATTCAAAGTTCTTTCCTTCAAGAGAACACCTCCGAAAATATCAGCGCGCCAATTCGCGCTTTCTGAAAAACTGCAAAAGCGGTTTCCGTATCGAAACGCCCGTTGAAAGGCTTATGCAGTCTATGTTGTTTTTTCTAAATATGCCTTTAACGGCGCGCTGCCGCTTCTCCCATTCGGCGTTAAACGACTTGACGAAAGCGGCGTTCGATGTGTCCACCAGAAGCGCTTCGCCCGTTTCCATGTCGTACAACTCGACTAAACCCACGTCATACGGCAATACGTCCAGTTCGTCGTTTAAAATTATGGCGATTGTATCATGCCTTAATTTGGTCACCGCCATCATCTTCTCGAACCGCTCCCCCGCGTCCATAAAATCCGATACCACGAATGAAATGCTTTTATGCTTCAAAACGCGGTTCATGAAAGTCAGCCCTTCGCATATATTAGTTTTTCTCGATACGGGCTTATAAAACAATATCTCGCGGATAACCCGCAATGCGTGAGTTTTACCCTTGGCGGGCGGAATATATTTTTCAACCCGGTCGGAAAACATGACGAGGCCGACCTGATCGTTGGATGAAACGGTCGAAAGGGCAATGGTGGCGGCAAATTCAGCCGCCAGCTCGCGCTTAGTCTGGCCGGTGGACCCGAAAAATATCGACGACGAAACGTCGATAAGTATCATCACTATCATTTCGCGTTCTTCGCGATAGATTTTGATGTAAGGTTTGTTCATCCTGGCCGTGACCTTCCAGTCGATGCTTCTATAGTCATCGCCGCGATAATATTGCCTTATGCCTTCAAACTCGAGCCCGCGCCCTTTAAACGCGGACCTGAAATTTCCCGCGAACAGGGAATCGACAAGCCGCTTGCTTTTTATTTCTATTTTTCTTATCTGCTTGATTAGTTCTTTCGGTATCATGGTATCTCTACGCCGTCAAATATAGATTTTATTATGTCTTCGCTGGTAAGATTCTCCGCTTCCGCCTCGTATGTAAGCATTACCCGGTGCCGTAAAACGTTATAACCTATGGCTTTTATATCTTCCGGCATAACGTAACCGCGTTTCATGAGAAAGGCCCTGGCGCGAGCGGCGACAACCAGATAAAGCGAAGCGCGCGGCGAAGCGCCGAAACGAATATATTCCTTCAGCGACTTCATGCCGTATTTTTCGGGCTGGCGCGTAGCATTGACGAGACTTACGACGTAAGAGAGTATATTCTCGTCAACGTATATTTTATCTATGAGAGTTCTGGCTGAAAGCAGTTCTTCGGGAGTCGTTACCGCATCGACCTTGATTTCAGCCTTAATGTTTTTTTCAATGGCCATTTTTCTGATTATGCTCTTTTCGTCCTCGATCCCCGGATAGCCGATGACCACCTTGAACATGAAGCGGTCGACCTGCGCCTCGGAAAGCGGATATGTGCCTTCAGTTTCAATGGGATTTTGCGTGGCCATTACGAGAAAAGGCTCGGACAGCTTGAAGGTTTCCTTTTCGATAGTGACCTGCCTTTCCTCCATGCTCTCCAGAAGAGCGCTCTGCACTTTAGCCGGCGTGCGGTTTATTTCATCGGCGAGAAGAAAATTGGTGAAAATGGGCCCCTTGGCCGTTTCAAATTCACAGCTCTTCTGGTTATATATGCGCGTGCCGACGAGATCGGCCGGCAGAAGGTCCGGCGTGAACTGTATCCTGGCGAATTTAGTCTTTATCGCCGATGAAAGAGTCTTTATCGCAAGCGTCTTCGCGAGGCCCGGAACGCCCTCGAGAAGAATGTGACCGTTGGAAAAAAAACTTATAAGAAGGGATTCTACAAGCTGATCCTGACCTACTATGACCTTTCTGACCTCGTTCAATATTCTTACGGTGAGCTCATTCTTAGCTTTCACCAGTTCCTGTATATCTCTGATCTCGCTGTTCATCTTATTTTTCAACACCTCTATTAAAAATATGGTTTAATTCCCTCAACGACCTGATGGTGCAGTTTACTTCCTCCGCGCCCGGCGAATACCTGGCGTAATTTACCATATCGCAAAGATCCAGAAGCGAAAAAATGTCGTTCATCTTAACGGAAAGGGGGGTGATTTCGCGGACTTTTTCGCAGAGCTCGGCCGTAGTGCGCTCCATCAGGTTCGACTTCGCGATGCGCCCGACTTCATATTTTATAAGCTTCGGTATTTCAAGATACATATCGCGGAATTCGCCTTTTTTTGAAAAGGATTCTATCCGGGCCATGGCGCCGCCCGCATCATATTCAACCGATATATTGGCGTCGGAAGCAATTGGCGCTTCCCCGGATTTCCCCGAAATGTTTTCAGTCTCCTCATGATCCGATTTCAAGTTTATGTGAAGCTTTTCCGACGCTTCCGCCATGGCGTGCTTCTCTTTTTTATCGTTCGCGATTTCGCGGCGGGACGACTGCCACATAATGAACCAGATGGAAGCGAAAATAAATATGACCACGGCAAACGTCACCTTCATGAAATTTGAAATTATGCCGTTTTTATCTTCCGCCAGAGGTTCTTTCGGATTTTTCTGAGGTTCTATGGTCGGCGCCGGATCGTCTTTTTTTTCTTCCGCTTCGGTAACTTCTATCGTGATCGGAATCGTCTTAACGCTTCTGGAAATATTTTTAGAATCGTTATAATTAAGCGAAAACTCACCTATCACGAGCTTTCCAGCCTTAAGCGGCCTGACCACGTAAATATTGCTCATTTCAACGGCCTGAGCGCCGTTTACTATCGAGATACGGTTCGAACTCGAAGTGCCTATCACGTCAAAATCTTTAAGTTCCGGAGCGGAAGGCTGAACCGATATCGAAGCATTTGAACTCACCGTCACGGTCAGTATGATCTTGTCGCCGACCGACGCGGATTTTCTGTCCGTAGAAGCTTTTATCCGGTATTCGTCTTCGGCGAACACGCCTGTAGCCATTATAAAAATTAAAACTAATCCCCAAGCCAAACAATAAAGCAACCTTTTTTTTCCGTCACACATCTTTAAATCACTCTTTTTTTTTAGCTGATTAATGATTTTTTTAAAATCACAATCTCTTTTGTTTATATGTTTAAAATATCAACCGTTGGCAAAGCTCATAGCATCATAAGAAGCGTCGCCGGAACAAAATTATTTTTATTTTTTATTCTATCATAGAGAGTTGACTTTTTCAACTTTAAAATTTCATGAATAAAATTATTTTAGCCGAAAAAATATTAATGCAAAAGAAAAATTCGAATTTTTCTTTTTTAATTTTCAAATTTCTTGACTTATCAAGCCGATTCTGTTAGGATAATAATAGGATATTTTAGGCCAGCAACAATCAATTTATTCTTTGAAAAACTTCTCCCAAATGAAAGCGAGGTGTACCTCAAATGCAAGAGCGACAACCCAAATACAAAATTTTTATAATTGACGACGACCCTTTCGTCCTTGATATCATTGAGACCATGCTCGCCGAAAGTCCCGAATATGAAATAACCAAATTTTTAAATTCTCCGAACGCTTTAAATGCCGTTAACGATCAGAAACCTGACATCGTAATTCTTGATATC
Source organism: uncultured bacterium (assembly GCA_964545075.1). Lineage (GTDB taxonomy): Bacteria > Muiribacteriota > UBA9980 > UBA9980 > UBA9980 > DAOPXV01. The sequence goes on from CAZJFS010000002.1 coordinate 59,975, forward strand.
AACATGCCTATAATGAACGGTTTCGAATTTTGTCACGCATTGAAATCAAATATCGATACTCGCCATGTTTCAGTAATTCTCGCCACGGCTTACGACTCCAAGCATTCTCAAAGCGACGGTCTTATCAAGTACGGAGCCGATTCTTATATTCCCAAGCCCATAAACCGTGAGCGCCTTTTAGCCTGCATCCAAAACATAATAAAAGTAAGGGAAAAACAAAATCCTCAAAACAAGAACGCGCTTTTTTTAAGGGTTATTTAACCATATATTCCACAATAACGCAAAAACCATTTTCAATAGCGGGCAGATTTGCTGCCTTTTTTTTATTTGCGCGGTTTCTTTATTCAAACCGGCGGCGTTTTCATTTTTTTCCGATTTGATTTGACAACCGGCAAAAAATTTAATATAATTTCCAAAAGTAATATAATTTAAGTAAAAATATACTTTAAAAAAAGATAAGCTTCAGCCATATAACGCCGGATGTTTCGCGTTCAAGGCCAGAAGTTGAAACTGGAGAGGGTAAATGAAGAAAATCAAAGGCTTTTATATAACCATACTCATTTTTGTTTTTATTTTTTCTTTTTCACAGGCTTCGTTTGCGGCCGAATGGACGCATCTGATATTCCTCAACGACCTTGAAGGCAGCGCTTCCACCGAAATCAACAAACTCGAACTTACCGGTTCATGCGACGCCATAACCATAATTGCCTTGTGGTACGA
>CAZJFS010000002.1:60794-69057 GCA_964545075.1 uncultured bacterium
TCGCGCGAATGTATAAAAGATCTGGCGGCCTGCTTCTCCAATATTTCCGAATCGCTTAAAAGGCCTATAGATATAGCCCACTTTGACGCGGACAATTTTCAGTGCTTTGAACTTTTATACGAACTGGCGCCGTACGTCAATTACGTTATAGGCTCGGAAGAAAAGATACCGGCGGCCGGAACGCCTTACTCTTTTATACTCGACAGAATAATTTCTCAAAAAGAACTCGAACCACGACGTTTCTGCTTCGCTTTCGTAAGCGCCTGGCAAAAATATTACAACCAGCCCGCCGTACGCCAGGGAATAAAAGCTACGCTATCGGCTATAACCACGGCCGAATTTCCTATGATTACCGAAAAAATGGACGTTTTCCTGTCAGCTCTAAGGGAAGACCTTGCGCTCGAAAAGCACAGAACCATCTTCAACGGCTCAGTTCTCAAAAAAGTCAGACGCTATATAGACGGCCAGATGGTCGACGCTTTCGATCTCGGCCGCCTCGTTAACGAAGAAATACTCGAAGAAGTGGCCGAGCAGAGTTCGCGGGAGTACCTGGCCTCGATCACCAACGCCACTGTAAAAAATTCGGCCATCGGTGATTTTGGAAAAATACCTACAACGTATAATTCCTTCGGCATTTCCATATTTATGCCTCAACCGGCGCCGAATCTTCAAAACTATTCCGAACTAGCTTTCGCTAAAACCACCAGTTGGAAAAACTTTTTAGACTTTTTCTACGGTTTTTCGCTTCAGAGGAACTGGTAGTTGGATAGCCCCAAAAAGCGCCGCGTCCTTATAGGCATTTTAATAGCGCTATCCTGTTTTATAACCGGAACGGGATTTGCCGATCCCGGAACCTTGAATCCTTTTTCATTAAAAATAACCGGAATATCCAAGGATGAATTCCCTAAGATAAGCATTGACGCTTATTTTAAGAAGGACGGCGCCGGTTCTGAAAACGGCCTTTTACAATCGAATTTCACGCTCACGGAAAATCGTTGGCCGCAAAACCTCAACTACGTAAAAAGAAAGACGGACAGTAAGGCGCTCGCATTTATAATCGATAAGAGCCTTCACGGCGATAATTATGCCGCGCAGACCCGCAGCGCGCTGGCAAAAGCCGCATCTTATTTAGAAAGCATTGACGCGATGGGGCTTTTTACTTTCAGCGCAAATATCGATGAAATCCCATTTTCCTCAGATCCCTCAAAATTTGCAAATGTGACTCCGGCGCAGTCATTCTCACCGGAACTGAGTTCCGCTCAGGTTATAAGCCGTACGCTTGACGCCATTTCTGACCGCGTCGGCGAACGTCACATCATTTATATGACCGCGGATGACATTGAACTCAGCGATGAGACCATTGAAAAATGTACCGTAGCCGGAAACCCCGGTCCGTATATCTTCCATATACTTAAATTTCCCGTTTTTTCTTCGTCTGATCTCTTTGGCGGGGGAAGCGCTTCGGAACGCATGGCTTCTCTTTCAAAAACAACCGGCGGCCAGTACGTCGAGGCCGGAGTAACCGAAATGACAAGCGTCATTGAAAAAGTAATGAACAAAATCAAAAGCAATTACGAGCTCGGCTATCAATCATCGATGCCATATTCCAACGGTCAAAAACGGACGGTGACTCTTTCCGCCGATTTTATGAACGCGAAAACCACCGCGGAAACCTCTTATACGTGCAATTTCAACCTGCCTGAAATTTCTTTTGGCAACGATAAAAATCCGGTTTATTACCAGGAAATAAATCCGGTAACCATAGAAAACGCGAACGAGCTCGGGCTTTCAATATCCGCAAGCGTGTGCTTTAAGAATAACGCCGCGAGCGCCCCCATGGCAAAAGCATTCCTGGGCTTCGGAAGCTACGATATAAATGGACGGCCCGAAGGGCGATCGCAATTCGTGATCGAAATAAACAACTGCTTTGAAGTGGTCGCGGCCAAATATAGGTTCAGCGGCGGCGAAGGTTCTAATTATTTCGAACATTACGATTCATTTGCGGTTCGGAATGAACGCATAGAAACCGTATTTTTGAAGAACGGGACAGGCTCGGAGATCAAAAAAGCCGGTATATACTGGCAGCCCGTTTTTAAAAACAACAATTATAAGCAATGGGTGCGCATCTTTATGTCCTTTAAACCGGAACCTGTAATCAGCGACGGTTCAATAAGATATGCGATATTTTTAACCGGGACGGCCCTTGACGGAAAGGCTAAAGACATCGGATTCGACGGGATACAGCTTCAATACGGAGCGGTTCCTACCGTATTCACCGAAATCAGAACGCTTTATTTCGGTCCTGACGATATCAGACAAACGATAATACAACCGCTCAACCCGCGAATCGAATATCAAATGAAATAACGAGACTATTCTTCAGATTTTTTTGAAGATTCCTTTGAGTTTTTTTGAATCCGGTTCGCTTTAGCTTTTGCCGCGGACCATTTTGGATACAGTCCGATGCATTCATTAATCAGCGAAACCGCTTCGGAATCATGCCCGGAATCTGAAAGCGCCTGAGATAAAACAAGATAAAGGTTTCCGGCACGTGCGTCGCTTTTCTGCAGTTCGCGGAATTTAGCCAGAGCCTCGTTCATATTATCATTTTGTACAAGAGTATATACTTCCGCGGCTCTTTCATGAACCGCATAGAGTTTCGAAAGAAGCCCGGTACCAAAAGTTGAAATCATTTTTTTGTTATTTTCGCTTATTTCCAGTGAAATTTTTTCGGACGCATCGAGATTTCCGCTCACCTTAAAAATTTCCCACGAATTACCATGTTTCGAGCATCTAAGCCTGACCTCATAAGCCATCAATTCTCCGTCATAAGAAAAATCGCAGTTATATTCACCGCCATCAGGACATTTCGGCGCTGAAGTCAAAATTCCGCCGGAAATAAGCTGGCTATCTCCGGCGCCCTCGGGAACGCAATGATCGGGAAATATTTCAGGAAATATCTGCCACACCATATCGAGAAATTCACAATTCAAATAACAATTTCTGCGTTTTTCGCTCATTTTCGCGTATTGCCTGTCAAAAACATTGACTATCTTAAAAATACCGGATTTTTCATCAAGCGAAAGAACGAATTCCTGATTAACCTCGTCGCCATCTTTGCTTGAAAAAGCAACTATAGCGCTTATGTTTTCCGATTTAGAACCGGAATGAGAAACTATTTTTGCGTCAAAACCGGAAAAAAGTTTAAGATCGTTGATAAACTCGGATGTCAAAAAATTTTCGCCTCGATTAACGCAAAATTTGGCAGCTTCTTCGTTTTTAGATTTGAAAATTCTATCAAGAAACGATGTTATTGCCGAATCGGCCGCCGATATAGATAAGCCGTCAAGAGGAACGATTTCAACATCCCTCGTATCAGATGCAGCGTAAGATGTTAAAGTGGATGCGAAGAGCAGGTTCATAATGCAGAGAAAAACTAAACAGAATAGTTTTCTGCCGGAATATATAATCATAAGAGCGTCCCTTTCCTTATCTAGAGTATATGATCCATCAAATAAAAAACAGCTTTCATATTATCACAAATTTTAAATAAATTCAATAGCGGCAGGATAAAGTAAACGAACCTGCTGCCGATATCTATTACGAATTTCAGATTTTTTTATATTTATAGATGTCAGGTGATAGTAATATGAATGAGCCCAAGAGTAAAAAAACCCTGTTCACTTCACTTTTAATAATTGCGATGCTCCTTTTCAATTCAAGCTCCACGGTTCACGCGGGCGAGCTCGACAAAACGCTCAAGAAGCTGCTTAAGGAACAGCAGGAAAAGCATCTTGCTGAAAAAAACCAGGCCGCCGAGGCTTCCAAAGAAGAAATTTTAAACAACAGTCCGGAACTGAAAAAGCTTTTCGGCAAGATCGATAAGAGCATCTCGAAAAAAATCGTCTCAAAAAAAAGAGCGCCTAAAAAGAACTCGGAACCGGCCGAACCGGAATCGATCGAAGACATGGTAGGCGCGCAGTCGGCCGTAGTCCTGGACAGCAATAGCGAAAAAGTTTTATTCAGCAGGAATGCTTTCAAAAAAATGGCCCCCGCTTCGCTCACTAAAATAATGACGGCCGTGGTAGTTTTAGAAGCGTGTGACAATCTCGATAAAATAGTCACGATAAAGCACAACATACGTGTGCGCTCCGACGGAGTCGCTTTGGGGCTTAATGCCGGTGACACGACCACTCTCGAAGAGCTTTTATACATGGCAATGTTATATTCAGCCAATGACGCCTGTATCGCTATCGCGGAAGAAGTCGGCGGTTCCGTTGAAGATTTCGCTAAAATAATGAACAGCAAGGCGAAAGACATTGGCGCGGTAAATTCAAATTTCGTAAACCCTAACGGAATGCCTAATTCGCAACATTATTCGAACGCCTATGACATCGCCTTAATATCGAATTATGCGATGAAAAACGTCAAATTCGCCAAAATCGTAGGTACGAAAAATAAAACGGTTCACATATACGGAACCAAAGAAGTGGTTAAAAAGAACAAGAAACTCAAAACTGTAACTAAACAACTTGTAAAATATGACAGAACCATTAAACTTACCAACCGCCACAAGCTTTTAGGAAAAGTTGAAGGCGTGCGCGGCATAAAAACCGGCTACACCATAGCCGCGGGAAGGTGCCTTGCCACCTCGTATTCCGAAGGCGCGAAGGATCTTATAATAATAATTCTAAAGAGCAAGGACGTAGTCGCCGATACGATGGCGCTTTTAAAATACGACAAATTTCCTCAGGGGTCGAGCATTGCCGCCGCGAAGACAGACATGAAACCTGAAATGCCCGCCTCTTTAAACGGCGCTACCGGAAAAATCAACAATATAACGCTTTCGACGATTACAAGAAACAACTAATTTTTAAAAAAATTAATAAAAACATTAATAATTTGATTTTTGTGCCGAAATGTAAGACATAAGTTTTGATAAAAACAATATACGAACAGACCTAACCAAACATAAAAACCGCAAGAACGGGGCATTCTTGCGGTTTTTATGTTTTTTGCTTGCTATTTTTTTTTTATTCTGATATATTTGAATTTAGTTATCAATTATATCTTTTGCGCAAAATTTTAAAATTAAAAAATAATTCGGGGGTAAGGTATGAAAAAAGCTGTTATCATGGCCGGAGGTTTTGGAACCAGGCTTCGCCCCATTACCTGCACTATTCCCAAGCCAATGGTCCCTATCGTTAATAAACCGATGATGGAACATATAGTCGAGTTATTGAAACAGCACGGCTTAAGCGATATTCTCTCGGTGCTCTTCTTCCAGCCGGATCAGATAACTTCTCATTTTGGCGACGGCGACGCATTCGGCGTAAAAATGTCATACGTCGGAACCACCGATGATCTTGGAACGGCCGGCTGCGTGGGTTATTCACGCGAACATCTGAAGGAGCCCTTTTTGGTCATATCCGGCGACGTGCTGACGGATTTCGACCTTAAAAAAGCCATCAAATTTCATAAAACAAAAAAAGCCATGATAACCATAATTTTAACGAGGGTCGATAATCCCCTCCAGTTCGGCGTCGTTATCACCGAAAAGGACGGTCGAATATCCAAATTTCTTGAGAAGCCATCCTGGGGTGAAGTTTTTTCAGACACGGTCAACACCGGAATTTATATAATCGAACCCGAGGCGCTCGACTACATACCCAAAGGACGGGAATTCGATTTTTCCAAAGACCTTTTCCCATTGCTTTTAAAGAACAACCTGCCGCTCTACGGTTATATAGCCGATGGGTACTGGAAAGATATCGGAGACCTTGGCGAATACCTTCTCTGTCACCGCGACATATTCGACGGAAAGGTCGACGTCAACATTCCAGGAACGCGTATGAACGTCATTGGAAAAGACGTAATAACCGGTGAAAACACTATAATCGAAGAAAAAGTCGAAATGCGCGGCGGCGTGGTCATCGGAAAAAATTGCCTCATAAAGCGCGGCGCATCAATAATAAATTCAGTCATCGGCGATAACTGCATAATAGAAAGCGGAGCTAAAATAAACGGCTGCGTGATATGGAACGATACTTACATCGGCCAGCAGGCCATTTGCAAGGAAAACATCATCGGCCGCAACTGCCGGATATTAAGCCGCGCATTCATCGCCGAAGGCGTCGTCATCGCTGACGAATGCCACATCGGAGAAGAGGCCGTATTGAAAGCCAACATAAAGGTATGGCCTCATAAACTCGTGGACGCCGGATCGACGCTTTCCACAAGTCTCGTCTGGGGTGAAAAATGGAACAGCGTTCTCTTCGGCGCTAATGGAATATCAGGGCTTGCCAATATTGAAGTTACTCCCGAATTTGCGGCCAAGGTCGGAGCGGCTTGCGGAGCGTTTTTCGGAATGCGCGCCAATGTGGCGACATCACGCGATTCGCATAAAACTTCAAGGCTCGTAAACCGCGCGCTCATTTCAGGAATACTCTCGAGCGGCTGTAACGTCCACGACCTTCAGGTAATGCCGGTTCCGGTGTCCCGCTATCAGCTCACGGCCAACAACCAGAAGGGCTGCATACATACCAGAATATCGCCTTACGATTCCAATATGATAGAAATCCATTTCTATGATTCAAACGGAATGTCGCTTTCGGTATCGAAACAAAAATCAATTGAACGCCTTTTCTTCCGCGAAGATTTTCCGCGCGCGACGTCAGACGAAACAGGTACCATCCATTTCCCGCACAGAACTCTCGATATGTACGTCGAGGGTCTCAGAAAATATGTAAACACCGATCTTATAAAAAAACAATCCTTCAAAATCGTCATCGATTACGCATACAGCCCCGCGTCAATAATATTTCCGCAGGTGCTCGGCCAGCTTGACGCCGAAGCTATATCTCTCAACGCTTTCGTGGATGAATCGCGGCTTTCAAAAGACGCCATTTCGCATTCCACTTCCCTTCGTCAACTTTCCACGATCGTCCAGTCGCTTAACGCAAACTTCGGCGTTATGCTCGACGTCGGCGCCGAAAAAATATTTGTCGTCGATGAGACCGGACGGATACTTTCCGACGATATATCTCTCGCGCTCATGAGTTACCTCGTAATGAGCACAGGCCCGAAAGGCTCTAAGATCGCGGTACCAGTGACAGCCTCGAGAATAATTGAGGAAATGGGTAAAAAAATGGGGGTTTCAGTCGTAAGAACCAAAACATCCCTTAGCAATATGCTCCAGGACGGCGTCAACGCCGGAGTGTCATTCATAGGTGACGGCTCGGGAGGTTTCGTATTCCCTGATTTCCAGGCCGCGTCCGACGGCATGATAGCGATTTGCAAACTTATGGAAATGCTTGCCGCCACGAAAAAATCAGTTTCCGATATAATCCGCGAGCTTCCGGCCGCCCATGTTTTAAAGGTCCAGGTCCCATGTTCATGGGATTTCAAGGGCACTGTAATGCGTAATCTCATAGAAGACACGCGCGATCTTAACGCCCAGCTCATAGACGGAATTAAAATTTTCTACGAAAACACGGACTGGATGCTTATAATCCCCGATCCTGACAAGCCGTTCTTCCATATACACGTAGAAACTGATTCGCCGGAAACTTCAAACAGGCTTTTAAAGGAATACTCTGAAAAAATAAAATTCTGGCAGATAAAGGAAGATTCCAAAAACGAGGATTCACAAGGAACTCAGAGCTGGCAGGTCGATCTTTAAAATTAAAATTTTATAATTAACTATTGATTTTTTAAATCATAACTGATATTATAAGCAAAAAAAACAGGAGGACTCTAAACATGAAAAAATTAGTTATCGCAGCCGCTATTCTTTTAGCGGTTTCCCCGGCGGCTTTCGCGGCCGATTATTCGTATTCAGACAAAGCCACAAACGCACTGTTCGAAGGTAAAGTCATCGACAAACCAGTTTATGTAATGGATCATTTAAGCCACTCGACCGGCATGGCAAAAGTCGTTGATCGGATCTCAGAGCAGTACACACCCGTAGCTCCGGCTGAAGAAAAAGTTGTCGTTCCTCAGGCTCCCGTACAGGAACTTACCCCCGCTCCAGCTGAAACCCAGGAAATAAAAGCCGCTGACGAAAAAAAAGAAAGCAAAAAAGTTAAAAAAAGCAAAAAAGCTAAAAAAGCTAAAAAAGCTAAAAAAAGCAAAAAAAGCAAAAAAGCTGCTGAACCCAAAGCTGATGAATCTATGGGCGTAGAACCTAAAGCTGAAGAAACCAAAGCTGTAGAGCCTAATAAAGCCGCTGAACCTAAAGCTGAAGAGCCCAAAGTTGCCGAGC
>CAZJFS010000002.1:69157-106234 GCA_964545075.1 uncultured bacterium
GTAGAGCCTAATAAAGCCGCTGAACCTAAAGCTGAAGAGCCCAAAGTTGCCGAGCCTAAGGCCGCAGAACCCAAAGCCGCTGCAGAGCCTAAGGCAGAAGAGCCTAAAGCCGCAGAGCCTAAAACAAAATAACTTAACAACGCAATAATTTCTTTTTATAAAAAACCCGCGAAATATATTTTCGTGGGTTTTTTTATTGCTGTTCACAAAAATTATTATGATCAGACACGTTTTCTGATTTTTTCATAAACACTCGTTTAACGTTTTTTGAACTTAGCCCGGAAAATACATTAGAAAAAAGAAATAAACATAAAAGAATAATTACGTTTCATGAAACGGCATTTTTAAAAATTACGATGTTCGATAGCAAAAAGCATTGAAATAAATCATCCGGTAAAAAAATAGGTTGAATTTTTAAGCTTTTTGTTTTAAAATTGAGCCGGAAATAAATACTTGGATGAAGCTTAAAACTCTTTATCGGGGCACGTAGTTTTAGTAAATAAAAAAGATAAGGTAAGACGCTAATGTTTTTAAATATACCCTATATCGAGTGGCTGGGATATTCCGCATCGGTGATAGTAGCCGTGTCGCTTCTGATGAGTTCGATCATAAAACTCAGATGGCTTAATCTTTTAGGCGCTCTTATGATATCCGCCTACGGATTTATGCTGGGTTCCCTTCCCGTCGGAGGTTTGAACCTGGCGATCGCGTTCATAGATATTTATTACCTTTACGCCATATATACCGAAAAAGAATATTTCAAAGTGCTTGAAATAAAAAAAGACGATCGTTATTTAAAATATTTTCTGGATTACTATAAGAAGGACATAAAGGTTTTTTTTCCGGAATTTAATTTCAGCTGCTGCGAGCAGGACGATACCGTGAGTTTTTATATTTTAAGAAACATGATTACCGCCGGGGTCTTCATCGGCAAAAAGTGCGATGACGGATCGCTTATGGTGCAAATGGATTTCGCGATACCCGAATATCGCGATTTTAAGATAGGCTATTACATTTATATCGAAAATGAAAAGTGTTTCGCGCATTCGGGATATAACAAATTCAGCGCATTGACGACGAATTTGAAGCACGAAACCTACTTAAAGAAAATGGGGTTTTCGCCCAAGGCCGAGATTGACGGAAAGATGCTTTATACCAAGCCTATCAGGCCAAACGATGTATTCGGCTCGTGATATTACGAAATGGTAAAGACGTGGAAGTCGATGCCGGGTAAATCAAGTAATTTATTATAAATTAAAATAAGGGAAAAGCCGTTATGAAACTAAAAAAAGACCATATAAACTTTTCAAGTAAGAACCGTGTCACGATCGGTCCTTGCGGTTATCTCGCAAAGTCCATAAAAAATTGCGGCGTTATAAATCCGGTTATCGTCTGCAAGGGCGATGACGCGAAATTTGAGATCATAGCCGGACACAGGCGCGCCGAAATATTTTTCGGTATCGATGCGTCCGGCGATCTGCCTTGTTTTGACGCGGGAGCGCTTCAGGAAAAAGAACGGCTTGAAATGGCCGTCAGCGATAATTTTACGGCCCGCCGTCCTAATCCGGTAGAGATCGCGGTTATTATCGATAAGCTCTCTAAATTTTATAGCGCCAAAGAGATAGCTGACAGGTATTTTGATATGTTCGGAATACAGGCGTCGGAGCACCAGTTCAAAAGATACTCATCGCTTATATCGTTATGCGATATGGCGAAGGAAGCGCTGGCCGAAGGCTGGCTTCCGGTCAACGCCGCCCTGCATATCGTGAAATTTGACGGCCGGGCGCAGGAACTGTTCGTTGAAATGACGGCCAGATGCCGCATGGGCGCTAACATTTCGACGGAAATGGCCGAAAATATTAGCGAGGCCTCGATGGAACGCGGCGAAAGCGCTTTTGAGGTTCTCGAATATATCGGCGTTCATGGCGCTCTTTCCGACGATTCCTTGAATTCTAATGAAAAGACGGCGCTTTTGAGGCAGCGCCTTTTGAATATTAGAAGGCCGGAATATGAGTCGCGCCTTAAATATTTTCATGAATGCGTTAAAAATTCAGGCGTAACCGGTATCTCTATAAATCAGTTTCCTTATTTTGAAAAGGATGAACTCAACATTTCGTTTTCCATAAGAGGCCGCGGGGATATCGAGCTGAAGATAAAGGAACTTGAAAAGCTAAAAACCACGGTGCTTTTAAAAGAGTTCACTTCGGAGGCCTGAATTTTCGCAGGGCTGATCAACTAAACCGGCCGGTTTTGATAATTTAAGTTTGCCAATGCCGGCCATGCAAGTGAAAAAATATGAAAAGATATTATCCCGAAAAAATTTTGGTACTCAATAAACCGGAAATCATAGAATCCCCAGTGACGCGTAACGTTCTCACGGCGGTTTCCGGCATGGATATCCCCGTGGAATACGTCGATGAGCGCGGCGCCGATGAAGAAGCCGATCGCGTCCGCGCGGCCGTTGATCCTTTCCGCGAAGGAAAAAAAACGCTTTTAATAACTGAAAATAACGGCGAATTTTTGAAAAAATGTCCCGGGACCAACGACTATATCTGCTGCGATTATTACATAATAGATTTCGCGCAGAACTGCCCCATGGATTGCACCTATTGCATTTTACAGGCGTATCTTAATAATCCCTTAATGATAGTTTATGCTAACATGGATGCGCTATTTTCAGAGCTGGATGAACGCATACCGAAAAATTCCGAAAGGCCATACAGAGTGGGAACAGGCGAATTTACCGATTCGATGGCGCTCGAACACCTTACCAGATATTCATCCTTTATAATGGATTACTTTGAAAAAAGACCCGAGACGCTGATAGAATTCAAATCTAAGACGGATTACTCCGAAACGTTTCTGCGAAGACCGGCTCCCGCGAATGTCCTGTTGTCCTGGTCGATGAATTCGCCGGAGATAGTGAAAAGCGAGGAACATAAGACCGCGAGCCTTGCCGAACGACTGGATTCCGCCAGAAAATGCGCCGAAGCTGGATATAATATAACGCTTCATTTTGATCCTATAATTGATCACGAAAATTTCGAGTCCAATATGGCGGAAACCGTCCGTATGATATTCGAGCATCTTCCGGCGTCAAAGATCAAGTACATCAGTCTCGGTTGCTTCAGGTTTATTCCCAAGCTGAAAGATATAATCGCCGCACGCTTTCCCAACTCGAAAATAATATACAACGAATTTATAAAAGGATACGATAAGAAATCCAGATATTTTAGATTCAAGCGCGAAAGGCTTTTTAAAAAGATGGTCGAGCTTATCAGGAAATATGATACCCAAGAGCTTATCAATATATATTTTTGCATGGAAAGCCCGGAAATGTGGAACAGCGTTTTTGGAAAAGCGCCGGGCGGCGATGAAGAACTCGGCAAATGCCTTTCTGAATGCTGCTTCTGTAAATAACAAAAACCGATGTGTCTCAATCCGCCGGCGAATCTGAAGATTTTTAACAAATAAGTATTTTAAAATAAAAAAAACCCCCATCATTATTCGATGGAGGACTTGCCTTTTTATTTATGTTAATTAATGGCAAAAATTAGGGGTAGGTATGAAGTTAGGCAGTATTTTGCTCGGATAAGCAATTACCCTGCCCGAGGTAAACTCTATAAAAATTTAAATTTCTAAACAACAATTTTAAAGCTTTTTTTAACACACAAATCAATAAGCAATAAGCATGCCAAGATTGTAAAAACGTTTATAAATGCCCTTTTTGGATTTCATATTAATTTTTTGGCAAATAAAAAGATAAATTTAATATAAAGCGGCAACATATTTGTGAAATAATCAGACAAATGCAACAACCGCAGTGTTTAAAAAATAGACACCAAATTGACTGTTGATTAATTTTTGATTAGTCTCTACCTATAATCTACATGAGGAAGGCATGCCGGTTTCATTCCTCCGGCGTTAATTTGATCTTCTGTCCGCCCACGCCGATTAATGTCCTTTTTTTACTATACCGGCTTTTTATTATTTTTATATAATTAATAAAAAAGCGCCCAAAAATTCTTTTACATTCGTGACGGTCCTATGATCTTTTCTATACCTTAATCCCAACTTCCTCTTTACAAGTTGGAAACACAATAAAATGGAGTTCCCGTATATGCGCTTGCGCCATCTTAAGTAAAAATGCGATAAGCATGTAACTTGAAATTCAAGCCAGAGCGGCTCTGACGAAACATTCGCCGGAAAAGGCGAAAAAGGAAGGTTTAACTATGAACAGATGCTTGAAGCTCACTTTGATTGGAGTAATTCTCATATTCGCCACATGGCTTTTCTTCGCGTCAATGCCAGACCCGGCCGAAGAAGACAAACGCCGTGCCGACGCTTTATTCGAACAGGCCCGCGAAAAGTATTCCAAAGGCGAATACATGGATGCAATTGAAACTTTTCACAAAGTAACCGACAAAATTAAGTACGAAGAAGAAGCATGGTTTTATATGGGCGAGGCTGCCATGAAGATCACAGAAGCCGAATATCCCATAATAAACGCCGTCAATTATTACAATAACGCTTGCAACCGAAATCCTTTAAACCACCGCAATTTTTTTCGGAAAGCCGCAGCGTTTCGCCGCCTGGCAATGGAAGAAAAAGCGAAAAATTGGGATTACCAATCGTCAATTGCCTCGGCGATAGAATGTTATGAAAAAGCCATGGCGCTCGACAGCGTCAACGTGGAAATAGCTTATGAGGCCGCTACATACATCCATGCGCTTATTTTCGACGAAAAATGCAAGAATTTCGATTACGACAATTTTATCAGACTCAACGGTTATTTCAACAAAATCGAAAAACTGACTCCGCGCTTCCGTAATATTGGCGCAATGCGTGACGAACTTTCGGCAGGATTCGTTGAAAATCTTTATGAAGGACTCGGCATTATCGTCGAAAGAACTTTTGTAAGCAGCGACCGTGCTCCCGCATATATCTTAGCGATAGTGTCCTTTCACAATTACGGCACCAATAAGATTATACTGCCTGAAACCAATTTTTCCCTGACCGTAGCTGGTGAAACTACGCAAGAATTAAAACTCACTTCAGGCGCCAACTGCAAAAGTGAATTTGAAATCGAAAATCAATTTATGACAAGTTTTTTCTCTATCGATGAAATTTATGATCGTGCGCCTCTTTTACCCAATAAATCACGGCGGGCGTCATTGTTTTTCGTTATTCCGGAAATCAATGGCGCTATTTTAAAAGATTCAGGATTTTTCCTGAACATCAGGCAGCCGGCGCATGGCGAAAAAAACATGAAAATAAAACTTAAACTTGACCGGACGCTTTGAAACACATCCTGAAAGCAAACTGAATCAGACGCATGTGCCCTCTGCGCTTAATCAAAAGCCCTTTTAAATTTTATTGATTTTTAAACGCATGTATGATAAAATCGCTTGCGCTTATGTCATATAATTTGTAATTATAAGTTCCAAATTTTGCATTTGAATTTATTTTAAAATATTTTTTTCTAGGAGTGATATCGATGCCTCAAAAAAACAGCAATAACGGATCGGATTTTTCTTATAAATGGTGGGCGGCGGGAGATCTCAACGCATTTTTCGGTCTCATGGTCGACAACGTCACAAATCTGGTCATTCTCGCCGTAATACTTCAGGGCTTTGGAATGAAGCCGGAGTTCATATATAAGAACATGGTCCCGGGAACCGCTCTTGGCGTGCTCTTCGGAGATATCGTTTACACTATAATGGCCTGGCGCCTGGCGCATAGAACTAAAAACCCGAACGTGACCGCAATGCCTCTCGGACTCGACACGCCTTCAACCATAGGCATCGCGGCGGCGGTACTCGGCCCCACCTTCATCGCCAGCGGGAACAATGAAATGCTCACCTGGAAGGTCGGCATGGCTACGCTGATATTAATAGGCATCATAAAGGTCATAATGTCGTTCTTCGGCGGCTACGTCCAAAAGATCGTCCCAAAAGCCGGCCTTCTCGGATCGATCGGCGGCATCGGCATAGCCCTCCTGTGCGTGCTTCCGCTTTTAACGCTCTTTAAAATGCCGGTCGTGGGCCTCGTGGCGCTTGGAATAATACTTTATTCACTCATAGCCCGTCTCGATCTTCCTATGCGTCTGCCGGGCGTTTTTGTATCCGTTATAGTGAGCGCAGCGATCTACCATGTTTTTGGGCCTACCGGAGCGCTCGGCATTCACTACGAGGTTCCGAAATTCAGCTTTCTTTTAAGTTTTCCGATACCCACCTTCGCGTTTCTCGAAGGCTTGCCTGAAGCGATCAAATACCTTCCTATTGCTCTTCCTTTCGGTCTTTTGACCATCATAGGCGGCATAAACGTCACTGAATCAGCACGCTGCGCCGGCGACGATTACGACACCCAATCGATCCTTCTCACCGAAGCTTTCGCGACGCTCATAGCCGGGTTCACGGGCGGAGTCGCCCAATCGACGCCCTACATCGGCCATCCCGCCTATAAACACATGGGAGCGCGCGCTGGATACACTCTCGCAACCGGGCTTTTTATCGGCTTCGGAGGAATGTTCGGCTATCTCACCTGGATGCTTCAGATACTTCCCGACGCCTGCGTCGCGCCTATTTTAATATTCGTCGGACTTGAAATAGCCAGCCAGGCTTACCATGAATGCCCGAGAGAACACGCGCCGGCGGTTACATTCGCATTCCTTCCGATAATCGCCAACCTTCTTCTTATAATCGTCGGCCAGATATTAATGGCCGTTCCGGCCGACATACAGGCTAAATTTTCTCCCGACCTCAAGCTTACGATCGATGTCATATCCATGCTCGGGCACGGTTTTATTCTTACGGCCATGCTCTGGGGCGGCGCGCTCGCGCTTATAATCGACAGAAGACTCGCGACCGCTGGACATTATTTTGTAATAACCGCGCTTTTAACGCTCTTCGGAATAATCCATTCCATATCGCCTAACGGCGATATGTACCTTCCGTGGAACGTAAGCTCTCGTCTTCCGATCCAGTTCACGGCCGGCTACATTATACTCGCCGTGTTAATGTATGTCTTCAACGTTTCCGCAAATAAAGAAAAAAGCGAAAAAATATCGACGCATTAATCACGCAAAACCGGATTAAGAAAAAAAACGCCGTTTTAATCCGGCGTTTTTTTTATAATTACCGCAATTGATAATTTTTGAGTTTAAACCGGAGCAACGGATTTAGGTATCGTAAAATAAAATGAACTGCCTTCCAGGCTGCGGCTTTCAAACCATATTTTCCCGCCGTGCTTTTCAATTATTTTTTTGGTTATCGCAAGACCCAGGCCGGTCCCTTCTATCCCAACATTTTCTTTCGTCCGATAAAACGGAGTGAAGATATTTTTTTGATATATTTTAGCTATTCCAATCCCGTTGTCCGAGATAGTGAATTTATATTTATAAGCATCTTCTTCCCAACGTATGTTTATTTTTTTCCCTTCGCCCTGGCCGATATATTTTATAGAATTTGAAACGAGGTTTGTAAAAACTCTCTCGATCGAATTTTTATCCGCATAAATATCGGGCGGTTTCTCCGCAATGCTCAGTTCGATTCCCAAACGGCGCATCTGATCTTCGAAGAGCTTAAATATCACCGAAAAAATGTCGCCAACATTGAACTTCTCGATCTTAAACGAAGTGTCCTTTATACGGCTGAACGTCAATATATCGTCTATCAGATTTTTCATTATGTTCGACGCCCTGTAACCTTTTTCAACAAATTCCTTTAACTCCCCTATCGAGGAAGCGTCGGCGGCGCCGCCGGCGATGAGCTTTCCGATTTTAACGTTGAGCATCTGATAATACCCCAAAACGGCGGTAAGCGGATTTTTGAGATCATGTGAAACGGTACTCGCGTAAGCATCGAGTTCGATATTCTGATCATAAAGCAATTCGTTCTTATTTTTCAATTCTTTTAAGAGATCCATATTATCAATAAGGAGCTCCGCTTCCGTTATAAGTTCTCCTATAAGCTTGAGCTTCGAATCCAATATGAATTTTACCGTCTCCCTGAAATAAATCACATAATATTTGATGATATTCGCGTCTTTCAAAATTGGATAGATCACTATTGCCGTAATATTTTTCGACCTTAAATTTTCAACGAATTTTTTTTGCGCCTCGCCAAACTCGGTCGCATCACCGAGATTACCATCGAAAAACATTGCAGTGTCATAAGCAACGGGTTCTTTCACATTTTCCGCATGCTTGAAAAGGGCTGCAAATGTTTCTATTTTCCACTCATCAGCATTAGCGGGCGAAACCGTTTCAAATTCAGAAAATGAATTTGATTTTTTATGCAGCTCGATATTATTCGCGGGTGTCTGAATGAATAAGCTCACAAAACGCGCATTAACGCCGTTAGAGATCATGTAAAGCAATTTGGGATAATCTATCTCTTCGATATTATCTCTTAAAAGGGTAAGCATATTCGTCTTTAACTTTTCTATTTTAAATCTGTCGTCAACCTGGTCGAATGCTAATGAAAATCTCTCTGAAAAATAGAAGACTATCAAAAAACCTATTATCATTAGCGTAACAAACATGATAAAGCGCTCGAAAATAATATTATCATAGAACAGGATGTTTTTCTCCGTCTTACCGACCAGATTGTTAAATTCCTGGGATTTAATATTTTCCACGATGAGTTGCATCGATTCGTAATCTCTCTGAAAATTATTGAAAATGGCTTGAAGCGATTCAATGGTATTCTTGGGAGACATTTTTGCCTTGATCAATTCTTCATTAAATTTTGTATGCCTGCCGCACAGCTCGTCAAATTGATCGATAAGCTCAAGCTGACTTTCATCTTCCACGACTTTTTTATAAACCGGGATAGTTTTTTTTATTAATTTAAAAAATTCATTTATGTCGTCTACGCCCTTATTTATAATTTTTTCGTTCGAAGCCGTTAATATTTCACCTTCCGTACTTCTAATTTTTAAAAGTAGTCCGGAAATTTTTTCAATAGCTTTTATTGCATTGATATCGTATTTTTCCATCCTATTATAAGCGTTTGCCATATTTCTCGTCTGCCACAGGGTCAGAAAGCCGAAAGCGCCGAATATAAGCAATATCAATGAAAAACTTATGAAAATTCTATTTTTAAATTTCATAAAACACCGTCTTTCCCTATTTGGTTTCAATTAATCTTTCAAGCATAATAACACTTAATAAAATTTTATTCAAGAAACTTTATAACGCATGAAACCGTTTTAAACGCGCATAAAAATAAACAAACCCTCGCAATCGGCCTGCGCAAAGCATAAGGAAATATAAAACAGACTTGGCATAAAATGCTATTATGATTAAAAATAAGCAATTTAATAAAAAATAAGCGTAATTTTTTCGCCGATATTCGCTATCCGTATTTTCAACCCAGTTGTTTTAAGGTTACTAACCCAGGCACAAAAATTGCTTTAACACTTTTAAAACTTTATAAAAAGGAGAATTTCAAAATGAAATTATCGAACAAATTTTTCATGGTAATGGTATTTGTCCTTTCAATCTGTATTCTTTTTTCAGGCGTATCGTTCGCGAAAGCTAAAAAAGCGAAAACGGATCCCGCCGAGGTCCAGGCACTCGTAGAAAAATTTAGAGCCTCTTATCCGGCGGCTCTTCTTCCCGCCGGCCCGATCCCGGCCGAAGCGGCCGATAAATGCAAAGAATTTCCCAAATTCGTTAAAGCTTTAAAACAATGGGATGATCTCACAATAAAATCAAACAACGATAAATTTTCACCCAAAAAGCGCGAAAAAGCTAAGACGGCGGCCGACAAACTCGCGTTTAAAATAAACGCGATGCTCGAAGAACGCGCAAAAACCTGTCAGGCCTGCAGTGAAAAACAGGCGGCCTCCGGCGAATATCAGCCCAGAACGGAAAAAGGCCGTCAAGTAATGGAACTTTTAAAGAACAAAAAATAATTCGACGCTTAAAATCCTTATCAAAAAAGGCGGCGGCGCTCTTTAGCCGCCGCCTTTTTTATTGACAATGTACATGTTCTTTGATATAATCAATAGTTAACCATATTTTTACCGGCTTTTATGGTATAAATATAGTTAATAACAATCCACAAGCCAAAATGCCATAAACGCAAGAGGAAACAAGATGCAATCCACGCCGGACTTTTTATCAAGCCGCATGCGCGTTAACGTGGGTCCTTCACATCCCGCGACTCACGGCACGCTTCGCTTTATAATGGAACTCGAAGGCGAAAAGATAATCAAATGTACTCCCGAAATAGGTTATCTGCACAGGGCTTTTGAAAAATCCGCCGAAAAAGGTACTTATACCCAGGTGATCCCTTATACCGACCGCCTCAACTACTGTTCCGCCATGATAAACAATGTCGGCTACGTAATGGCCGTCGAACATCTCATGGGCCTTAAAATAACTGAGCGCTGCCGCTACATAAGGGTCATAATATCCGAATTATCAAGAATAATGGATCATCTCGTCTGCATTGGGGCATGCGCCGTAGACCTGGGCGCGCTGACGAACTTCTGGTATTTTTTTGAAAAGCGCGAAGAGATTTACGATGTTTTAGAATCGCTCTGCGGAGCTCGCCTTACGACATCTTATACCCGCATCGGCGGACTTATGCACGATGCCGGACCCGATTTCGTCGAAGGCGTTAACAAAATAATCAAGAGCCTTCCCGCCGCGTTAAAAGACGTGGACGGCCTCCTGACAAACAACAGGATATTTTACGACCGCACCCGCGGCGTAGGCGTCATCTCGAAAGAGGACGCGCTTTCGTATTCTTTTACCGGCCCATGCCTTCGCGCAAGCGGCGTAGGATATGACGTAAGAAAAGCCTCTCCTTATCTCGTTTATGACAACTTTGAATTCGACGTGCCCACCGACGGGCATGGCGACGCGTATTCGCGCTACCTGGTAAGGATGCAGGAAATGCGCGAATCCATCAAAATAATCGAACAGGCAGTAAAAAAGCTCCCCGGCGGCCCCGTAAACGCCGAAAATAATTACGTGACGCTTCCCGACAAGCAAAAAGTTTATAGTGAAATGGAAGCGCTCATAAGGCAATTCAAGATAATTATCGATGGAGTGAAGCCGCAGGTCGGCGAAACTTATTTCGCCGTAGAAGGTGCGAACGGCGAGTTGGGTTTTTATATTGTGTCGGACGGAGGAACGAATCCGTACCGGGTCAGGGTAAGACCGCCCTGCTTCCCATTTCTCGCGGCGTTTCCAAAAATGGTGGAAGGCCATTACATAGCAGACGCCATATCGGCGCTTGGCTCGCTCAATATAATCGCGGGCGAACTGGACCGATAAAAAGCCGATGCACGCAAATCAGCTTGCGGTCACAAAAAATTAATAAAGAGGTATTTTAATGGAATTATTAGAAGCGGTAAAATTCGTATTACAAAGAAACAAGAAACCGATGCATTTTAAAGAGGTTTCAAAGATTATAACAATTGAAAAACTCGTCGAACGCGGCGCCCAGACCATCGAAACTATGATCAACGCCAAACTCGCGCTTGAAATAAAAAAAGCTGAAAAACTCAAGCAGCCGGCTGTTTTCGTAAAATTAAACAACGGCAACATAGGTCTTATAAATTACGAAGAACCAAAACCGGTCGTCGAGGAAAAACCAGTGGCGCCAGTTATACAGCCAGTCGAATCCGCGCCGGCGCTCATGAACTTCGATCCGAACCTTTTCGCCGAACTTTTGAAATCAAATTTATCACATACCAGAACGCAGTATGTCGAAAAACTTCAAAAAATGAACTTCCTGGTTTTTGAAAGGATACTTGAAAACCTTCTGCGGCAGATCAATTTCTTGAAATACACGATCGTCAATAGAAGAACGGACGGCGGAATAGATTACGCGATCAATTTCCAGTTCTTCGATAATAACGTAAATATGCTCGTTGCCGTAAGACGCTGGCCGCCATCGAGAAAAATCTCGGTCGCCAATATCGACGAGGTTATAAACGCCATGAACCACCATAAATTTAACGCAGGCGCGGTAATAAATTTTTCCGAATACGAGCCGGAGGTCAGGGAACACATCAAAACCGCTCCGTTTCCGTTAATACTTCTGGGGGCCGACAATCTCTGCGATCTTCTTATAAAATTCAACGTCGGCACCGTTAAAAATCACTTTGAAACGTTAGATATCGATACGCCATACATAAAATCAATCGAAGAAGAAATCAGCCAGAAGATCGAAAAACACAAGAAAAATTTCGAACCAGCTCAAAGAAATGAAAAGATAGATCATACAAGGAGGCCCAAAAAACATGAACCCAAACAGCAGCGCAACGAAACGCACCCCAGAAACGACCATCCCAGAAGCGAACACCATCCGCACAACAAAAACAACGTCAAACGCTAAAAAAACTTTATTCAATATAACCGCGGCGATGATTTTCTTAATATTCAACGTCGTTTTCGCGTCCGCAGCCACGATAGGATGTCCCAGCTGCCAGAAATCAATAGATTCCGCGAACAGCCTCTGCCCATACTGCCTTGCGGAAACAGCTCCAAAACCGGAAGTAAAGCCGGTAAAAGCGCCTGATACCGGATCGGCGGCCAAAATCGACTATAGCGTTCCGCCTCAGGACGGCCGGAATTCTCCGGCGAAATCTTCAAGGATCCTGTCTGAACAGGAAGTGCAGACTTTCATCGACGAAAAAGTTACGGCGCGCTTACAAAACGACGACCAAAAAATAAAGATCGATTCGGTAAAAAAAGAAAAAGGCTTTGACGACAAATTCAGAATAACGGGAAAAGTTTACAACAAAAAAGGCACCCCCATGCAGACCGTCGGCGCCATCATGGAAAAACTTTCAGACCAGCAGGCGCTCTCGAACGTTAACCTGGTAAGAGCCGCCAAGGCTGATATTAACGTGCCAAACGTAGTGAATTTCAACCTCACGATGGCTATAGACGCTTCGCTTCTGGCACCTATAGCGAAAAAACCTTTCCAGTTTAATTTCACCGTTCCCGTTTCATCATCGAAACCTTCACCCGACCAACTTTTTAATGTTAAAATTTTGAAAAAAACTGCCGATTCAGAAGATATAATGTATGATATGCAGAACAAGGCAGGCGACAAGGTCTCGCTTACCCTCATACCCGAAGGCGGAATGACGGTCATCGTAATGATAGACGGCCTTAAGGCGTATGAGAAAAAATACTAGAGGTGATGAATGAACCAGGGAATTAATTCCAAAAAACTTTTTTATGTAATTTCTTCGTTTCTGCTTTTGATCCTGATAATATTTACGATAAAAGTAAATTACGCCATATCCCAGGGCAATCCCCCGCTCGCCTCGGAAGCCGCTAAAGAAACGGGCGAAACGTCGAAAGCGGCTGAGCAGAAAGGCCAGGTTCTATCAAAGGAACCGGAACCCGATAAGTCTGAAGAAAAACAGGCGGGCAAAGATGAAACGCTCCAGGTCAAAACGATAGGCGATAAAGCCGCCCCAACGGCGGGCAAGTTCAAATTCGACCCCGTAGCATCCGCTATATTCATAGGAAAAGCGAAGAAAGCGCCTGGGAAATTCAAATTCGTCATAGACAAAAAAACCTTTGAATTAAGGCTTTTCAAAGACGAAGCGCTTTTAAAAACTTACAGTATCGCATACGGCAGAAATCCCGACGGCCGGACCAAACAGAAAAAAGGCGATCTGCGCACGCCGGAAGGCCATTTCTACGTCCAGTCGATCGAAAAAAGCGACAAGTGGCTCCACGAAGGCAAATTCGCTTACGGCCCATGGTTTTTAAGGCTTAAAACGCCATTCTCCGGAATAGCCATCCACGGAACCGACGACCCTGATTCGATAGGAACGAAGGCATCGGAAGGCTGCATAAGACTTTATCCGGAGGAAATAACCGAACTTAAAACCATAGTTGAAGATCAGGTAAAAAAAGGGCAAGACAAGGTTTATGTCGATATATTCGCGGACGCGGCCATATCCGCCGAAAAAAAATAATCGCAAAACCAGTGTAATTGAACCTTCAGCGATTTAGAAACAATAACCATATTTTAACCATTTTAAAGCGGCAATAAAACTATTGTCGCTTTAAAATTATATAAAAGAGAAGTGCGTTTTGATAAGGTATCTGTTTAAAGCTAAAAAACTTCACATTCTTCTCATTTTTCTGGCGTTCGGGCTTTTTTCAGCAAGGCTGTACGACGGCACGCTCAGAACCTACGACGAATGCTACTACGCCCAACAGGCCCGCGAAATCATCTTAACCGGCGACTGGCTCACGATGCATCACGCGCTTTTGAAAAATTTCGAGAACGACCCGGTATATCTGTGGTCGATGGCGGTCTCATTCAAGCTGTTCGGCTTCTCGGAATTCGCCGCGCGCATACCTTCGGCGCTATACGGCACGTTAACGGCAGCAACCGTATTTTTAACCGGAAAGCTTTTAAAAAACTACCTTTTCGGAATAGTTTCAGCGCTGATACTCACGACGACCTGGGAGTTTATAAGGTTCGCCCGCTACGCCCATCTGGACGTCTGCCTCGCTTTTTTCAGCGCGCTCGCGGCCTATAACTTTTTAAAATATGAAAAAATGCGCCTGGATTCGCCTGAAAAATACCGCGCGGAGGGCCTGAAAAATTCGATTTTAATGGGAATATGCGCGGGCCTCGCCATGCTCTCCAAAAACCTGCTGGGAACTTTTCCGCTCATCTGCGTGGTTATTTATTATTTGGCGATCTTTAATATCAGAGCGATCTTCAATTTAAGGCTTATCGCCGGATTTATAACGGCAGCGGTTCTTCCCGGAACCTGGTATGCGTATCAGTATTTTACCAACGGCGTCGATTTTTTCAAAGTGCATTTCGGCTATATAATTTTTCAACGCGCGTTCAATAACGCGGTCGAAGCCGCGCC
The DNA here is from genome assembly GCA_964545075.1 of uncultured bacterium. Lineage (GTDB taxonomy): Bacteria > Muiribacteriota > UBA9980 > UBA9980 > UBA9980 > DAOPXV01. The sequence goes on from CAZJFS010000002.1 coordinate 84,035, forward strand.
CGCCTATCAATATTTTAAAATTATCGCGCTCACTTATATTCCCTGGCTCATCCTTCTGATTCCCGGAATTTATTTGATCGCGCGGAAAAGTTATGCGATATCGGTAAAAAAAGAAGCCGTCAAGAATTTCAGCCGGCTTTTTTTATTCGAACTGATATTTTGCGCGGTGCTGCTCGCCGTTATGAGCGTAAGCAGCGCCAAAAAAGGCTGGTATATCATGTCCATTTATCCCGCCTTCGCTATCATTTCAGCATACGGGCTTTCAGCTTTCAAGCGGTTCGGGAACAGGGCCAGCGTTATGCGCTTTGCCGAAGGAACGATAATCTTCATTTTTTTATGCGTGTTTTTGATATCCGTCCTTCCGATAAAATTATATAACTCCACTAATGACGAATTCAAGAAGGATTTCAAGGCTTTCGCCGAAATAAATCCGGAACTTAAAATGAAAAGAAACGCCATACGCGCCGTGGAAATTTCAGATGATTACTTTGATTATCAGCTCCCGATGCTGTTTTATTCCAGCCTGATTCCCGAGCAGTCCATAAAATACAATGATTTTAAAAAAACCGCTGGAACGGATAAAAAAATGTATTATTTATTCGACGCGAGAAAATTTGAAGAGCTGAAAAAAGAAACCGCCGAAAACGGGCTTAAGTCCTTTGAAATTTCATTGAAAACGGCGAACTTCGTTCTGGGCCGGATGCGATAAAGCGACAGGGAAACCGTTTTCAAAACCACAGCCAATATAATTTTCAGCTATATTAAAATCCCCCCGCTTCAATTGAAAGCAGAGGGGATTATTAACTTATATAAGCTTTAGATTAGTCCCATGGCCACCATGAGCTGATTGCTTTTATACGTTTTTTAGAGTCTTCAGCGAGAGTGGTGTTGGGATAAGAATCCACTATTTTCTTGTAGATCAGAACCGCGTTATTCGTATCTTTCATTTTTTCATAGCATTCGCCGAGTTTAAAGTAAACTTCCGGCAGACGTTTTGAGTTCGGATACGATTCGACCCACCACATAAACATATTTTTAGCCTTATCGTAGTATCTTGTGGATCCGATCCCCAGAACACCGCCTGTTTTAACTTCAAGAAGAAGGCTGGCTATGTTCAAAACGGTTTCTTCCTTTAAAGTTTCCGGGAAATTTATACTGTATATTATGAATATCGAAAGCGCCTTATCATATTCTTTCATGCTCATCATTGTCATGCCGGCATACCAGAAGGCTTTATTTCTAAACTGGCCGTTAACCGGCTCTTCTACAAGGATCAAGTTAAACCTGAACAGCGCTTTTGAATAATCGCCACGGTTAAAGGCTTCAAAACCCATCGCATATTGATCTTCGATCGTAAGCAGCCTGCCGTTTAAGTCATAATGCGCTTCAAGATCGGCGCGTCCTGTTCCTTCGGCGGAACCTCGGGCAAATGCCGCAGGATATGTCACCTTGCTGCCTTCATATTCGCCGTCGCGTCTGCCGTCATAGCGGCCTTTACCGAGACCGTCATTAAAGCCGAGTGAAAAACCAGGGCCGTTGCGCTGGGCGTTTTTGGATGAATCGGCGTTTAATTCGGCGGCTTCGATTATGCCGCGGCCTTCAAATCTAATTTTCTTAATAAGATCCGCTAATTTTTCTTCGGTGTATTTATAATCAACATATTTTTCGTTAAATTTTCTTATGCCGTCGTTTACGCCGTTTCTGTAACCGCTTTCTTCGCCGTCGCGCAATCCCTGCTGATAACCTTCGGGATATGATTCCCTGTATCCGCTGTTGTATCCTTCGCGGTATCCCATATCATATGCGGGGTCGTTATGTGCATCGTTATTAATCTGACCCGGAACGGGCGGATGCTGCGGGAAATTTATCGGCGCCGGGCCTGGCTGATACGGACCGTGACCTGCGGGAATTTTACTATCAACCGTGGTTTTTTTGGCGTTGGAATTATCATTTAATTCGCCGGCGGATACCGTTAAAACATTCGAAGTAAACAGAATCGACGCGATAGCAAGACCGGTCAACGCTTTTTTAAAAATACTCATTATTGCATGCCTCCAAATTTTTATTTCGTTTCAAATTTTTATTTTGCTTTGTCGAAATAAGATATCCTTACAAAATTGGTTTCGTTTGATTTTTTTCAAAATCGTTAAAAATATTACCTTTTATGTTTTTGTTTTGATATAACAAAACTTTTTCATAAATTACATGGTTTTTTTGGCGCCTTATGGTATAATGACACTTAATATGATGAACCCGGCCGATGAGCGCCCCGATATATAAAAACAAGACTTTATAGCTGTTTTGATCAGCAATCCGGACGCCACTATATCAATCGGAAAAGAGCTGATTTTTCAAGCCTGGAAAAACGACAAGCTAAAAACAATAAAATAAATAAATTCCAAGGAAGTGACCCGTATGAGCAAGCTCCCTCATATAACAGTCGTAATGCCCGCTTATAACGCTGAAAAGACCCTCATCCAGACATATAACGATATCCCGCATGACATAGTAAAAGACATCATACTCGTCGATGATAAAAGCCGCGATGAAACGGTCAAAGTCGCGCGCGACCTCGGACTTGCGATTTTCGAGCATCCTCAAAACCGAGGCTATGGCGGCAACCAGAAAACATGCTATCAGATGGCGCTCGAACGCGGCGCGGAAATAGTCGTAATGCTGCACCCGGATTATCAGTACGACCCTAAACTTATAGGAAAAATGGTGCGGCCCATCATAGATAATGAGGCCGACATTGTATTAGGTTCGAGAATGCTCGACGGTAGCGCGCTTCCGGGCGGCATGCCTAAATATAAATACGCCGCGAACAAATTTCTTACTTTCACGGAAAACGTAGTGCTGGGACTCGGCCTTTCTGAATATCACACCGGATATCGCGCATACAGCCGCAAAGTGCTGGCCACTCTCCCGTTCAATAATAATTCGGACAATTTCGTTTTCGATCAGGAATTCCTGGTGCAGGCGACTTATTTCGGATTCAAGATCGCCGAGGTGCCCTGCCCGTGCAAATACATGGCCGACGCGTCGTCCATAAGCTTCAAAAACAGTTCAATATATGGAATAATGACGCTTCAAACGCTGACGAAATATATACTTCATAAATGGGGAATAAAAAAATTCAATATTTTCGAAAAATAAACCGCCCGGCGCGCATCAAAAACGAGCCGGATGAAAATTAAATTCGATAAAAAGCTGGAATAAATAAAAAAAGAAAGGCCCGATACCGGATTGCATCAGGGCCTTTCTTTTTTTATTTTTTTGAGGCAGGCGGCGTATTTTTCACAGTAACTGCAACAGTTTCGGGGAATATTATTCGGCCCGCGCTCCCAGTTGATCTTACAGGTGGTCAATTTACCGCATTCGTAGCAGCAGAACCAGTCCATTTTTGAAAGCTCGCGAAGCCTTATTTTTTCGGAAAGCACTGCAAGCCTTATAATATTTTGAGGCTGGTGGAGTTCTTTCAATATTTCAGCAAGAGCGGTCGCATCTTCATCGCTCCCATGGATATTTATTATAAATATACTTTCAACAAGACGCTTTTCACGTTCCTGAGAATGAAATTCGCTATTACAGCCTTTATGATTCTGGCAATAACTGCAGCAGGTTTGATCCTTGCCGGTCACGCCGCGTTCCCATCTTATGCGGCAGCTTGAATAACGGATGCAACGCGGACAACATTTCCAGGTCAGCTTGGTAAGCTCGCGGGTGCGTATCTCTTCGGCCATAACGGCGAGCTTTATATAATTATCGAGATTATAGGAATCGGAATAAAGTTTTTGCGCGGCGGCTAGTTCTAAATCAGTGCCATGAATATTTATTACGAACATTTCTTCGATTATACGGCGGCTTTTTTCCTGCTTCTGGAATTTCGCAAGACAGCGATCGAATTTCTGGCAGTAGCTACAACAATACTGCGTCATATTGTTTTCGCCCCGATACCATTTGATACGGCAGTTGTAAAAGCGGTCGCATTCGTTGCAATAACAACAGTTCCAATCCATATTGGTTATCTCGCGGCGCTTGATCTCTTCGATTAAAACAGCTAATTCAACTATCTTTTCGAGAGCCTCAGGCTCTTCGACAAGGTATGTGACAAGCATGCCGACACGTTTTTTTTCGGCTTCGGTGCCATACATATTGGATATCGCTATTTCCTCGAGAAAACAAACTTCGTTTGTCATTTATACCCGCTTTCGTTAAATCTTATCAGAACCCTTCTCGCAGGCCATAAAGCTTCTGCCAAGGCATGAAGCGATCTTTGATATCTTGCCGGCCAGTTCGGAAAGTTTTTCAGGCTTTAGCGACTGCCTGCTGTCGGACAACGCCTCTGAAGGAATGTCGTGGACCTCTATCATAACGCCATCAGCACCCGCCGCTATGGATGCGAGCGATAAATCGCTCACTAAATTCCAGGCTCCGGATGCATGTGAAGGATCAACTATTATTGGAAGGTGCGAAAGTTCTTTAATTATGGACACGGCGGCCAGATCAAGCGTGCTTCGATATGCGTTTTCGAATGTCCTGATGCCGCGTTCACAAAGTATTACGCGTTCATTACCCTGACACATAATATATTCGGCGCAAAGCAGAAATTCTTTAATCGTAGAACTTATTCCGCGCTTTAAAAGCACGGGTTTATTCATGCGGCCCGCTTCCTTAAGCAGCGGATAATTCATGGCATTGCGCGTTCCGATCTGAACGATATCTGCGTATTCACGGATCATATCGGCATGACGGACATCCAGAAATTCCGTAACGGCGTACATGCCGTTCTCTTTCGTCACATCTTTCAATATTTTAAGCCCTTCCTCATTCAACCCCTGAAAACTGTAAGGAGATGTGCGCGGTTTAAAAGCTCCGCCGCGGAAGAGTTTTATTCCGACAGACGCGACTTTGGCGGCAATGCGGCTGGTCTGTTCATAGCTTTCGATGGAACAAGGGCCGGCTATTATCTGCACCTGGTTGCCGCCTATTTTTACGGTTCCTACCTCTATAACGGTATCCGCCGGATGATTTTGACGCGCGGCTTTTTTATAAGTCGCGGCTGAGGAAATTATCTTTTCGACGCAGGGGTTCTGAGAAAAAAGATTTTCAGGGCAATAGATATCGTCGCTTATAATTTCGACGATCTTCGTCCTGTTTTCCTCCAGAAAATTATAACTATATCCCAGCTGAGAAATCGATTTCACGAAATTCTCAACCTCTTTTGCGCTTGTTTCGTTTTTTATTAATACCAGCATTTTATGCCTTTCTATATATGTAAAGCCGCAGCTGGCCCCATAAAGCCAGACTTGGTATAATAATATCTGATTTTTAGCATTTTGTCAATTATAAAAGCGATAGGCCATGGCGTATTTTTGATTTAACTCCCGGGCCTTATTTTATTGAAAATCAAACCTTTTTATGTTAAAATTAACCGGGCGTATTTAACGGCGGCTAAAATAAAATTAAAATGGAAGGTGACCAGATGTTCTATCCGACCACAAGACTCAGGCGTCTGAGATCAAGCGCAATAACCCGCGAAATGATAGCCGAAACATCCCTTTCGATAAATAATTTTGTAATGCCATATTTCGTCATATTCGGCGAAGGGAAAAAAAATCCTGTTTCTTCAATGCCGGGCGTTTTTCAATACTCGATCGATAAACTCATACCTGAAATCAAAGATGCCGCCGAGGCCGGCATCAGGTCGGTCCTTCTGTTCGGAATACCCGAGTCCAAGGATGAAGTAGGATCTTCCGCATACCAGAAGAACGGGACCATTCAGTCCGCTATTTCAGCCATAAAAAAAGAAGTGCCGCAAATGTATGTAATAACCGATGTCTGCCTTTGCGAATATACAAGCCACGGCCATTGCGGCTTAATATTGAACTCCGCGGTGGATAACGACCGCACTCTTGAACAGTTGGCGGAAATGGCGCTCTCTCACGCCAGAGCGGGAGCGGATATGGTAGCGCCTTCGGACATGATGGACGGCAGAGTCGGAATGATCCGCGAAGCTTTAGACGCTGAAGGTTTCACAAACATTCCAATAATGGCATATTCGGCCAAATATTCTTCGGCTTTTTATGGGCCATTTCGTGAAGCGGCTGAATCCGCGCCCAAATTCGGAGACAGAAAAACCTACCAGATGGATTATCGCAACGTGGCCGAAGCTCTGCGTGAAGCGGCCCAGGACATAGAGGAAGGCGCGGATATTATCATGGTGAAGCCGGCGCTTTCCTACCTCGACGTGATATCAAGAGTAAAAGCCGACTCGAAAATGCCAATGTGCGCATACAACGTTTCGGGGGAATATTCAATGGTCAAGGCGGCGGCGGCGAACGGATGGATAGACGAAAAAAAGATCGTCGGCGAGATTTTAACGTCGATTAAGCGCGCCGGCGCCGACATCATAATAAGCTATCATGCAAAAGACATGGCCCAATGGCTGAAAAAAGGAGAAATAACCTTATGAAAAATCCGGAACGTTCCGCGCGATATCACGAAAAAGCAAAAAAACTGATCCCCGGCGGAGTCAATTCGCCCGTGCGCGCTTTTCTTTCAGTCGGCGGAACGCCCCGCTACATCAAACTCGCCAAAGGGCCTTTCATAAAAGATATCGACGGAAATAAATACATAGATTATGTAATGTCTTGGGGGCCGATGATACTCGGCCACTGCCATAAGTCGATAAGGCTCGCCGTACAAAAAGCCTTAAAAACCGGAACATCCTACGGAGCTCCAACCGTCGGCGAATATGAACTCGCGCGCGAAGTTATAAGAGACTTTCCGTCCATAGAAAAAATAAGACTTGTAAACTCAGGCACCGAAGCGGTTATGAGCGCCATCAGACTGGCGCGCGGCGCCACGGGGCGCGACATGATATTAAAATTCGACGGCTGCTATCACGGCCATTGCGATTCACTTTTAGTGGCGGCCGGTTCGGGCGCCGAGACCTTCGGAGTACCCAACTCAGGCGGCGTTCCGGCCGATTTCGCGAAATTGACGCTTACCGCGCCCTTCAACGACGAAAAAGCGCTCGAAAAAATACTCGAAAAACATGGCGGGTCGATAGCCTGCATAATAACGGAACCTGTAATAGGCAACATGGGCGTTATCGCGCCCCGAAAAGGATATCTGAATTTTCTGCGCGATATAACTGAAAAATACGGAATACTTTTGATCTTCGACGAGGTAATGACCGGGTTCCGACTTTCACTGGGCGGAGCGTGCGAACTTTATAAGATAAAACCCGACATAGTCACCTTCGGAAAGATAATCGGCGGCGGCCTGCCCATAGGCGCTTATGGAGCGTCTCAGGAAATAATGAAAAACATAGCGCCTGAAGGCGGCGTTTATCAGGCCGGAACTTTATCGGGAAACCCGCTCGCAGTATCGGCCGGCATTTCAATGCTGCGCTATCTGAAAAAAAACGAAAACAAAATATACGGAGCGCTCGAAGAGAAGGGCGCCTTTATAGAAAAAGGAATGCTTTCGGCCGCCGGGAAAGCGGGTTGTGAAATAGCGCTGAGCCGTATGGGTTCGATGTTCACGATTTTTTTCCAGAAAGGGCCCGTAACCGACGCCGCTTCAGCGCGTAAAAGCGACACCCGAAAATTCGCGAAGTTCTTCAACGGCATGCTTGAAAAAGGCATATATATGGCGCCTTCTCAATACGAAGCCAACTTCATATCAGCCGCTCATTCCGAGGCCGAACTAAAGAAAACCATAACTTCCGCGGCCGAAGTATTTAAAACACTATGACAAGGGATGTGAACCTTTTGCCTCAATATAATTATGAACAATATCTTGAAAAATTTGATGAACTTTCAAAAAAAGTTACGGAAAGACGGTCGCACTTTGAAACTTTCGTATCCTTTCTAAGGGAGCGCACAAGCTATTTCTATACCCCCGCGTCCACGATATATCATCTCAACATCGAACACGGCCTTTTCTTCCATTCGGTAGGCGTCACGGAAACGCTATTAAAAATTAAAAATGTCCTGGCGCCTGAATTATCAGACGAATCATGCGTCATATGCGGACTTTTCCACGACTGCGGGAAAGCCGGATTTCCAGGCGACCCATTATATATCAAGACGGAAAAAGGTTATAAAATGAATTATGATATAGTCGAGTTGCAGATAGCCATACGCTCTTTATATATCATATCCAATTATGTGCCGCTTAAAACCGATGAAGCGCAGGCGATAGCGTATCACGACGGTCAGTACATACCGCAGGGCCGCGACGTAGCGCACCGTGAAACTCCTCTTCTGACCATGCTTCATTTCGCCGATTTCTACACGGCTCATATACTTGAAACAGACCTCCCGATAAAGCACGGAGAGTATATTAAAAAATTTAATATACCCGAATAAAATATAATGAATATATAATATTGGATTCACTCAATATCGCCGGCGGCAAGATCATTCGCCGGCGATTATCTTTTGAAGCGCCGCGGTGAGATCGCTTACTTTGAAGGGCTTGGTTATATAATCACGGAACCCGGCCCGCCTGTAATCGGCTATAAGCTCCTGATCGCTGAAATAACCGCTGGCGGCAATGGCGCGGGCGGAAGGATCGATCTCGATTATTCTTTTAACCGCCTCGACTCCGCCCATGCCTCCAGGCACGGTCAGATCCATTATCAACGCATCAAAAGGGTTCCCGAGATTTTTTGCGTTCACATACAGTTCGATCGCTTCCGCTCCATCCCGGGCGGCATGGGTTTCGAAACCGATATGCGTCAAAAGCTGGCTTGTTATTTCTCTTATATTCTCTTCATCATCCATTATAAGTATTTTGCCCTTCGGCTTTACCTTTAAAGAAGGCTCAGCCGGCGCAACCACCAAGACGGGTTTTTCAACAGCGGGAAGGTAAAGGAAAAAAGTCGTTCCGACGTTTGGCTGAGATTCAACTGTTATCAAGCCGTTATGGTTTTTTATTATAGAATAGGCTGAAGCCAGACCCAACCCGTTTCCCTTAGGCTTCGTCGTAAAATAAGGGTCGAATATCTTATCGATATTAGCCTCATCAATGCCATGCCCTGTATCTTTGATGGATATTTTAACGTAATTTCCGGAAACGAGGAGAATCGCGTTACTATTCGTCAGATTTACATTTTCCGCGCTCACGAATATGCTTCCGCCGTCGGGCATGGCCTGAACAGCGTTGATGACGAGATTTGAAACAACCTGATTTATCTGACCGACGTCGGCTTCAACATACCACAATTTCGGGTTTATATTAAATTCGCACCGCACGTTCGAGCCGCGCGCCATAAAATTCGTTGAATTTTTTATCAATTCGGTCAGATCTACTTTTTTTTTGTCAGGAGCGCTTCCGCGCGCGAAAGTAAGAAGCTGCGTGGTAAGTTCTTTAGCCTGAAACGAAACCGCCTCGGCGTCCGTCAGGATCTTGAAAATACGTTCGTTCTGGTCCGAAAGCATTTTAGCCATGGATATATTACCTATAATGCCGGTCAGAAAATTATTGAAATCATGCGCTATACCGCTGGCCAGAAGACTTAAAGACTCAAGCTTGCTGACCTTTATAAGCTCTTCCTCCGCCTTTTTTTGTTCGCTTATATTACTGAAAACTAAAATGGCGCCTATTACGTTATCGCCCCTGTCCTTGATAGGCGAACTCGCGGCTGATATATATATTTCCGGTCTGTTATTTGGTTTTAGCATAACGTTATTTCCAAGTCCTACAATCTCACCTTCGGAAATGGATTCACGCACCGGATTTACCAGTTCCTCTTTTGTCTTGGTATTTATTATTTTTAAAACTTCATCAATATGCTTTCCGGCCGCCTCGTCTGAAGAAACGCCCGTCATTTCTTCGGCGGCCAGATTGATGAGGCTCACGCGCATATCTTTATTAACGGCAATAACGCCGTCGGCTATGCTTCTAAGCGTTATCGCCAAACGGTCTTTTTCGGATTGCAATGACTCCTGGGTTCTGATATGGCCGGCGATCTCGCTCTGAAGTTTTATGTTCGCCATGGCAAGTTCGTATAAAAGATGGTGACGTTCGGTCGAATAGCGGAGAGAGCGCACAAGCGTCGCGCCGTCAAACTGACCTTTCACGAGATAGTCCTGCGCGCCGGCCGCTATGGCCCGAGTCCAGACCTGTTCATCGTTTAATCCCGTAATAACTATAACGGGTATATTCTGGACGAAATTCCTCATTCTGATAAGAGTTTCAACTCCATAAGCATCCGGCAGCGAAAGATCCAGAAATATAAGGTCGAACTTGCGATCCTTCAGCATCTCTATCGCGGCCGCGAAGGATTCGGCGCAGGAAAGATCGAATGAACGAAAATCAGCCTCCAGAAGGTTTGCCTTAAAAAGCAGAACATCTCCAGGATTATCCTCTACCAGCAAAATATTGATTATTTTTTCGGTTTTATTATCCGGAGTCTTCGAAACATCGTTTTTCATTAATTAAATATCTCCTCGCGAGGTTTTTTTCAAGCCGGTTACATCCGCAAAATAAACCGAAACGCCGTCAAGCGTGGGGTAAGCATTGACGGAAAGCCATAATTCCCTATTGGTATAATATTCTTCGAAATTTGACGGCACGCGTTCTTTCATTACCATACGAAATTGCTCATAAAACTTCAAGGTTAAAGACTCTGAAAAAACCGTCCATGCGCTTTTCCCTATAATTTCCGCGCGCGATATGCCCAGAGTTTTTTCAGCGGCGGGATTAACGTACGTAAAATTCCATTCATAGTCAAACGAAACAAAAGCTTCCGACATACTTTCAAGTATGTTGGTAGCGGTAAGGCTCGTTTTTATAAGATCCGCCTCCACGTTCCCGCGAAAGCCGATCTCTTTTTCAAGCATCTGGTTTGCCTTAAAAAGCTCCTGCGTGCGGGATTTCACTTCTTCCTCTATCCTGAGGGTATAAGCGCCCATTATTTTTATCATGTTTACGAGAAAGAGCGTTATAATAACTATGAACTGGGCGATAAGCCATGCAGAGTTTGTTTCAATGCCGCCTTTATAGCCGGAACCGGCCTGCCATGTAAGAAATAATTTTCTTCCGCATACATTAATAAAATTTTTAACCGTAAGCTTGGCGTCAGACATTTTCGAACCGTAAACAATGTTTTTGTCGCTATCTTCATCAAGATAAACAATAAGATTAACGCCGGCCTCCAATTCCGTATTAAGGAAAAGTCTTGCCATATCTTCCAGTTTGTTCATTCCCACAATAAAGCCGATAAGACATTCGAGACTTTCCGCGCCGTTCATTTTGACCGATGGAAATTTAAAGACCGGAACATACCAGAATAAAACGCTTGAAGTATCTCCGGGAAAAAGCGGATATGAATCGATGACCGTGCCGCCGGATATCAAAGATTTCCGAATATTGGAATCGACGCGACCGCCGGAAGAAAGATCGTGCCCGGAATAAGCGGCATTATCCTTTTTTCTAACCTGAAAATATTTTATAGGGAAACAAACTTCAGTGGAACCATTTGAAGTTCCGGATTTTTCTAAAAAACCAATGCCGTATATGCACTTCAATTTTTCAAAAAAAGGCGATGCGAAATTCCTGAATTCGTTTTCGGTCACATTATCAGAACACGCAAAAAAATTAGCAAAAGCAATAAAGACCATTTCATTGACGGCAAAGTTTTTCTTAAGCTGAGCGGCCGCCTGACTGGCGTCCTCAAAAAAAACTTTTTCCAGCTGCAGTTTATTGTCACGGTATTCAAGCCAGAAAATCAGGGCTGAAGTGAGGACTCCAATAAAGATTACAATCCAGGCAGCGTATTTTCCCGTTAAAGACCTTACTATATTAGAAGTATTAATCGAAGCCATCTCTTTGTTTTCCAGATTTTTAAATTTATAACGCCGAAGACTAATATCCAAGGCGAATTTCCAAAAATATCGGCCGACTTTAAACTTATATATATTATAATTTAAAGCGAAAAAAAGCAATATTTTATTTGTTTTTTTCACAAAAAACTAAGTAATTCGTTAACAATACTTTTTTTTTGCCGAAAAATAATGTCGAGACATAATATTTTTCAAAGCATTTATTCGCGGAATTAAAATATAAGGAGTATCTGAATGAACTTAAGATACTTTAAAATCACGTTGCTTACGTTATTATTAACTTTATCGACTTTTTACTTTTCCAATTGTGCTTTCGCTTCTTCCGGCGATGAGCCTGCGCCTGGAAGCGCTGAAAAACTTCTCGGCGAGATTCAAAAAATCGGTTGGGAAGGAAAGCATGGCCGCGCCATCAAAGCTTACATCAAATTTTTAAAAGACGAACCGAAAAATATTGAAGCCATGCTTGGGTTGGCTCAAAATTACGAATGGGCAAAAAAATTTGAAAAAGCTCACGCGACTTACTCTGACGTCTTGAGATTATCGCCGCAAAATATTACCGCGGCTATCGGCCTTGCCAGAATATTATATTTCCAAGGCGAACTTACGCCCGCGGCGAAAAACTTTAAAGATATCGTAGAAAAAAATCCGGAAAATATAGAAGCGCAATTGGCTTTTGCGCAATATCTCGGCTGGCGGAAAAAATTTAATGAAGCCGGAAGAATTTATAGAAGCGTCCTGAAAAAAGAGCCGAAAAATATCGAAGCCGAAACGGGCCTTGGCCGGCTGGCCATGTGGCAGGAAAATTACGAAGAAGCCATAAGCATATTTAGAAACGTAACGGCTATAAGCGGAGTCGATGCTTTCGAGGCGCGCCTTGAGCTCGCCCGCGCGTATTTCTTAAAAGGTGACATTGAACACGCTAAATCAATATATGCCAATCTGGCGGAAGAAAAGCCTGAAAACAATGAAGTCGCCAGGGCAACAAACGATCTCACGGCCGCCGTGATCGAAAAAGCCCGCTCTTATTCAGCCGGAAACAAACTTCTGGAAGCGCGCAAAGAGTATGGGAAAATTATCGATTTCGCGCCTGAAAATTTCGAACTTTTAAAACGCTACGGCATCAATGAAATCGATCTCGGCAGCGTCGAATGCGGCATAAAATATCTGAAGAAGGCCATCGTGGTCAAAGATGACGAACTCGAATCCTATTTCGCCCTCGGCGCCGGATATGAAAAAATACAAAAATACGCCGATGCGGTTGAAACATACGAGCGCGCCATAAAAACGGCTCCCTCAAGCGTAGAAGCCAGATTAAGGCTTGCCAACGCTTGTTTCATGAAAAATGATCCGATAAGATCGCTTGAAATAATAAATTCGCTGCTGAAAGAAAACCACGAAGACCGGCGGGCCAGATTTTTAAAATCAAAATTGGACAATCATTTCGGATATTTGGAAACCGCCGAGGACGAACTCGGAATACTTATCGCTCAGGATAAAGAAAATACCGAGTACAAAGACGAACTCAACAAGATAACCATATACAGAATAAAAGCAGCCGGCAATTTGATGCTTTCAAAAAAAATCGAAGATGCGTATGCACATTATGAAAGAATTTTAAAGCACCAGCCGGATCACGTCGAAGCCCTTATGGGAAAAGCGAATATAGCTTCCGTCAGGCGCGACTACGATGGCGCCATTGAAATATATCGCAAGGTAACGGGTCTCGCCCCAAACTATGTCCAGGCGGAACTTGACATAGCCCTTAACCTTTCATGGAAAAAAGAATATTTTGCGGCTATAAACGAATACCGCAAAATATTAAAAAAATATCCGGAAAATGTCAACGCTATAGTCGGTATCGCGAGAACCTACAGCTGGGCTGGCGAACTCGACAAAGCGGCAAGACATTACAGGGAAGCCTTAAAAAAAGACCCGGAAAATGAAGAAGGGCTTATGGGATACGCAAATACCCTTCACTGGTGCGGTCTCGATCGGAATGCCGGCGCGCTGATCAAAACCTTAAGAGGTCTTCAGGGTCCAAAGAGCGAGACTGACGAACTCGAAAAACAAATAAAACTGGACCATCTCCGCGATCTGACGGCCTCATATGAAAAATCATGGGATTCCGATAAAACTACGTTATCCGCAAGAGGCGTCGAATTCCAAGCGGATATAGACCTTTCTTCAAGGCTCAGAGTTTTTCACAAACTTTTTGAAACATGGACCCAGGGGTTGGAAAATCTGTCGCGGTTGGAATTGACTTCGCTCAACGTTTCAAAAATTTTGAATGAAAACTTGAGAATATTCGGATCGGCTGATTTTTACGGTTTCGAAGACCGGAACAAGGTTTCAGACTCCAACGCGGCAGGTACGCTGGGCGCTATTTACAAAAAATTCAATCGTTATATCATTTACCTGACCGTAAACAAAAGCATACTCTTCGATACGCCTCAGCTTGTCAGCAATAAAATTTCCGTAACGTCAAAATCCATGGATTTTGAATATGATTTTTCCAGCAGGGTCAAAGGCCTCGCCAGCCTGGCCACGGCGGATTATTCGGATAAAAATAAAAAGACGGCAGCGGCTCTTACGCTGGACGTTCTCACACTTGACCGCGAATTATGGCGGATTTTCACCGGCCCCGCATATAAAAGCACGTCTTTTTCAGAAAGAAAATTCAACGGCTACTTTTCACCCACGGATTATGTCACGACAGGCGCTTATTACCGTCTGGAATTTAAAAACCGGCCCGGAAATTTTTATCTTACATGGCGCGACGAATACGGACGCCAGAAAATAGAACGGCAGGCGGCCGAGAAATACCGCAACTATAACGCCGGACTCACGTATATTATGACCGATTTTTTCAGGCTTGAAGCGGCGTATACCCACGGCAACACGATAGGCGCCGCCGCTGCCGCGACGGGCGGATATGCTTTTGATTACTATTCGTTTAAGGTGGTTTACAGATTTTAGCGTAAAATCCGGGCTATTTTTGAATAAATATAATGAATTCGCCGGACATTTCGTCTATCCTTAAGAGCTTAAGCTTGCGCGATTTGCAAAACAAAGGGAAATCACTTGTAACGCCGGGATCCGTGGCAGAGATTTCGAGTATCTGACCCGCGCGCATCGTTTCGATGGCTTTCTGGGCGTTGATCACGGGCTGCGGGCAATAAAGCCCGGAACAATCTATTTTAACGTCGGCGGCGATATTTTTTTCAGGCATATCTTCTCATTCCACTTTTCTCATAAATTCTTCGATCGCTTTTAAATACGCTCCCGGTGCGCTTGAATAAACGTTATTGTGCCGCGCGCCGGCGACGATATATTTTTCTTTGAACGCCTTCGATTTCGAATTATAAAGTTCGCCGCAGTTTCTAAAATCTATGGTCCGGTCACCGTCGCCATGAATCATTAGCCAGGGCGATTTTATATCTTCGGATTTTCTGAGGCTCGGAAGTCGATCCGGAACGAAAGGATAAAACACGAAGAGCGCTTTGTTATACCAGGCGTGCAGCGGAAGCGACGCGAATGTCGACTCGCTTATGACGGCGCGTATATTATACTTCGAAGCCATATGGATGGCGGCCGCGCCGCCTAACGAACGGCCGTAAACTATAAATTTATTGGTTATCTGGTCGGGGCGCTCTGAAATATATTTAAAAACGAGATCGGCATCGGCATAAAAAACGTCCGTAGAAGAGCGGCCGGTGCTTTTACAGTAGCCGCGATAGTCGTACAAAAAAAGATTAGCCTTTAACGCTTTTGAAAGCACGGCCGCATGAGGAAGCGCCCGGGAAATATTTTCGGCGTTTCCATGGCTGTAAACTATGGTCAGATCAGAAACGCCGGCCGGATATGGAATATACCAGCAGCAAAGTTTATCGCCGTCCACAGTGTCAACAAAAATCTCTTCGTATTGAAAACCCATAGACTTCGGGGTCATTTCTTCGTTCACGGCTTTTTGCGGAAGAAAAATAATATTGTTGAGATTGGCTATTAAAATTATTAGTACAAGCACGTAGGCGCCCGTGAAAAGCAATATATCCATTTTTATTCTTTTTTTCAGCTTGTCATTCATGTAAGGTTAACCGGATATCACTTCTGACACAAAATCTTCCAGTTCAACCGGCAGTATTGAAGGAACCGGTTTCGTCTTGTAAAAATAGCTTTTAAAAGGGAAAAGGTGTTTTTCAAGATCGCGTTTATAGTCGAAATCTTTCGGGTTGAAGTCAAATATGCCTGAAAAAATAAGCCGGGCATTATCGGGATATCTTTCAAACATGCGCATAAAAGGAAGCGGCGAAATTTTTTCATTTTCAATATAGCTTTTAATTATAGCGTTCTGGCTCTCTCCTGAAATATCCTCTTCTTTTTCGCTGCTATCACCCGAAAAAACGGATTCAAACTCTTTGAAATCAGGGTAAAAATTAATGCCCTCGATCGAATCGTAAATGATGCCGACCGTCTCAACGCCCGAATATTCGTCGAGTATCGCTTCGAAACCATGGCCGATATCCTCCGTAGCCTCGACGGATCGCGATCTGGCTTCAAGCCTTGTATTGCGCTTGAATTCATCTCGCATTTTTTTTATCAGAGGAATAGATTTTTTATGGAATTCATCAAAATATTTTTTGATATTAGAACCCTCGGCTACAAAAATATCATCGCCAAAATGTTCTATAAATAATTCGCGTTCGCTCGCCTGCATTTTGAAAGCCGCATCGAGGCCTTCGGCGTTATCCTGAAAGTATAGACCGGGCTGTTCGATTATAATATCGGTTATATAACTTATCGCATCGTTCGGCGACTCGAAATTAAGCTGAAGCATTGCTCCGGATATAACGTGAAAATCACGGAAAGGAACGACCCGAGCCGTAATATAAATATCCTTTTCGACGCCGGCCAGCTCTTCTATCGGAACCGTGGGCTTTAAGATATATGCTTTGAGATTCAACAGATTTATGGCATAAAAGCCGTCTTCGAGAGTGTTTTTGATTTTAAAAACGCTTTCAAAGACGTTACGCCATTTATCCATCATATCGATATCGGACGCCGAAAGAACGACTTTATTCTCCTCGATGAAATGATCGAGTATGGTTTTGTCGTCCTCATGCCGAAGTTCGATGGCGAACCAGTCTAAAAAATTATAATATTCTTCCGGTTGCAGACTTTCCGGATCTATCGCAGGCGCTTCAAGCTGATACTTCTCGCCGGCAAAAACGGTCGATAAGACCTTGTCATGCATAGCCTTATATTTTTTCGATCTGGCGTATTCTATCAGTTTCGACTTGAGTTCGCTAAGCCTGTAAAGCTCTATATTCATTAGAAAGTTCCTCTTTTCAATGCTGGTTTATTTAAGAATCAGATTATAAATGCAAAGTCATCAATTGTCAACAAAAAAAGTAATATCTGTTGTCGCCGCTGATGAATTGATATTTTAAAAGCTTTTTGGTATAATAATTTCTTCAATGAATTCATATGGATGAACGCTGGCGGCGTATTTCATACATGCAAGTTAAACGGGTTAAGACATAAATTTTTAAAAAGGTGATGAAAATGAGCGTTACAAAAATTTCCGCAAACATTTACGATATCGGGGTCGTGCATCGCGATCTTCAAGTTTTCGACCTTCTCATGCCCCTGCCTCACGGCACGACGTATAACTCTTTTCTTATAACGGGCGAAAAAAACGTCATAATAGATACGTCCAAGCTTATGTTCGCCGGAGAGTTCATAAAAAACATCAAAGAAGTCATCGATCCGGCGAAAATCGACTACATAGTCATACAACATAACGAGCTTGACCACGCCGGATCACTGCCCGCCTTATTAGCTGTTGCGCCTAACGCTAAAGTGGTCATCTCAAAAGCGGCCGAAAATTTTCTGGTCAATTCATTCAACACAAAATTCGAATATATCAAGGTTGACGACGCCTCCGAAATAAAAATCGGGCCGAACCAGACCCTTAAATTCTTTATAGCCCCTTTCCTTCACTGGCCGGACACTATGTTCACCCATTACGTCGAAGAACAAGCGCTTTTCACATGCGATGCTTTTGGAGCGCACTATTGCCAGCAAAAAGGCATATTCACTGATGAAATGAGCGACGCCGAATATAAGGCGGATTATTCGCCTCAGTTCAAGGTCTATTTCGAGATCATAATGCGCGTGTACAGCGAAAAGGTCTTAAGCGCGATCCGAAAAATCGAAAACGCTGAAATTAAATTGCTGTGCCCTTCACACGGCCCTCTCATAAGAAAAAACATTAAAGAACATATAAACTATTATAAAAATTGGGCGGCAACGCAACCGGATAAAACGTTCAAGAAAGTATCCATCGTTTATTCGTCGATGTACGGAAGCACCATGAAAATGGCGTACCACATGGAATCGCTTCTTAAGGAACATGGCATGCGGACATTCGTAGCCGAGATCCCTTTTAACATGACAAGCGATTACATGACGAACGTAATAAAAGAGATCTCGTCTTCGGACGGCGTTTTATTCGGCTCTTCCACGATCTGTTCAACTATTTTAAAGCCGATGTGGGACTTTCTATTCTTCCTCGCGACCGTTGAAATGAAAGGAAAGCTCGCCGGAATATTCGGCTCTTACGGCTGGGACGCCCGCGGCCTTCAGATAATCGAGCTGGTGCTTTCCAACTATAAAATGAATATGATTAAGAACGTGTCAAAAATCAAATTCGTGCCGTCGGCCGATAAACTTGAAACCTGCGTTGAATTCATAAATGAATTTGCGGCCGCGCTTGCCAAAAGTGACGAAGCGCCCAAAACCGCCTCGGCAGAAAACTAATAACGGTTTTTCGGCATTTTGCATGGTTTCGCATACCTTTGTGAAATTGAAACGCTGAAGAACCCGCTCTTATCTATCAACTTTATTCACCAATGAAAAAGGGCCGGATTTGCAAATCCGGCCCTTTTTCATATATGATATTTTATCGCGCAATCGACCTTAAAACTTTTTCCAGATGCTCGTAGGCCTCTGCTGCGGGGGCTTGATAAGCTGCCGGGCTTTTTCGGCGTAATGCGAGTCGATCGGAGCGTGGGTTATGACCTGGATATTTTCGGCGACCGATTCCTCCATCATTCCTTTGTCACGATAAGCTTGGCCAAGCTTGAAATGCGCTTCGACGTTCTTCTCGTCATAACGCACGACTTCCTTATAATGGGAAATAGCCTCGTCCACCATCATCTTTTTAATATAAAGGTCGGCCAGTTTGAAGTGCGCCTCTATGTAATCGGACTTTTGAGATATAGCCGCCTTATATTCGGATATGGCGTCATTGATAAGGCCCTTTTCCTCGTTGATCATTCCAAGATAAAAGTAGGGCTGCGGCGGCTTTGGCATCATCGCTATTATCTTCTCGAATTCCGACTTGGCGTCGTCGTATAACGAATTTTCAAAATACGTCGTCGCGAGATTGAGACGGGCGTCAAAGTTATTTGGACTCATGGCGACTATTTTTTTAAACTGTTCTACTGCTTCGGTCATAAGATTTCGGGTTTTATAAAGCTTGCCAAGCTCGATATTAGCGTCTATTCTGTTTGGGTTGATATTTAAGACTTCCCTGAATTCAATTATCGCGGAATCGGGGTCGCCCTGCTTCTGATATAGCGAGCCGAGTTTGAGATGAGCTTCGACGCTATCTTTTTTATATTCTATTATTTTTTTAAGATAATGCTCCGCCTGGGAACGGTTATTTCCCTCCTCGGAAGCCTCCGCTATAGTGAAAAGCACCTCGATATTTTTCGGATTGATTTTTAATATCTCGTTTCCCGTTTCTATAACGTCGTACCACATCTGTTTATGGAAATAGCACTGCGAAAGTTTTTGAAGAACGTCTTCAATGTTTTCAACTTTCCGCTGGCGCAACTCGCGATATATGGAAACTGCGTCATCGTAAGCCCCGGTTTTAAAATAAACGCCGGCCAGCCCGACGAGCGCCCTCGCGTCTCCCTTCTGAACTTCCAATGCGCGTTTATAGTATTTCACCGCTTCCGGTTCCTTCTCGGTCTCCTCATATAGGCGCGCGATGTCTAAAAGAGCGTCAATATGCGAAGCGCTTATACTGATCGTTTTTTCAAGCTGCGCAAGCGCCTCATCGTACTGTTTTTCATTAAGTGATATACGGCCCAGATGATAAGTCGCCACGGCCTGTTCAGGATTGATCGCAAGAGATTTTTTTAGTTCGAGCCGTGCTTCCTCGAATCGTTCCGCCTTGAAATATATTTCGCCGAGCATCGAAAAATTTTTAGGATCGTTCGGATTGATTATCGAGGCTTTCTTAAGGGCTGCGATGGCTTCGGGATACGATTTTTTCAGGTAAAATATCTGCCCGACATCGAATAACGCTTCGGCGTGCGTCGGATTCATCATGCATACCTTCTGGAAAGTCGAAAGCGCCTTTTCATAATATTTGGCTTCCTTGTAATAGGAACCAAGAGTATATAAAAGATCGTCGTCCTCGGAACTTATCGCGACGGCCTGCTCCACTAAGTTGATGGCATTTTCGAGATCCTCGCGTCTCTTGTAAATATCCGCAAGTTCGATGTACGCCTCGACCATTTTCGGATCGGCGTCCATCGCGCGTCTGAAGTACAAAAGAGCCTCATCCAGGGAGCCTGACGCCTTTTTAACGTACCCCATCGCAAGCGTAGCGCTAAGGTTTTTCGGATCGACGCTTAAAACCGACTCGAAAGTCTCAATGGCGAGTTCGGAATTTCCAAGCTCGGCGAGGGCCTTTCCCTTAAGGTTAAGATAGTTTTTATCGTTAGGCGCAAGCGTAAGGGCCTTCTGTGAATATTCAAGCGCTTCTTCAAACCGGCCAAGTCTGAAATTCAGCTCGGCGAGCTCAAACATTATCGCATGGTTTTCAGACTGAACTTCGAGCAGCTTTTCGTAGGAACGTGCGGCTTCCTTGTAATTTTGCGTTTCAGAATATATAGCGGCCAGTTTCAGCAGAGCTTCGGCGTTCTTCGGATTAAAGGATAACACCTTCTGAAACCATTCAATCGATTCCTCGAACATCTTCCGCTCATATGTCGCATGCGCAATTTCGCTTAACGCTTCAACGTTAGCCGGCTGTTTTTTTATAACCTTTAAAAGATTTGGAATGGCCTTTTCCTGTTTTCTGATTATGCGGTAAAGACGGCCGAGCTCAAGATTGACCTCGATAAGTTCAGGTTTATATTCGAGGGACTTTTCATAGTATTCTATAGCCTTGGCCTCGCGGAACGAAGTTTGATAAAGCTTTCCGAGATGATAATAACCCATAGCGGCTTCCGGCTCCCTGAGGATATATTCATGCATATGTTTCATGGCCTTCTTCTGATTTTCCTCTCCGGCCATAGCCGAATAAAGAACGCCAAGATGATAGTGAAGCTGAGCGGATTTAGGATCGAGTTCCAAAAGCCTTTCATAGGCGCTGACGGCTTCTTCCCAGCGTTCAGCTTTTACGAGGGCTTCCCCGAGTTCCCAGAACGCCTTGACGAAATCGCGAGATATTTCAACGGCGCCGTAGAACATCTTTATTGCGTTATCCATATCGCCGACGCGCATGAGCACCTGACCTTTATGATAATAAAAATCGGGTTTTTCCGCTTCGCTGATGTTTTGTTCAATCGTGTCGAATATGGTTTTCGCCTCAAGCGCCTTGTTTTCCTGGCTATAAATTATACCAAGTTCCAGCTGCGCCCGATAATATTTCGGATCAAGTTCGAAACATTTCACGAAGCTCGCCTCGGCATCGCGGTATTTTTTAAGCTCCTTCTGTGAAACGCCCATAAAGTAAAACGCGCCGACATTCGACGGATTTTTTTGTATCGAACGCTGGGCTTCTTCGATGGCCTGTTCATATTTAGACGTTCTGAAAAGACATTCGGCGACCTTCGCATAAACCTCCGAACCGCTTTTTTGTTGCAGGACCTTTTTAAGCCTTGACAGAGCCTCGTCAAACCTTGAACCCGCCATTTCCACGAGCGCGAGATAATAATTAGCGTCGACGTTATCCGGTTCGCGGGAAAGAACTTTTTTTAATTCACGCGCGGAGGTTTCGAAGTCCTTTTCGCCAAAATATATGAATCCGAGACGCTGATGAATAAGGGGCGAATCAGCATTAAGCGCCACGGCCTTCAAGTAGTTGCTTTTGGCCGCGACATAGTTTTCAATATGAAAGTAACATTCGGCTAGATAATTGAAGGCGCCGGAATCGCTTCCGTCAAGTTTCACGCACTGTTCAAAATCAGTTTTCGCCTTTTCATATAATCCCTGGTCGAAATTAACCATCCCCAGAAGAAGACGCGCCCTGCAGTTC
>CAZJFS010000003.1:0-87898 GCA_964545075.1 uncultured bacterium
ACAGGCCACGATATTAAGCGGGCAGCAAGGGCCGCCGCAGAATGTACAGCCGGTGAAATTTTCGTCTCTCAATGTCGGCACGCCCGCTGGCGCTTCGTCGAACATCGAACTTTTACTTGACGTTCCGCTCACTCTGACGGTTGAACTCGGACGTACGAAGATGCTTATTAAGGAGATACTTGAACTTACGGCCGGATCGATCGTCGAGCTGGATAAGATAGCGGGCGAATCTATCGATGTTTTGATTAACAACAAACTCGTGGCGAAAGGCGAAGTAGTCGTTATAGATGAAAATTTCGGCATAAGAATAACCAATATAATAAGCCCGCACGAACGTCTTCAGAGTTTAAAATAAAATGAACTATAACAAAAAATCAAGCTTCAATATTATATTTGAATATTGTAGGGGGCTTTTATTAAGCGCCCCTACAATATTTTTAGTTCTTGCATGTCCGATATCGCTTTTAGCTCAGGGCACGGCAGAAGTTTCCAGCTACAAACAGCCGGTATCAAATTTTAATTTTGATTTTACTTCTACGCTTATCAAATTCACCGTAGCCACCATCGTTTGTATAGTGATCCTGGTGGCGTTCAAAAAATATGCTCTTAAAAGCCCCTTCTATGGCAAGGAAAGCGGCAACATCAAAATATTCGATTATAAAATGATCGCTCCCGGCAAATATATTTATGTCGTCGAAATATTCGAACATATTTATATACTTGGACTTGCGAATGACAATATAACTAAAATATCCGAAATACGTGAGAAAGAGATCATCGATACCATCCGCCTTAAAACTGACAGCAATATAAAAGGGAAACTCTTTTCAGAATATCTTCAAAAATTCATGCCTACCGAAAAAAACAATTGACATTTTTTTTCTTATTTAGTAAAATCTTTCCATTGGCGTTATGTAAACCTATCCCGCCGGTCAAATTGATCAGATATAAATATATTTAATAATATTATTCCGGGAAGTGTACGTTAGTGGAGGTCATATTTTATGCTGCAATTTAGTTTGCGGCGTTATCTTTTGTGTGTTCTGCTTTTTTTCGCGTGCGCGCTATTTATAATGGCTGGCATTTCGTCTAACGCTTTTGCCCAGAACGGAAATCAGGGCGCTAAAAACGTCAGGCAGCAACAGGCCGGTCGCGTCGCTCCCGATCTGGCGGCTTTTAATACCGGCGAGGTTTTTTCGGTCCCGCGCATAAATTTTGGCATCTCACCCTCTAATACACCCGAAGACGTTTCCGTATCTCTTCAGATAATAATACTTTTAACCGTCCTTTCGCTTGCGCCGTCCATACTTGTTATGGCTACGGCCTTTACACGCATCGTTATCGTCCTTTCTTTCGTCAGAAGGGCGCTCGCCACGCAGCAGTTGCCTTCAAATCAGATACTGGTAGGCATATCGCTCATCCTCACTTTTTTTGTTATGGCGCCCACGTTTGCCGAAATAAACACTAAAAGCGTCCAGCCTTATTTTCAACGTCAGATAACGCAGGTCGAAGCCATAACCAGGGCTTCCGGATCCCTGCGCGATTTTATGCTCAAGCAGACGCAGGAATCCGACCTGAGTCTTTTTATAAGCTTGGTCAGAAACCATAAATATGAAAAAAAATCGGAAGTTCCTTTTTATGTGGTAATGCCGGCCTTCGTTCTTTCGGAAATGAAAATAGCCTTCGAAATGGGAATAGTTATATTTCTTCCATTTCTGGTGATAGATATGGTGGTGGCCTCGATATTGATGTCTATGGGCATGATGATGCTTCCGCCCGTAATGATATCCCTGCCGTTCAAGATACTTGTGTTCGTTCTCGCTGACGGCTGGCACCTTATAATAAAGTCTCTGGTATCAAGTTTTGCGTAAGGCGGTTTACTAGATGGACGAAAGAGTTATAGTCGAACTTATCGTTAATTCCATATATGTGACGCTGATAGTATCCGCGCCAATAATTCTGGTCAGCCTTATTGTCGGCGTGTTCGTGTCGGTTCTTCAAACGGCGTTTTCGATACAGGAACAAACGTTGAGCTTCGTACCCAAAATTTTAGCTATAAGTCTGTCATGCGTTGTTTTTGGAAATTGGATGCTTCGTTTCATCGTGGATTACAGCAGGGATATTTTTATTAATATGGCAAAGCTGGTTTTAAAGTGAGCATGTCGGTTTTTGAATATATCGAGACATATTTTCTTCTTCTCATGAGAGTGGCGGGAGTTTTCAGTTCGGCTCCCATAATCGGATCTGAAACTATGCCCGTGCAGGTCAGGCTTGCCGCGGCATTTATTTTTTCACTGATATTGCTTCCCGTTCAGGCGCAAATATCCGGCGTGGTCCATATTCCTGGCGAAACCGCTCTTTTTGCGCTTGTAGTCGTTAAAGAGGTTCTTCTGGGAATACTTCTTGGGTATATGGCTAATTTCACCATTGAAGGAATAAAGCTGGCCGGCGAAGTAATAGGAATGCAGCTTGGTTTTGGAATTGTTTCCGTCATTGATCCTGAATCGCAGCAGGAAGAATCCATAATCGGAAGTTTAAATTTCATGATTTTCATTATGGTTTTTCTTATGGTGAACGGTCATCAGATGCTGGTGCGGGCCGTCGCTCAAAGCCTTGAGATAGTCCCTTTGGGTCTGATCCGCTATTCCAACAGCTTTGTCGCGGAGATCATGGATAAAGCGCCGCAGTTTATTATAGTGAGTTTTAAGATCGCGACGCCGGTAATATTGCCGGTAATAATAGTAACAATAGTTCTGGGCATAATTTCAAAGGCCGTTCCAAGATTCGAGGTGTTTTTAATAAGCTTTCCAGTCAATATAACGCTCGGCTTCCTGGTCTTTATTTTTTATATGCCCGACCTGGTAAGGTATATAAGTTATTTGATATATTCCGGTATTTTTGATGAAATAACAAGGATGCTGTACATTTTAAAATGAACAAAAGAAAAAAGAAAAATTTAATAACCGGTCCGGGCGGCGAAGCGACGTTATACGGTATGGCCTGTCGTGAAGCTCGCTCTATTTTATACTTGCCCGGTTCGGAAATTAAATTTGACCTGCAGCTTTTCGCGGATGATTCGCCGACGGGTCAGCGTACCGAGGAAGCCACGCAGCATAGAAGAGAGCTTGCCAGAAAAGAAGGCAACGTAGCCAAATCAATGGATCTTACGGGAATGGTTACGTTGCTTTTTGCTTTCACGTCCGCCTATTATTCAAGCGGTTACATAATAAACCAGACAAGGCAGTACTTCATATCTCAGTATTCCAGTATGGGCGTAAGGTTCGATGAACTGACCTTGAACAGCGCGATAATACAATTTATGACGGTTTTTTTTCTGTCGATAATTCCGATATTGTTATGCTCGGTGTTCGGCGCCATAGCGATATGCTATTATCAGGTTGGTTTTGAATACACTCTGGAACCGCTTATGTTTAACGTCGGGCACATGAATCCCGTTAACGGCTTCACGAAGATGATTTCATGGCAGCCGGTTTTCGAGTTTTTTAAGTCATTCGGAAAAGTGCTGCTGGTGGCTTATCTTCCGTATAGCTTTTTCAAGGCGAACCTCATACAATTCCCAAAATTTCTTGGAATGGAGACCGAACAGATAGTGGCGGCGGCCGGTCCGCTGATTTTCGATCTCGGGATAAAAGTGCTTATGGCGATGCTTCTCATGGCCGTAATCGATTATTATTATCAGCACACGCGTTATGAGCGCAGCATAATGATGTCCAAGTATGACCTTCAGCAGGAATATAAGCAGATGGAAGGAAATCCTCAGTTAAAGCAGGAATTGAGAAGACGCGCCAGAAAAATAGCGTCGGGGCAAATGCTTAAGCAGGTTCCGAAGGCAAAAGTCGTAATAACCAACCCTACGCATTTCGCCGTGGCTCTTGCCTATGAAAAGGACACGCCGGGCGGGGCTCCGGTGGTAGTCGCGAAGGGAACGGATTTTATCGCGCAAAAAATCAAGGAAATAGCCAGGGAAAATAACATAGTTATCGTTGAAAACAAACCTCTCGCAAGAGGATTATATGACAGCGCGGAAATCGGCGAACAAATACCCGATGAATTTTTTACCGCGGTGGCGGGAGTGCTCGCGTTCGTTTACAGGCAGCAGAAAAAATATTAATTTGTCCGGAGAAAAGCTAGGATGCCAACATTTTTAGAAGTTCCGATGGCGGAAATATTAAAACGGATGGATCTTATCGTTACTATCGCGGTAGTGGCCGTGGTATTAATGATAATCGTTCCGCTTCCGACCGTTCTGCTTGACTTATTCCTGGCGTTTAACATAACCGTATCGATGGTAATACTTTTGATAAGCATGTATACCAAAAATTCGCTGGAGTTTTCGATCTTTCCATCGGTGCTTCTTATAACGACGCTTTTGCGTCTGGCTTTAAATATTTCATCCACCAGGCTCATTCTTCTTTACGGAAATAAATTCGACGGTCAGGTCATAAAAGCTTTTGGAAATTTCGTCGTCGGCGGAAATTACGTCGTAGGTATAGTAATATTTCTTATAATAACGGTCATACAGTTTATAGTAATAACCAAAGGCGCGGGTCGCGTGGCCGAAGTCGCAGCCAGGTTCACTCTCGACGCGATGCCGGGTAAACAGATGAGCATCGACGCCGATCTTAATGCCGGAGTAATCAACGACGAAGACGCCAGAAAAAGAAGGACCAATCTTCAAAGAGAGGCTGACTTTTATGGCGCCATGGACGGCGCCTCGAAATTCGTCCAGGGGGATGCCGTGGCGGGTATCGTTATTGCACTCATAAACATTTGCGCGGGATTCGTTATTGGCGTTTTTCAACATGGACTGACGATGACCGAGTCGGCTTCGGTTTTTACTCTTCTTACGGTCGGCGACGGCCTGGTAAGCCAGGTTCCGGCATTATTGATATCATCCGCGACCGGTATCATCGTTACGCGCTCCTCGTCGGAGGCAAACCTCGGAGCCAACATATCGCAACAGATGTTTCGCGATTCCCGCGTTCTTGGTATTTCAGCCGGTGCAATGCTGGCTCTGGGACTTATGCCCGGGCTTCCTAAATTCGTATTCATATTTCTCGCATCCGTTATGGGCGCCGGAGCTTATTTTATAAATGAAAGCCAGCAGAAGGGGCAGGTGGCCGAGGTCGAAAAGAAGAAGGAAGAGGATGAGGAAAAGCAGCGCAAGCCTGAAAACGTAGCTTCGCTTCTTGTTACGGACCCGATAGAACTTGAGATAGGCTATGGCCTTGTTTCGTTGGTTTCTAAAACCGACGGCGGCATACTTGAAAGGATACATCTTTTAAGAAAGCAGATTGCATTAGAGATAGGTCTTATCGTTCCGCCGATAAGGATACGCGATAATATCCAGCTGAAGCCCGAAAGCTACGTAATAAAGATCAAGGGAACCGAGGTGGCTAAAAATGAGCTTATGGCCGGCCATTATCTTGCCATGGGCGGCGGTCAGGGATATGAAATACCCGGAATACAGACGATCGATCCCGCTTTCGGCGTCAAGGCCGTCTGGATAACGGAATCTCAACGTGAGCAGGCGGAAATGGCAGGATATATGGTAGCCGATGTTTCGCTGGTCCTGGCGACGCATATTCAGGAAGTCATAAAGAAACATGCGCGCGAGATCCTCGGCCGAGCCGAAGTAAAGACCATAATAGACACCTTGAAGGAGGCCAATCCCGATCTCGTCAACGAGATAATATCGCCGGACGCCATAAGCCTCGGCACCTTGCAGAAGGTGCTTCAGAATCTTCTGGAAGAGAACATTTCCATCAGAAATATGCTGCTCATATTAGAGGCGCTCGGAGAGTCGGTCGAATACAAAAACGATATCGACGTATTGACCGAGCAGGTACGCTGGGCTCTTGCCCGCCAGATTTCGCAGCAGCTGCTCGGGTCTGAAAGTTCAATAAACGTTATAACCATTGATCCGGAACTTGAGGACAAGCTGATATCTTCCCTGCAGCGCTCGGATAAAACCATATACATGTCGCTTGATCCGCAGACTTCTCAACGCGTAGCCCAGAGCGCTTCCGAGCAGGTAAATATCGCAAGGACTAACGGCATACATCCGATAATTCTTGTCGCGCCAGGTATAAGGCCATATTTCAGACGCTTTTTGATAAGGTCCTCTCCTAATTTTAGTGGGGTGTCGGTAATTTCGCATAACGAAATAGATCAGAGCGTAGAGTTACGCGCGATAGGTATGATATCCGCGTAAGGCGGAATTTGAAAAAATAATTCAGGCGTTTTTTTTCGGCTGAAAAAATATAAAAAAACAGGGTTTTTATTAACATAAACACTTTACAAAAATTAAAAAAACATTTATAATATTTATGTTATGATTAACCGTGACCAGATATCAAATTTAAGAAAGCTTTTTATCGAAAATCAGGGCGAATATCTGAAAAAGAACGTTGAAAACAGGCCTTCATCTGAAGTTTTGAATGAAAGCGTTCCCGGACAGATACGCGATCTTCATAAAAAGATGCTTGCCGAAAAAAACGAAAACAAGCCGGTTTCAATGGCTATTTCGGCAAGATCGATTGCCGTGACTTCCGGAAAGGGTGGCGTCGGCAAGACTAATTTCGTGGCGAATCTGGCCATAGCGATGTCAAGGCTCGGGAAAAAGGTCCTTATACTTGATGCTGATCTTGGTCTCGCGAATGTTGACGTGATATACGGAATAAGGCCGAAATATAACCTGTATCACGTTATAACTGGTCAGAAAAAAGTTTCGGAAATCATTGTAAGAGGACCAGAGAACGTTCTTTTGATCCCCGGAGGTTCGGGAATAGCCGAACTCGCCAATATCAATGAGAATGAGCGCCGCCAATTTATATCCGAAATGGACGACCTGGAGCATCAGGTGGATATAATACTAGTTGACACTTCGGCCGGAATCAACAAAAACGTGCTTTGTTTTTTAAAGGCATGCGCGGAGATCATTTTTATAACCATACCCGAACCGCCCGCGATGACAGATGCTTACGCTATAATCAAATCGGTCGCCGCTGACGAGAAATTAACGGAACAGACCATGTCGCTCGTGGTCAACCGCGCGCTTAACCCGACTGAGGCGCAGGATGTTTACGGTCGACTTGCCACGGTAAGCAGAAGATTTTTGAATGTTAAACTTGAAAACCTCGGCTATGTTCTTGATGATCGCGCCGTTCCTCTGGCGGTAAGATCTCAAAAACCTTTCATATACGGCAGCCCTTCATCGAGCGCGGCAAAATGCGTGGAAAGCATAGCTCAAAAATTATTGAATATTAAAAATGAAGGAATGGCTTCTCAAACGGCGCTGAACAAGATAGGAGCCGGTGTCTCCTCTTTTTTCAGCAAAATAGGCGAACTTTTTAATTAAAAGGTGATATTTGAATGGAAATAGAAAAAACTTATATCGCTGATACGCTTAGCGAAGCAATGAATAAAGCGAGAAGCGAATTCGGCTCGGATTGCAAGCTCATCAGCAAAAGAGTTTTCAAGGTCGGCGGCATATTAGGCATCGGCGGCACCCAGCGGGTTGAAATAAGGATCGCCATTGACGTCGTTCCTGTTTCAAACCAGGTACAGCAGAAGCCTTCCCGGAAAATACAGTCGCCTCAAGTTCAAAGGCCCTCCGAATTGCCGGATTATCAGGAGATAGATCCCAGGCAGATTTATGCATCCGGCGGCGAAACCTTTCCGGCTTCGCCCGTGGCGCGTCAGCAGAGATTTTATTCCGAAAATCAGCAACCGGTTCAGCCTCAGCCCGTTATGCCCGCGCCATCGAAGGACGAAACGTCTGACAGGCTCCTTCAGCTTATGGCGGCGATGCAGGCCCAGTTAAACAGCCTTTCCGTTCAAATGACCCAGAAAACCGTTGAAAAACCGCAACAGATACAACTTGTAAATACGGCAAGGCCTTCCATTTATCCCGGAAAGCTTCAGAGGGCTTTTGAATTGCTTCAGCGTTCCGAATTGTCGGAAAATATAATAAACAAGATAATGCCTGAGCTTCAGATGATACCTGAAACCAGCAAGGAAGACTGGGACATAATAAAGGAACATTTAAGGGCGAAGATGGCCGGCATAATAAAAATATCCGGTCCGATAAGCACCGATAATATAGCGGATAACGTTTCACACGGAGCCGAAAAATTGCCCAAGCTCTTCGCATTCATAGGCACGACGGGTGTCGGAAAGACGACTACTCTAGCGAAGATAGCCGCTAATCTGGTTTTGAAATCGAAAAAGAAAGTCGTTTTTTTGACGATCGATACATACAGAATAGCCGCGACGCAGCAACTTGGTGTTTTAGGCGATATCATCGGCATTCCGACTGAAGTCGTTTACAAGGAATCAGACCTGATGCCATGCATTCAGACCCACAGGGACGCCGATATAATTCTTATAGATACGGCGGGCCGAAGTCAGCGCAACAACCTGGAGCTGCTTGATCTGAACAAATATCTCTATCCGGATAAGGACGTCAACATAGAAAGGCTGCTTGTAATATCTTCCACCACGAAATACAGGGACATGCTCGATATTACGAAAAACTTCGGCAGCAAGGTAAATTTTGACAGGCTTATTTTTACAAAAACCGACGAATCTACTACGTGGGGCCCGATGTTCAGCCTGGCTGCTGAAACCGGCAAACCCATAACTTATCTGAGCAACGGTCAGAATATTCCGGACGATATAATGCCGGCAGAAACGAATTTCATTATCAAAAAAATAATCGAATACGAGGAAGCGTAAGACCGAATGAACATCAAACGGATATTTTCATTTTTTATCGCGTTATTCATAATAGCGGCGCTCGATCTTTTTATCGCGATGCCGTCTAACGCTCAACAGATTTTGCCGATAGCAGGCTATGTAAGGGATTTTACGGGAAAACCGGTGGCCGGGGCTCTGGTGACGCTCATAAACGAAGGCGGGGAATCGTCGGGTCCTTCGGATACGACATATACCGCCGTCGACGGACTTTTTCATTTTATCAACAAGCCCGAAGGCATATATTCATTGAATGTTTCCGCCGAAGGTTTTTTGAGCTTTCAGGACAGCGTTCAGATGACCTTTGAAACGCGCCGCATCATCAACGTGACCCTCAATAAGAATAACGAATACGAAGAAGGAACGATATATCTTGGAAAAAGCGCGGGAAATATCATCGGCACCGTGATATGTGATGATAACGACGAACCCGTTTCAGACGCGGTAGTGTCATCGGGTGAGAAATTCGTTCAGACTAATGACGCGGGCAGTTTTAAAATTAACGATCTTGGTATAGGCGAGAAGAAGATCAGGATACAGAAGAACGGTTTTGAAAAAATGGAAAAGGATATAACCATCACGCCTAAAACTCAGAATCTTGTTATAAGGCTTACTCGTATCGTTAAATATTCGACGGTTCTCGGGAGGGTGAAAATACTCGATCGCAAGGATTATGAATGCCCTCCGATAAAGGTTTATATGGGTGGGAAGACTACCGTTACCGATTATAAAGGCAGTTTCAGATTCGAAAATGTCCGCGAAGGCAGTTATCCGATATTGCTCATCTACAACAAAAAAGAGGTGTATAACGACGTAATAAAGGTCAGCCGGGGCGTCTCGGCGTATGAGATCATAATCGACAAACTTTAATAACCGCGGCGGAAACGCAATAAAATCTTCACGAAAGAAGGAATGAAATGAAAACATTTGTCCTTGACACCAATGTGCTGGTCCATGACCCGAATTGCATCTACAAATTTCAGGAAAATGAAATTGTAATACCAATGATGGTATTGGAAGAGCTGGATACTCTAAAATCAAGACAGGACGGGGCCGGTCAGGATGCGAGAAGCGCCATGCGCCACCTTGACACCGCGCGAGCTCAGGGCGATATATTAAAAGGCGTAAAGGTCAACGATCAGGGCGGCATCATCAGGATCGAGCTGAATTACCATGATTGTGAAGGCATGTCGAGCGCTTTTACCCGCGATAAGCCTGATAACAAGATACTTTCCGTGGCATTCGGACTTTCGAAATTAGACCGTTCCAAAGGCCCCGTGGTCATGGTAACAAAAGATATAAATGTCCGTGTAAAGGCCGAAGCGATAGGCATACGCGCTGAAGACTATGAATCCGATAAAGTTAACGTTCATGAACTTTTCAAAGGGTTTGAAATAGTTTCAGTGTCCAAGGAAGTAATAGAAAAGTTTTACAAGGACGGCCGTATAAAGCTTCCTGATGTTCAGTTTTATCCGAACCAGTGCGTTCTGTTGAAGGTGGAAAGTACCGGTCAATCAGCTCTCTGTAAATATTACAAACAATTTGATCAACTGATACCGCTTTATCATATAGGCGCGAAACCATGGGGATTGAACGCCCGAAATCTTGAGCAGCGATTTGCTTTAGAGCTTCTTCTCTCTGACGAGATAAAGCTCGTATCGTTAGTTGGCAAGGCTGGAACCGGGAAAACGCTTCTTGCGCTCGCGGCGGGGCTTCAAAAAGTAGTGGACGAGCGCATATATGCAAAACTTCTGGTTGCCCGTCCCATAGTTCCCATGGGAAAAGATATAGGCTTCCTTCCCGGCGGAAAACTCGACAAGCTGGAGAACTGGATGCAGCCTATAACTGATAATCTCGATTTCCTGTCGGCGGCCGGCGGAAAAGACAATTACAAGTATTTCATCGATCAGGGCCTTATCGAGGTCGAAGCTCTTACATACATAAGAGGGCGCTCGATGCCGAACATATATTTCATTATAGACGAGGCGCAAAACCTTACGACTCACGAGATTAAAACCATTGTGACAAGGGCCGGCGAAGGCTCGAAAATAATATTGACCGGAGATCCTTATCAGATCGACAACCATTATCTTGATGAATCTTCGAATGGACTTTCGACGATTTCCGAAAAATTCAAGCAGGAGACGATCGCCGGGCATATAAGCCTTACCAAGGGTGAACGCAGCGCTCTCGCTACTCGCGCCGCCGAGCTTCTTTAAAAATAATATGAATCCGCGGGCCAATACCCTTTATGGTTGGAGGTCCGCGGATCAAACAGTTTTATTGAATATTCATTTCTTATGATGTGTTTTTTCGTTAAAAAAAATATGATGCGAATGCCGGTCATTGTTTTTATTATGACCGCGTTGCTTGTATATTCCGCCGCCGTAGTTTTCGCGGCCGTATCGGAAGAAGATAAATATGATTCCATGCAATGGTATCTCAAGGGAAAATATCTTTTTGAACACAGAAAAGACGCGGCTTCGGCTCATAACGCATTGATAAAAGCCTGCGAGCTTGATTTTGACAACGCCGAGGCGTTCGCTTATATTAAGATACTTGAAGAAAAAGCCGGGATTCCCGCCGTCGCGAAATTCTCGGTTACCATACCGGAATATAAAGGCGGCTCCGGAGCCGCAAAACGCTGGTTCGCTAACGCCGTTGACGCTTTTCAACGAGGAGATTACGAAGGCGCGCTATTTTGCGCGACGAACGCCGCAAAACAGGATCCGGCCGATGAGCAGCTTTCGTATATGGTGAACGTGACGGCGCGCGAAAAAATGCTTCATATAATTAAAGCTAACCTGGAAAAAAAGTTCACGACCGTCGATCATGCCATTGAAGGCCCCGAGGCTTCCGAACCTTCCGCTCATTCCTCGGAAGATCTCCCTGAAGCATATCTTTCGATAAAAACGGCGTCCGGACTTTTGGCCGCCGGCAAAAAGGAATACGATCCGGCGAAGTTCTCCGAGTGGTTGGGATTTGCGAAGTACATATACAACACGAAGAAAGATCCACGCAACGCCAAACTCGCGCTTGACGCCGCGCTTCTTTTTTATTCGTCGAACGAGGTTGCTCTTTCATTAAAAAACGAGCTTGAGAAAAAGATAAAGGAAGAAGAGGCGCTTGAAAAGAAAAGGGTTGATGAAA
Source organism: uncultured bacterium (assembly GCA_964545075.1). Classification (GTDB taxonomy): domain Bacteria; phylum Muiribacteriota; class UBA9980; order UBA9980; family UBA9980; genus DAOPXV01. Next base: position 11,929 of record CAZJFS010000003.1, read on the forward strand.
TAAAAGCGGCCGAAGAAAGAGACCGTCTCAGGCGTATCGAGGAAGAAAGGAATAAGCGTTCCTCGACGATAAGAGAAATAGTTATCGATGATCCAAAGAAAAAAAAGAAGCCTGAAGAATCCGTCATTACCGGAGATTTTTCGATCGAGGACTTTCTTGAGGATACTTCTTCCGTCGAGCCGACCGCCGCTGGAACCGTTGAAGTAGAGAGAGTTCCGCATGAAGAGCTTAAGGTTCTCGAAATATCGCTTGCGAACGACGTTCGACCTTCGCAGGAAAGAAAAAATCTTGTGGAGGAAGTTAAAGGCTATGTTACGCGGCATTCGAAGATTGCTTCCGAGCATTTTTCCACCGGAAAACTTCACGAATCGCTTTTGGAATACGAAAAAATTTATCATAAGATTCTTGAACTTGACGGGCGTGATATAAAATCTCTTTATAATCTCGTTCTGATATATAAGAAAATGGGAGAACAGAGGAATGCTCAGGAAACCTTCATTAAACTTTTGAAGGCTATAAATGAAACCTCGGCCCGCTATTCCGGTTCCAGGCAGATCAGGGCCATCTGTAATTTCGCTGATTGCACTATAAAAGCCTCAATAGTGAACGCCGCCGTTCTGGCTTATAATAAGAAAAACTATTTTCAGATGAATCGTTCGAATTTCGATATCTCAAAATTACGCGAAAAAGGGTATATCGTTTTAAACGACGAAGAAGATCGTACGGTAACGATGGAAATTGTTGAAAATTCATTGGCCGGTGGAACTTCGATCAGCGTTAAATACTCCATAACCGGCATTAAATGCCTCGATAACGGAAAATACGGTATCGGCGAAAATGGCGTAATCAAATGCGGTTGTCATGGTGACAACGCGATAATATTGACCGGGCAGGAAACGGACCGCATCGGTAATTAGCTTTTTTTCTTAATTTCGCCTTTTTTTAATTATTATTTCGATCTTTTCTGTTTCGCTTTCATTGGCCGGGGCGGTTTTCAAAGCGGATATCATTCCGTATAAGGTCCTTGAGATTATGCGTTCGGAAAAATCATTCAAAGGCACGTTTTTATCGTTTATGGAAAGTTCGACTTCGATATCGGTATCGCCGTTTTTTTTGATAATACTCATAATTAGCACGCTCCATTAATTTTAATTTTTGGGGAAAATATTGAAATATTCAATTATAAAATCCGCTATGGCCTGTGGTTTGTTCAAATCGAGTACAGTGATTTTTACGGGAAATGGGAAATCCGCTCTGTCGGTGGCGTATGCTATAAGTCCCGAGCCTTCAGGCGTTACCGGCGTATCGTAATGAGAAGGCCTGAAAACTTCTATTTTGGGTTTATCCTCTCCTTTATAACCGTCGGTAATTATGATGTCGGCGGCGTCAAAAAACTTCAACAGTTCATCTATTTTATGGTCGTGCCGTGAATGGCCCACGAACGCTATTTTTTCGGGTGAAGAAATAACCGTCTGTACGGCCCCGGCCTTCTGGTGCCTGAAGGAGTCCTTGCCGGGAACATCCATATTGAAGTCGTGCATATGGTGTTTGATGGTGCCGACCCTGATGCCGCGCATCGAAAATATCGGTATAAGTTTCTCTATTAAAGTGGTTTTCCCTACATTGGACTTTCCTACGAATGAAATTACGGGTATCATTTTATAATTTCCTTTTAATATAAGGCCGCCGGTAAAAAAAACGCGTGAAGCCTTCATGTTTTTATTTTATTTCCGAATAGTGAATTGGAGGATATAATTTTTTAATTTCAGGTGATTAATGAAACAGGTGGTCAAAAAAAATCCGGAGTCATGCCATATCGGCGTGCTTTTATTTAAAACTTTGTTTTTTATTCTTGCCATTTCAGGACTTGGTATGGCCGGCTTTATAATGGGTGGCAACATTTCGCCGAAGCAGGATTTATCAAGCGCTTTTTATATAGTTTCCATAAAGCCTGAAAATAACAGTGAAATATTCTGCGGCGACACGGTAGCGGTTAAATTCAGTTCTGCCGTGAAAAAACAAACTATTATATCAAATAACGTTTTTGCTTTCGATCTGAAAAAGGAAAAACTGATAAATATCGGTTACACATATAACGACGCGCTTCAGACCCTTTTCATAAAAATTCCCGAAAGCGTATGCTCAGACATCCAAATAGAATTTACCGATCAGATCGCATCGGGGAATGGCTTGTTGCTGACCGGGGGAAAGAAGATATTCTATACGGTAAAAGCACATCCCGTTCCGGCGCCGGCGCGCAAACAACGCTCGAAAAAAAATTCTAAAATCACTTTACGTCCGAATTCAATTCAGAAGAACATGCTGTAAAGTTAGGTTTTATGATAAGGCCTTTCCGAAATTCATCGGCAGCTTCTTTTCCACGTTTATTCAATTTATGATATATTCCAATGTTGTAATGCGCATAGCGGGATCTGGTGTCGGAATATTTTGCGCAGTCTTCGATGATGCGTGAAAAAATATCGAGGCCTTCTTTTTCACGGCCCGGAGTTTTAAAAAGTAAAACGCCGAGGTTGTTGGAAGCTTTCATATAAATTTCGCGAGTTTCGATGTTCTGGACGCTGAAAATTTCTTCTTTTAAAATGTTCTCATATTTCAAGGCGGCCGTTTTATAATCTTCGCTTTTCATGTAGTGGGCCGCTTCCGCCAGGAGAAGCCTGAGATATTTGTCTTCGCCCGATACCATGTCCATCTGAGTTGAAAGATACTTTTTCAGTTCCGCGCTTTTTCTTACGGTTGCCATAAACTGCCTGTATTTTATTATATTCTGCTGGATGGATGTAATGTTTGAGAATTCAGGTCCGTAGTTTTCATCGGATATAACGTAGCCGTCCTTTAAATAGCCAAGGTACATGCCGGCTGAAAAATCGGAGAAGCCCTCTCTGGCCGTAACCGCGAAATCGAGCGTTGAATTTATTTCGTAGTTTGAAGAAGCTTTGTCGAGCCGCTCCAAAAGTTCGGACGAAGCATCCGCGTTGATTTTCATGGAACTTATGTAGTTTTTAAGCTCTTTTTTAGGGAAAACGATTCCGACCTTGAGCGTTATGGTTTTGCCGAAGGATTCCGATACGAACTGTACCGGAAAGCGGAACCCAGCCTTTTCGCCTTTTTTAATTTTAAAGCCGCTTCTTAATGCCGGCGCCGCGTTTTTAACGGTATCGGCGATAACGCAAGTGACGCTTCCTTCTATATCAAAAAGAGGGGCGGAAATTTCACAGACGGCGTTTGAAATAGAATTTAATTCCGGCGGATTCGAGAACGAGGATGAAACCATTACCCAATCCGGAACTTTAAGCTCTGGCATGGTGGCGCGCGCCGCGGTTAAAAACAAAAGAAAAGCAAGCGCGGCCGAAGAGATTGAAATAACGCAGGAAAAGATAGTTTTATTCATATAGTTACCAGCCATTTCTTTTTAAAGTTATTAAAGGTCATTTGGATTTTTCAAGGACCGATTTTAAAATTTTTAAGAAGTCATCCGTCGTTTTAAAACCAACCTGGCGGGTGATTTCGGTTCCGTCCGGCTTTAAAAAAATGACGCTTGGAAAGTCTTTGACCGTGTACTTGTTGGAGAACATTTCGTCTTCTTCCGGGTTTACGCGCAGGCAGATAAACGAAGACGAAAGTTCGATGACGGACTGGTCTGAAAATGTTTCCTTGTCCATTTTTTTGCACCAGCCGCACCATTCGGTATATGCGTCGACCATTATCGGTTTATTATTTTCACGGGCTAGTTTTAATGCTTCAGTCAGGTATTCATACCACTTAATGGATTTCAGAGAATCAGCAGCGGCTTTTTTTCCTTCCTTATCGTTCTTGCCGGAAATCGCGGTTTCCGCGGTGCTTTTAACCACAGCCGCTTCTTTTATAGAAGTTTCGGAAGTGTCCGCGGCCCCGGCGATATTATTAAATCCCGTATTAAAAAAAATCACGGCCGCCAGAACAAGCGCTAATTTATTTATTTTCATTTTTCCTCCGCTCAAATTTTTATGAACGGCATTATTTTATCATAACAAGGAAAAAAAATCAACAATGGCCGAAGCCTCAAAAAAGGTTTTAAAACATAAAAAAATATTGAAATTGAAGGTTTAAAATGTTATCATTAGCAAGTATTTATAACAAGATGGAAAAGGTGATCGTCATATGGAAGAAAAATATGCTCTTTTATTGAAAAATATACAGCAGCTTGTTACATGCTCTAATAAAAACGGGAAGCCGAAATCAGGCGGCGAGCTTTTAGACGTTCATGAGATCGCTGACGGCGCAGTGCTTGTCGAAGGCGAAAAAATAAAAATGGTCGGAACAACGAAGGCGGTTGATGATTACATTAAATCGAAAGGCCGCGCCATTAAAATTGAACGCGAGTTATCGCTTCGCGGAAAGACCGTTATGCCTGGTTTTGTGGATCCCCATACGCATATGCTTTTTTCGGGCAGCCGTGAAACCGAGTTCGCCATGCGCGTCGCCGGGAAAAGTTATCTTGAAATATTGAACGCCGGCGGCGGAATATTGAACACCCTTAAAAATATCAGAATGAGCACCGAGGACGAATTATATCGCGAGACCCACCGGCGCGTCGAACTTGCCCTTATGCACGGCACGACCTCGATGGAAATAAAGTCCGGGTACGGGCTCGACCACGAAAATGAGATCAAGTCCTTGAACGTCATAAACAAGCTTTCAAAACAGCCTAACTTCACTATAGTTCCAACATACATGGGGGCTCACGCGATTCCTCCCGAATATAAGAATGACCGTGAAGGCTACATCAGCGCGATTATAAATAAAATCATTCCATACGTCGCGGAAAAAAAGCTCGCGAAATTTAACGATGTTTTTGTCGAGGCCGGAGTTTTTACCGTGGAAGAAGGCCGGAACATACTTGAAGCCGGAAAGAAATGCGGGCTTATTCCGAAAGTGCACGCCGACGAGATAACGGAATGCGGCGGCGCCAGGCTTGCGGCTGAAATGGGAGCGATATCCGCCGATCATCTTTTGATGGCGAGCGATGAAGGCCTTGCCGCGATGCGCGATAAAGGAGTTGTGGCGGTCTGCCTTCCGGGAACCCTGTACAGCCTTCTTTCTTCTTCATACTTGAGTTTCGACCGCTTGATGAAGATCGGCGTGCCGATGGCCCTTGCGACTGACGCAAATCCCGGTTCGAACATGTGTCTTTCCATGCAAACTGCGATAAATCAGGCAGTGCTTCTTATGAGGACTCCTCCGGCCGCCGCGATAAATATGGCTACCATCAACTCCGCTCACGCGATAGGCGTCGCGCGGGAGAGGGGATCTATAGAGGTCGGAAAGTACGCCGACATGGTGGTTTTAGAAGGAATGTCGTATAACTATTTGCCGTATTGTTACGGAACCAATCTGGTTGAATTCGTCATAAAGAACGGTTCCGCTTACAAAGTCAGTAAAAGTCTTACGCTCGTTTGACACATACATAAATCAGGAGGTTAGAAAATGATAACGCAAAAAGACCTTCTCGTCAAGAATCTAGGCGTTCGTAATATTCAGTCGCCGCTTCCCCTGTCGAAGACTGATGACGATCTGGTTTCAAATTTCGTCGAGGACGACGAGAGGTTCCTATATGAGATATCCGCAAAAAAGATCGGCAAACAATCGGCCGATGAAAACTGCTCGAATTTGATTACTTTCGAGGCCGCCGGTCCACGCGAAAAAATATTTTTCGATCCGCAGAAGATAAAGTGCGGCATCGTGTCATGCGGCGGGCTCTGCCCAGGCATTAACAGCGTTATCCGCAGCATCGTCATGGAGCTTGGCTACCGTTACGGCTGCCGTTCCATTTACGGCTTCAGGTACGGTTATTTAGGTCTCGTAAAGGATTCGGGTTTCGATCCCTTGAATCTGACGTCGGAAATGGTCGAGGATATACATCTGAAAGGCGGTTCTATACTCGGCTCTTCCCGCGGACATCAGGACGTCAATAAAATGGTTGACAGGCTTATGAATTTCGGAATATCGGTCTTATTTTGCATAGGCGGCGACGGCACGCTTCGCGCCGCGCATCTTATCGCCGAGGAAATATTGAACCGCGGCCTTAACATTTCCGTCATAGGCGTTCCAAAAACGATAGATAACGATATAAACTACGTCGAGAGGACATTCGGTTTCGAGACCGCTTTTTCTATCGCCGTAGACTCGATAAAATCGGCTCATACCGAAGCCAAGGACGCTCTTAACGGAATCGGCATCGTGCGCCTTATGGGCCGCGATTCCGGATATATAGCGGCTAACGCCGCGCTTGCGTCGCAGGATGTAAATTATGTCCTGGTCCCTGAAATACCGTTCGACCTCGAAGGTAAATACGGACTTTTCAATATCCTGAAAAAAAGGCTCGAAGACCGCCGCCATGCCGTTATCGTTATCGCGGAAGGAGCGGGCCAGAACTTTTTCGGATCGGCCGAATCACGCGGAAAAGATTCATCCGGTAATATTAAGCTCGGCGATATCGGCGTTTATTTAAAGGAGCGCATCAGCGAATATTTTAAATCCATAAATTTCAAGGTGAATTTAAAGTATATAGACCCCAGCTATATCATCCGTTCAGCCCCGCCGATACCCTCAGACGCCATATTCTGCAACCAGCTGGCCCAGAACGCCGTTCATGCGGGAATGGCCGGGAAAACCGACCTTATAGTCGGAATATGGAATAATCATTTCTCTCATGTTCCGATATCGATAGCGACGCAGATGCGCAAGATAATAGATCCTGAAAGTACCTTGTGGCTCAATGTTACAGAAGCTACCGGCCAGCCTTCCTACATCGGCAACGACCCGATCTTTCTTTCCAAGCTTCAAAACAGCAGAGCTAATATGTGACGATCAGCTAACTATTAATTGCTATAAACTAATTTTACTTGATAATTGCTAAAATTTATGATAAAATATAACAAATTTTTATCTTGAGCGAAATATTAAAACTCTAACTACATAAGGGGAGGAAACACATAAATGTCAGGACACAACAGATGGGCAAAAGTTAAACACGTAAAAGCCAAAACAGACGCTATTAAAGGAAAAGTTTTCACGAAGGTCATCAAGGACCTCGTAATGGCCGCTAAGAACGGCGGCGGAGACCCGGGCCTTAACGCTTCGCTGAGAACTGCCATGCAGAAAGCTAAAGAAGTAAATATGCCTCAGAGTACGGTTAAGAACGCGATAATGCGTGGAACCGGCGAACTCCCGGGCGTCAATTATGACGAACTCACTTACGAAGCATACGGTCCTGGCGGAACGGCAATAATCATCGACGTTCTTACCGATAACAAGAACAAGGCCGTCGCCGAAGTGCGTTACATCATCGATAGAAACGGCGGAAAAATGGCCGAAGCCGGCGCCGTTAGCTACATGTTCAAGAAAAAAGCCGTCGTTATCGTCAGCGCGGAAAAGGTTACCGAAGATAAACTCATGGAAATAGTATTGGACGCAGGCGCGGACGATGTCAAGCAGGACGAGGATATATTCGAGGTAACAGGCGAACCTAACACTCTTGAACCTATAAGAACGGCGATCGAAAAAGCCGGCCTTGAAGTTCAGAGCGCGGAGGTCAGCAAGGTTTCGGATACGAGCGTAATGGTTGCCGGCGACGACGCCAGAAAAATGCTCAAGCTTATAGATGCGCTTGAAGAATACGATGACGTTCAGAACGTATATTCAAATTACGATATGGACGAGAAAACTATGCAGGAGGCCATGGCTTGATAGTCATGGGAATTGATCCCGGAACCCACCGATGCGGATTTTCCGTCGTGGAAAGCTCGGGATCAAAGCTCCGGTTGATAACGGCCGGTATTTTCGATACCCGGGAAAAGGATAAAACCGTTCTCGCGGTCGAAAGGCTTAAAAGAATTAAAGAAGGCGTTGTCGGGCTTATAGCTAGCTTTAAGCCCGAGTCGCTTTCAATAGAAAGGCTCTTCATAAACCGCAATGTCAATACGGCGGTTTCGGTCGGCGAGTCGCGTGGCGTTGTAATGCTTTCGGCTTACGAATGTGGCCTTAACATATTTGAATATACGCCGCAACAGATAAAAAGCGCCATAACCGGGAACGGCGCCGCTCCGAAAGAGCAGGTGCAGCAGATGGTAAAGGTTCTCATGGGACTCGAAAAACCCCCGAAGCCAGACGACGTAGCAGATGCCATAGCATGCGCGATATGTCATATACAGACCGCTCCATTCCTTAAAATTACAAGTTTAGCAGTTAAAGCGATCAGTCATTAAACTATTATAGAGCGGCCGGTTGTTTTTCACTGCTTCGCGCCCGAAAAAAGAAAATGCAGGTTTCGATGAAAAGACAAGTTATTCTTTGTCTTTTCATTGTGTTATTATAAAATAATATATTCAGCGGTGCACATTATGATTTACTCAATAAAAGGCAAACTACTGGAAAAGCAGAAGGAAGCAATCATCGTGGAGGCTTCCGGCATAGCTTACGAAATAATATTCCTCTCATCATCTTATTCCAAACTTCCGGAGATAGACGGAGAAGTCAACGTATATACTAATTTCATAGTCCGTGAGGACGCGTTTTTTCTTTTCGGCTTTCTTTCGCGCGAAGAAAAAAATTTTTTCAATACACTCACTTCCGTTCCTGCGGTCGGCCCTAAAACGGCTTACAACATAATGAATACCGTTCCTATCCCGCGTCTTATCGAGGCGATATTGCGTGAAGACGAAAAATGTCTTACTCAGGTCTCGGGAATCGGCAGTAAGACCGCAAAAAGGATCATACTCGAATTGAAAGATAAAATGTCGAAGCTTCACTCCGCTTCAAAAGACGCGTCCTATGAATCTTTGGCCTCATCTTCCGGGGCGGCGCCTTCGCCATTCGCGGAAGCCAGGCTCGCGCTTGGTTCCCTCGGCTTCGGTTACGCCGAGATCGACAAAATGCTGGACGGAATTTTAAAAGGCAGAGACGCGGGCCCTATTACTACGGAAGAAATAATAAAACAGGCGTTAAAAAAAAGATAAGCGGTGAATCCGATGGCTATAAGCTCAGACGAAAATTTTGAACACATCTTAAACCCTGAATTTCAGGCCAATGATAAACATACCGACATAAGGCCGCGAACGCTCGATAAGTTCATCGGGCAAAAAAAGATCAAGGAGAAATTAAAGATATATATGCAGGCCGCTAAAAAACGCGGTGACGTGCTTGATCATGTCCTTTTGTGCGGCCCTCCGGGTGTCGGAAAGACGACGCTCGCCAATATTATCGCATCTGAAATGGAAGTTTCCATTACTACGACTTCGGGCCCGATACTAGAACGCCAGGGTGATCTGGCTGCTATACTTACTAATATAGGTCAGGGATCGGTGCTTTTCGTGGACGAAATACACCGTATCAACCATACGGTCGAAGAGATACTCTATCCCGCGCTTGAAGATTTCAAACTCGACATAATTTTAGGAAAGGGGCCTTCAGCGAAAACTATAAGGCTTGATCTTCCGCCGTTCACGCTTATCGGAGCTACGACCCGCCAGGGTATGATCAGCGCACCGCTGCGCGACAGATTCGGCGTGGTTCTTTTCATTGATTACTATGAACCAGAGGACCTCGTCGATATAATAAAGAACGCCGCCGAGCTGCTTAAAGTGAAGATCACAGACGATGGTGCTTTTGAAATAGCCAGGCGTTCGCGCGGAACGCCGCGAATAGCTACAAGGATATTGAAAAGGGTCCGGGATTTTGCCGAGGTCAGGCATAACGGCGTTATAGATTCGGCGATAGCCGATCAATCGCTTTCCATGCTTGAAATTGACAAGCTCGGTCTTGACGCCATCGACAACAGGATATTGACGACGATAATCGAAAAATATGACGGAGGACCTGTTTCAGGAGACACTATCGCCGTTTCGGTTGGCGAGGATTCGGACACCATATATGACGTTTATGAACCGTACCTTATAAAATTAGGGTTTATACAGCGAACTCCTCGCGGCAGGGTGGCGACGCGGCTCGCATACGAGCATCTGAAAATACCGTACAATAAAAAACGTGATTTCAACGGAGGCGCTTCGCAAAGCGAGCTGTTCTAGAGAAAGTTCTTTGAAATATTAAAATTTATCAGGCTTTATTATTAATATTATTATTAATTTTTAATAAAAGCCGATATGTGAAATATGAAAAAATATTTTTCATATTCATTATTTATAATGTTAGTTTTTACATGTCTTTTAGTCTTCGCCGGCGATGCTTGGGCTAAGTCCATACCGAGCCTTAAGGTCGGGATTGTAAAGGCGTCGTCGTCGATAACCCTTAGCAACGTTGATTATTCAAGTTCGAAGGAATATTCGAACGTTCTGAAAAAAAACAGGATAGCTCAGAATTTCACTCTCAAACTGGAGACTTATAAGGATTCGCGCGGCAAACAAGCGTTAAAAGTTGGAGGCATCGCGACGGGGGCTTCAAAATTCAAGATTTACCCTAAAAAAAACTCTTTCGTGAAGATAAATGGAGCGCCTTATCGCGGCGATTTTGACATAATAATAATAAGAGGCTCGATATATGTAATAAACAACGTGACTATGGAGGATTATCTCAAAGGCCTTCTTTCATGTGAAATGGAGCCGGAATCGGATATCGAAGCTTTAAAGGCGCAGGCCGTAGTGGCCAGAACTTACGCCTTGACGACTTCCGGGAAGCACAAATCGCTAGGTTATGATGTGTGTAACAGCACTTGCTGTCAGGTTTATAAGGGTGTCGCTCATGAAACTGAAAAGACGAACAGGGCTGTCGAACAAACCGAAGGCGCGGTCATAGAATATAAGGGAAAATTGATAAACTCCTATTATTGTTCCGCTTGCGGCGGGCAGACAGAATCGGTTGAAGAAGCATGGCCCGGAGCGTCTTCGAAGAAATATCTGAAAGTGATTAAATGCGATTATTGCTCGGCGGATGGAAGGGTCGCCTGGACATACCGTATCAGTAAAAAGGAATTCGTCAGCAAGATGCGTCAGGCCGGCTTTAACCTGACAGGCGTGATATCTTCAAAATCTGAAGATAGAACCGGTTCCGGAAGATTTTACACGGTTGAGATCGAGGATCCGTCGGGTCCGGTCTTCTGCTCGGTGGAAGTGATCAGAAAAGCATTCGGAAATTCTAACATAAAATCAAATTATTTTAATGTAGCCGTAGAGGGCGGCAGATCAAAGTTCAGGCCCTCGAGCGTAAGAAAGATAGATGACATAATAAAGGAAAAGTCATCCTATAATCGGGCTAATCTTGAAAATTCATATGTAACTTTCAGCGGAAGCGGCCATGGCCACGGAGTGGGAATGTGCCAGCACGGAGCGAAAAAAATGGCGGCCGAAGGCAAAAATTACAAGGATATATTAAAATATTATTTTACAAGGGAAATTAATGTTAAAAGAATATATTAATAAACTAATTAATAAAAAATCAAAGTAGGTGAAGAGCGATGTTTAGTTTTGGTTCATCAAAATCAGCGATTGGCCTCGATATCGGAACATATTCGATAAAGATGGTACAGCTAAAGAAAGGGGCGGGTGACCCCCAGATTTTAAGTTTCGGCATTGCTCAGCTTCCGCAGGGTTCCGCCGCGTCCGATGGACAGATAGTGGATACCAACGCGGTCTCTGAGGTAATAAAGGATCTTTTCAAATCCTCGAAGATCAAGCCCAACAATGTCGTTACGTGTCTTTCAAATCAGAATATCATTTCGCGTTTCATAAAGGTTCCGATGATGGCCGATAACGAACTTGAAGAAGCCGTCAAGTATGAGGCGGAACAATACGTGCCTTACGCGCTCGATGAAATGAACCTGAGTTTTTATAAACTTTCTCAGGTCGAGGAAGACGGTATTGCTCAGCATTTCATACTTTTAGTGTGCGCGCAGAAGGAGCTTCTGAAGAACTTTCTGGGTTCGCTCAAAAATGCCAGCATTACGCCACAAGTTGTCGACGTCGACAACATAGCCATAATAAACGCGCTTGAAAAATCGATAAGGCCCGAGGAAGTTACGGCGATAATCGATATAGGCGCGAGTTCAACGAATATTAACATAATAAAGGAAGGCGTTCTCAAATTCACGCGTAATATTTTGATCGCTGGAAATAACATAACTAACGCCATCATGAATGTTTTGAAACTGGACTTTGCGCAGGCTGAGAATATAAAAACGGAAGAGGTCGTTGTATCGACCGATGAGGGTGGCGAAAACAATGACGTTTCAGAGGTCGTAAGAAGTATAATTGAGGAACTTGCCTCGGAAATCAGACGCTCCTTTGATTATTACAAGGCACAGCATCGCGAACAAACCATCAATAGGATACTGCTTTCGGGCGGTACGGCGAAACTTAAAAACCTCGATGTTTTCCTTGCCAACGAGCTTGGCATAGAGGTTGAAAAAGCCAATCCAATGAATGGTATAGCGGCTAATGTCGCTAACGCTGACCAGCTGAACGATCATCTGCTCGAACTTACTGCGGCGATAGGTCTCGCCCTACGCGAGGTGATATAATTTATGATCAAAATAAATCTACTCCCGCAAAAAAAGCGAATGCAGCTGCCAAAGGTTCCTATCGGGACTATACTTGGCGTTATAATACTGGCGGCTCTTGGATATTATTTATGGGTCATTCAGGAAGAAAATTTCCAGACGCATCTTCAGGAACTTCAGGAAAAGATAAAACAGCTTGAAAACAAGAAAAAACAGGTCCTCGCCGATAAGCAGGAAAAGTTATCCGCTATTGATCAGCAGATTAACCTTTACCGCCAGCAGGTCAACCTCATAAAAAGACTCATCGGTTCCGACATGGTGCCGTGGAGCAGCGTGTTCGAGGATCTTACGGTTCTCGTTCCGAAGGACACGGTGTGGCTTAAGAGCTTCCAGTGCGAAGGCGACAGCAAGATCCTGATGCAGGGCGTCGCAAGAAGCGATCCGAACGTCGATCAGAAAAAACAGGAAGGCCAGAAGATAATGACTTCCATAGCCAAATTCATCGAAAATATGACCGATTGCTTCTACATATCCAATGTTTATCTTTCAACTTCGCAGAAAACCCAGATGCATGGTCAGGACGTATATCAGTTCTCGCTTTCCGCAAAGATCGACAGGACCAAGAAGAGCGGCGGCGGAAGTGACAGCGGTTCCGATGCCGGAACAACGTCGACGGGCGGAGGCGCAGCCGCTCCCTCAGGCGGAGGTACAGCCGCTCCCTCGGGCGGAGGCACAGCCGCGCCGGCAGACGGTAATGCAACCGGAGGTGGAAACAAATGAACAACACAAAAGTAATGATATTCGTTCTTTTCGTTATAATAGCCGCTTCCATGATCGGTGTTTGGTATTTCGTGAATTACAAAGAATATGAAATGCAGGTCGAGGACAAAAACGCTACGATAGAAAGCCTTCAAAAAGCGATAGATAACGTCGGTCGCGTTGAAGAGGACCTTAAAAGGAAAAATGCCGAACTTGCTGAGATCAAGGAAGAATTTGAAAAACTGAAGAAAAAGATACAGATAAAGGTTGACGTTCCAAAAATGCTTAAAGAAACCGAGCAGGCAGCCCTTGACACCAAGGTGAAGTTCAACGAGATCAAGATCGAAAACCTGGTGCCTTATGAAGGATATTCGGAAATTCCGATCGAGCTTCAAATAGTTGGAACTTATCATGACCTCGGGAAGTACCTTAGAAAACTTGAACATATGAAGCTTTTTAACGTTAACGCGGGAACATTGCAGCTTCAGCCGTTTATAGGCCGTGAGGGTTCGAACAAGGTTGAAATAAATATGTCGCTTAATGTTAAGTCGTTCGTTCTCAATGACGCCGGAGGTGGTCTGTAAAATGTTAAAAAAATATGAAAATAAAATTGGTCTGACGGCCATTGTGTTTACGCTTATAATTTTCGCCGCTGTATTTGTATCGTGGGAAGCGGCTTATTCTCAGGATGCACCGCCTGCCGCGCCTGATGCGGCTCCTGCGGCGCCTGATGCAGCACCGCCTGCCGACGCTGCAGCAACTACTCCCGCTGCCGCGCCCGACGCTGCAGCAACTGCTCCCGCAACGCCTGACGCGGCCGCTGCAACTCCTGCGGCAACGACCGCAGCTGCTCCCGCGGCAGGCGAAGAGGAACCTTTAGTCGAGTATTCGCCCAAGGATAAAAGCAAGGACCCGAAGGATCCTTTTAAACCGCTTGTAATGCCTCCTCCGCCGGTCGCACCTCCTGTGTCGCAGCAGCAGAATGTCGCGAAGAAGACGGAAGTTCAGGTTCCGCCCCTTCCTTTGAAAGTAACGTTTATCTGCGGTTCGGACGCTAAGAAGATAGCGGTACTTTCGCTTAACAACAAAACTTATGAAATGGCGGCTGGCGAGCAGGAAGATTCGGGGCTTTTCAAAATATTGGAAGTTACCGATTCCAAGGTTAAGATATTCGATTCCCGCGTTCAAAAAGAAAGAGACATATTTCTTCAGGGCCTTTAAAAAAAGTTTGTCGTTGTCTGGAAATAAAATATGTTTTTTTACAATTTAGATATTAAACTTTTCAAAAAATAATCGATATATTGTCGTAGCATGTTAAAAGGATTTTACATTTAAATCTTTTTGTTTTAAAAACAACATTTAAAGTAATAGTCGAAGAATCGAGGAGGTATCTTATGAACCACAGAGTTAAAAGTTGCAGGCCGCTGAAAAAAGGAAGAGTGAAACTCGCTCCCGGATTTATGTTTGCAATTTTTGTTTTTTGGGTAGCGGCATCTTTATTCAATGCGCAGGCCGCGAATGCGCAGGCACCCGCAGCAGGCGGCGGCGGAGGAAGCTCTAATGAATATATTTCAATGAGTACTCAGGGCGGCGGAGAGGATATCAGGCAGGTCGTCAAAACGATAGCCAAGCAGGCCGGCGTTAACATTCTCTGCGACAGGTCCGTTTCGGGCAAAGTTGTTTTCTCGCTAAAGGACGTATATTATGAAACTGCCCTTCAGCTTATCGCAAAGACGAACAATCTCGCGGTTAGAAAAGAAGGAAACACCTTCGTTATCGGCCAGGCAAAAGCGCTTGCGGAAGGTTTTGACAGGAACACCACCAGAAACTATAAACTTAATTTCGCTAAGCCTGAAGACGTTCAGAAGACCATATCGGAAGTTTATAAATCGACGACGGGAACTCCTATTAAAGTAGCCGTTGACAAACGTATAAACGCTATAGTCGTTCAGGGAACTAAAGAACAGCTCGACCAGATATCAGATCTTGTTAAGCAGCTTGACGTCAAGGTCCATCAGGTCCTTTTAGAGGCTAAGATAGTAGAAGTTTTAACGAGCGGCGCGCACGATATCGGAATGCAGTGGGGATGGGGCGCTGGAACATATTCGGAAGGCAAGTCAAGTTCGACCGGAAAGATCGGCGCCATCACGGAAGTACAGGCTAAAAGCGCAAATTCATCTTCATACAGACCAGAACTTAACAGTTTAGCGGTCGGCGGTCAGGGCGACGTATTCAGTCTGGGAGATTTTTACAGAGGCCCTATGTTCTTTGAAGCTACTCTTCACGCTCTTGAAACAAGCGGCAATGGAAAACTTTTAAGTAATCCGAAAATCGCCACTTTGAACGGCCAGAAGGCCAGCATAGAAGTCGGTCAGAAAATCGCGTACTATACCGGCGGCGATCAGGGTGCCGGAGAAAAAGATGTAGGTATAAAACTTACGGTAACGCCTCAGATCAACGATGAAGGCTGGATTACAGCTGAAATAGCCCCTGAAGTAAGTTACCTTGAAAAATACGATGACGCTACGAATAAATTGCCTCTCATCGGCAGAAGACTCGCTAACACAGTCGTACGCGTTAAGGACGGCGAAGAGATCCTTATCGGCGGTCTTATCAAGGAAAGCAGTACTACCGGACAGACGAATTTCCCGGTTCTTGGAAACATACCGCTGCTTAAGACTTTATTCTCCAGCAAGAAGGTCAGCGAGGACACTCAACAGTTGATAATTCTGATTAAACCTTCCATTATACCCGAACAGGAAAGCTAGCAAGCTTGAACCTGACGGTGACATAAAATAAAAAAACGGTCCCTTGCGATTTCGCGGGGCCGTTTTTTTTATAGGTGCGCCCGGCATGGGCGATAACTTTTTAAAACAAGACCTGTTACGATATTTTAGCGTGAATTTTATTGAATGGGCATTTCCTCGTCTTCGTCGGACTTCTGAAGTTTTTCTGTAAGGCTTTCTTTGAGAGCGGTCCATTTCGGATAAACTTTAATAGCCGTTTCATACGCTTCGCGGGCGGCTTTTTCATTTCCGGCCTGCCGCAGCGATCTTATAATTGTAAGATACATATTGGCGAGTTTATTGTCGATTTTTAATGCCTGTTTCATAGCTTCCTGCATCGCCGCAGTATCTTTTTTTTCAAGAGCCGCGTAAAAAGCGTTTTCGGCGGGCGCAAGCTTAAGCGACTGAAAATATGCTTCGCCTGCGAGTTTTTCGAGTATCGGCGCTTCTTCCGCGTCGACGTCCCTGTTATATTTTTCGTAATCTAAAGCTATGCGGTCGTCGAGTTTATATATCTCGTAAAAGTCGCCGTGACGTGAGCAGCTTGCTATAACTTCAAGATTCGCTGAATCCGTTCCGCGCACAAGCGCGAGCTTTATTTCTCCGTCTTCGGGGCATTTAGGGATATCCTTTAAAAGTTTTTTCGATTTGAGCGTTTCGAAATTAACGCCGGCCGGGGCCTGCATGTCCTCGTAAAAATTATTCAGAAGGCTGGCCACCTTATAGACCGCGCGGGTGTTAAGGTAGCACTTGCGGCGTTTATCATTCATCTTCTGATAGCGTTTTTCCGAGATTGAATTTATCTTAAGCGCTTGAGGCGTGTCGCGGATAATGTTGAATTCCTGGCGGATCGTCTCGCCGTCTCCGGTATATGTGCAGATCGCGTCGCCTGAAGGGTTTATTTCAACGGCGCGCTTATAGTTTTTTAATATGTAGCCGTCGATGAAGTAATTATTATGAAGGTCTATTTCGGTAACTTCCGTCGATATTAATTTTTCATAATTGTTATTGCCGGCCGCAATGGAATCGAGAAACTCGTTTATTATGTTCGCCGCCGCTTTTTTCTCGGACTCGCTGAAAGGTTTAACCGTTGATTCGGCGGCCGGTTCGGCGGTCTGAGGCGCGATAGCGGATCCGGCCTGCGATACTTGAGGCAAGAGTGAAAAAGCCAATATTAAAGAAATTTTAGCCGTGCGTTTCAGTAAGTTAATAAAGCCGGACTTCGATATTTCTGAGATCATTTAATATTTTCCTCCACAAAATTCCTGGAATCAAATTAATATAAGCTTATAAAAGCCTAATTATATCATAAATTAATGCCGATATCAAGATATAATGAAACGTAAAACCAAACTTTCGTTTTCGATTTTATTAATATTCGTATTTTCGAGCATTTTTTCGTCCGGAGCGGAAGTGCGTTTATGCGTCGCGTCGCAAAGCCTTATACTCACGGGCGTCGTGACATCGCAAAAAACTGGAGCCACGCTTACAAGCGGCGTCGTTATAATCAATAACGGCGAGCCGCTGGATCCGGTTCTAAGCGGAAACGGGGAATACAGAATATATCTTATGCCCGGCGATAATTCAGTCGTATTTAAAAAAGCGGGTTATTATGACGCGACTTTTGAAGTGAATTTCAAAAATATATTAAATCACGAATATATAAAATATAAGAACGTGGAGCTTGCGCCCCGCGAAAAGAATCTCAGAATATGCGGAATCGTTAAAGACAGGGTTACGACCGAAACCATAAAAAAAGCGGAAATCAGAATAAACCGGCAGATACTTTTAACCAATAATGAAGGCTATTTTGAGTGTATGGAGAACTTTGGAGACTTTGAGATATCCGCGGCCGCGAACGGTTATTTTCCTTATAATGAAAAAATAAAAAAAGAAAAAGCGGAATCCGGCCCTTTGGCCGTGAT
The DNA here is from genome assembly GCA_964545075.1 of uncultured bacterium. Classification (GTDB taxonomy): domain Bacteria; phylum Muiribacteriota; class UBA9980; order UBA9980; family UBA9980; genus DAOPXV01. The sequence goes on from CAZJFS010000003.1 coordinate 29,904, forward strand.
GCTTGAAAGGCATACGATACATTCCGCGATACGCGGAATCGTGGCGGAAAAATCGACCCATGAGCCGATAAGGGACGCTCTTGTCGACATCGCCGGGATGAGAGTTTTGACGGATGAAGAAGGTAATTTTGAATTTCGCGTGCCCAGATCCGGGAAGCAGCTTTTAAGATGCAGCGCCGAAGGGTATGAAAGGGTTTTTCAGACCGTGAAACTGATACCCGGGAATAATAAAATATCGATTTTTTTAAATAAGAAGGATAGCAGGGTAAAGAGCAAGAAATGAAGAAAATGCTCGCCACGTCACATATATTCATAGCCATGGCCGTTCTTTTGGTCATAATGAGCAGCGGCTGCATTCAAAAGGAGAACGACGTCTTCTGCGTAGGAAACAACTATTCCGACGAGGACCCAATTAAGGAGCTTTTGAAAAATTACTGCGATTGTCTCAACAAGCGCGATCTGAACGCGCTCATGAATTGCTTCGATGAGAAAATAAATTTTCCGGATAAGATCAATACCGCGCTCCAGATTACTTATCGCGGGCTTTTATACGATTATAAGGACTTCTTTGAAAAGATAGAATCGATAGGCTATGAATTCAATGATACTTATATATTGATAAGCGCGCATACCGCTAAAGTCACAATGAAGCTTCGCAAACGCTACAAGGCCATATCCCCGTTTTCGTATAACGTCGATACCGTCGTCGAAGAACTTGTGATGGTGACTAAAAATGACTCGGGCGTTTGGAAGGTCACCGGAATGAACGAGCTGCTTCCGCCGCGCATCTACTGATCGAAGTTTTGCGGCCGCATATTTCCTTCGATATCTTCATGAGCGGCCCTTAATATTTCCGCGACGCTCCATGCCTGGCTTATACATCCGTGAGGCCTGTGCGGCGAATCTCCGTCAAAAATTTCCGAAACCGAAAATATTCCCGCTTCGTTTAAATGACGCTCGAAATTTTGAAGCGCTCCGCGGCAGAAATCAAGAGATGTTTCGCCGTATTTTTCCGCGCGAAGTTTCGCGGTTATGAACGGACCAATGAGATAGGCCCAGACGGTACCCTGGTGGTAAGCAGCGTCGCGTTCGAGCCTCGTTCCCTCGTATTTAGCGGTATATTCCGGATCGGAAGGCGCCAGCGAGCGCAGCCCGAAAGGAGTTAACAGGTTTTTTTCGACCGTCGAAACCACGCTCAAAGCTTCTTTTTCGCCAAGCGCCGTGAATGGAAGGGCCGCGGCGAATATCTGATTCGGCCTTATTTTAGTTGAAACCCGCCCTTTTAAAGCGCCGGCGTCATCGAGTTCGTCGACTATGTCGTAAAGCCCGCCGGCAGGGTTTGAAAACCGTCGCGTGAAATTGTCTTTAAATCCTTGTATAATGGCTGAATTTTCATCATGCCGGCCCGACGACGTTTCCAGCTCGAAAAATCGCAGGCATAAAAGAGCGTTATACCACAGAGCATTTATTTCTACGGCTTTTCCGGCGCGCGGCGTAATGACGTGATCGCCGATTTTGGCGTCCATCCATGTAAGTTGATACCCTTTTTCGCCGTGCGATATAAGGAAATCGGCCGGATCCATGCGGATATTGAACAGCGTCCCCTGAGAATAACTTTTAATTATGGACCTCATCGCCGGAAGAAGTTTTTCGACGAAGGCGGTTTCTCGCGTGTAAAGGTAGTATTTATAGACCGCGTAGAAGAACCACAGCGAAGCGTCAACCGTGTTATATTCAGGGGTGTCCGTGGAACGGTCGGGAAACCTGTTCGGGATTATGCCGTGCGATATATTTTCAGAGAACGTCAGAAGAATGTCGCGGCATACGTCAAAACGGCCGGTGACAAGGGTCAGTCCCGTAAGGGCTATCATCGTGTCCCGGCCCCAGTCGGTGAACCAGTGGTAACCAGCTATCACGGTTTTTTTTCCGGTCGATCTTCTTTCGACTATGAAGGAATCCGCGCTATATGCAAGTTTTTTTATGAACTCCGATCGGGCGCCCGCGAATTTTAAAATCTGCTCGCATCTCGCTGAATTTTTCTTTTCGATGGAGGCGAAACTGCCTTTAAAAGGAAGCTCATCTGCGGAAGCCGCGATATAAAAAATATCGTTTTCTTTCGCTTTTAAAGTGAACCGGCCGGGACAGAGGAGGTCTTCGTCGGGATTTTCGCCCCTGGACGCCTCGCGGGCCAGAAAAAAGCCTCTGCTCCAGTTTTCATTCTGTTTCGCCGCGGCGCGGTCTGAAAAGATCCTGAGTTTTTTATCGCCGAAGGTAGCGGACCTGAAAATAAAGCTCATTTCCAGGTTCGAACGGGATATTTCGTGCACGAAGCCGGGGGCCGAAGCGTCCGTGTTGCCGTGAAAATCCCGGCACGTGACCAGCGGGTATAGTTTTATAGTGAAAGGGCCGCTGCAGGCTTTGATCTCGTATTTTATGACTACGGAATTCGTTTCATAGGGCATGAATATTTTTTTGGTGACGAGAGCGTTGAAGCTTTTTCCTTCGACGCGGTAAGTTATGACGGGATCTGGGCAAAGTTCGAAAGATTCGAGATAACGATAGCCGGCAGGCTGTATCACTTCGCCTTTGGAGTAGAGATTTGAGGCGAGAAAGAATTCCTCCGTGGCGGTCGATATTTCCTCCTCAATTTTTGAAAGCATCAAAAACCTGTCAGTGGGCGGGTTAAAGGAGGCCGTCAAAAGCCCGTGATATTTTCTGGTATTGATTAGAAACGGCGTGCCTGAAGCGAACCCGCCGAGACCGTTGGTGATTAACCATTCGCGTCCGGTGATCTTTGGGATGTCCGGGGGCTCCGCCGCCAGCCAGTCTTTTTCCAGTTTAAATTTCAACAAATAGTTTTCCCGTTCCTCGCGGCATGATTTTTATTTTGGCAGCATCGCATAACCGTTCTGCCATTGAGGGTTTGCTTGTATATAAGAACCTACCATATTCTGCGCTTCTATCAGGCGGTCGTGGGTCGATGGATGGGTCGAAATAAGCCTCATGAAGGCGGGCGTCTTTTCAGGCTCATACTTGTTTTTAAGCTTTTCGAAGAATTTCACCCCGCCGTAAGGATTATAACCGGCCATGGTGGAATATTTAAACGCGTACCTGTCGGCCTCCATCTCGTTGTCGCGGGAATATTTCAATGACATGAAGGCGTTGGCTATTTCAAGGGCCTGTTTGTTGTTTCTTACGACGCCCATCTTTGAATTGCGGATGAAATAGTCGATCATCATGGCTTTTTCAAAAGCTTTTATGGAGTGTCTTCCGACCTGATGGCCCATTTCGTGAGAAAGAACGGACGCAAGTTCGGAATCCGAAGAAATGAAATCCAGCAGCGCGCGTGTAACGTAAATGGTTCCGCCTGGGACGGCGAAAGCGTTGACTTCCTTCATATTCATTATCTTGAATTTGTAATTGAGGTCCCTGCGCTCTGAAACCGCGGCTATTCTTGTGGCTACGCGGTTCAAGCGGGCGTTGAGGTCCGCGTCCTTATTGACGCCGTATAAAAGCTCGAGCGCGGCGCATGTCTGGACCCCGATGAGCATTTCAGTCGACTGTTCCAATTTTCTGAAGGCTTTTTTGAAAATATTTCCTCCGCCTCCGCCTCCGGAAATCTGAGGAATAGGCGTGTTAGGCGTATCGGCGAGATAAGTGACGCCAGGCGCTATCGCTTTTACAGGGAATAGCGGGCCCGAAGTTTTTCCGGGGACCGCGCTTCTTCCGTTTTGATCGTTTTTAGCGGAAGCGGTTTCAAGCTTTTGCGGTTCGGCTTTTTTGGCAAGATATTCGCGGTATGCTTTCTGGTATTCTACATAGGCGTCATGTTTTTCGCTTGATCCTGCAGGCGTGCTCCTGTATTTTTCATAAGCTTCGTCGGATTTTGCTTTAGCGTTTTCCAAATCCGAGCCGTTCTGATAAGTTTTTTTCTCCGGTGATGATTTTTTATCAGTTTTTTGCGTCGAATAATTGCGCGTTATGACGCCGTCATTGCTTTTTTCATCTTCGTTTTCTTTTTTTGAAGAAACTTTGGCGTTCGAGTTTTCGCGGTATATTTTAAGATATTCATCGTACAAACGGTTTTTTTCAGTTCCGGCCGGCGCATTTTTATATTTTTCGTAAGCGATATTTACCGCGTCGTCGGAAGAGTGTTTGGATGTTTTATCGATGACGGAACCGCTTTCATTTTTTTTATTTTTGGAGCATTCACGAAGATATTCCTGGTAAAGTTCAGCTTTTACAGCGGAGTTTTCAGGCTCATTTTTGTATCGCTCATAAAGTTCGTCGCTTTTCGACATGCCTTCGTCCCCACTTTCAGCCCTCGCCGCGATGGAGTTAAACGGATCGAATATCAGGCAAGATACGGTAAGAGCTAAAAAGATTTGTTTTAGCAATGAATTTGGCATTGGGAATCACCTCTTTTTTGAAAAAATTTGTTGATGTACTTATGTTGATAAGTCAAGCAAGTTTCATTCCTTCCAGAGTCCGAGCTTTTTTTCTTTTGCATATTTGTAAGCGTCTAAAAATTTTCCGCTATAGCGAACATTTGGAGGAACCGTCATAACGTTAGCGTAACCAGCTTTTATTATTTCCTCGTTAAGCATTTTTCCTGAAGGGAGATAGATATAGCCTAGAAGCCTTCCGTACCTATCTCGAAGCGTTACGTCAAATTCGATATTTATGATTTCATCTTTTTTTAAAAGACCTTTGACGAAAGTTGAGGCTAGTCGCCCCAGCTCGAGTATGGATGAAACGTCCGTATGGCTGCGGCGGGCATCGCGTGAGGCTTTTGATCCGTTATAGCTTTCGGGGGTGTCTATACCGATAAGCCTTATGCTCTCATTTTTTCCGGAATAATTAATTTTAAGAGTGTCGCCGTCGACGACCCTTATAAACCTGGCTTCCACGGCAAAAAGTTGCGTATGAATAACGGATAATAAAATTAAAGCCAATAACATCGCCGGAAAAATTCTAATTAAAACTCTCACGAAACACTTCCTTAAAGCAATCGGGATGAGCATACTCTTCTTTAAAACATATTATACCCTTTTTTAATTTTTTTTTCAAGCGGCCGATTTGGGCCGGGCGTTATTTTTTAACTTAAAAACATATATCTTGACACATAAAAATCTGTAATGTAAAATAAAAAGTGAACTTAAAAGCATATTTTTAAAATTATCGTATTATTGATTTTTATGACGCAAGATATTAAATTGAATAATAATTCTTTTCAAGATAGCGAGCTTGTCCGAGTTTCTCTTGAAAAACTTCAAATACCCGCTTTCTGGATGGACCGTCTTGGAAAGATCGTAAAGTTCAACCAGGCGGCGCCGTATTCTCTGGACTATTCGCCAGAAGAGTTTTTAAGGCTTTCCGGCTGGGACGTGGATGAATCAATTTCAAAGGACGCGTGGGCGTCTCATTTTGAATCAGTTAAAAAGCACGGATGGCTTAATTTCCACAGCCGTTATAGAAATAAAAATTCCGTTTTGATCCCCGTTGAAGTAAATATTCATTTCATCGAATCTGGCGGCGGCGAATTTCTTTTTGCCTGCGCCGCCGATATGCGCGAACGCAAGGATATTTTGAGAACGTTAAGCGAAAGTGAGATCAAGTTCCGTTCGCTTATGGAAACTACTTCGGCGGCTATTTTTATATATCAGGGCGACAAGTTCAAATACGCCAATCCCGCGATGTTGAAATTGACCGGATATAGCGCTGAAGAGCTTTATAAAAAGGATTTATGGCAGAAAGCCGATCCGGATTCCTACGAGCATATAAAAAAAATAGTCGCCGCCTGCCTTAAAGGCGAGGCGGCTCCGTTGAATTATGAAATGAGATCTTTTACTAAGAACAAAGAGCTGAAATGGCTTGATGTTACGGCTGGAGTGATCGAGTACAACTCGAAACCGGCCGTTATCGTGACCGCGCTTGATGTAACGGAGAGGAAAGCCGCGGGTGAATTGCTTGAGAGCAAGGTTAACGAGAGGACAGCCGCTTACCGCGAAATTCATCAGGAGCTTGAAAACAATAAAAATTTTCTGGACGCGGTTATAAACTCGATAGTCGATCCTGTTTTAGTAAAAGACGAAAACCATAAATGGGTTCTTTTAAACAACTCTTATTGTGAGTTTATGGGACATTCACGCGAAGAACTTATAGGCAGATCCGATCCTGATTTTTTTCCGGCGGATGAAAGCAACGTTTTCTGGCAGAAGGATGAAATGGTTTTAAAAACCGGGCTTGCGAATGAAAACGAAGAAAAATTCACGGACTCTAAAGGCGATATTCACATCGTATTCACGAAAAAAAGTCTTTTTATAGATAATTTCAAAAATAAATTTATCGTCGGGGTCGTAAGGGATATTACCGAGGTCAAAAAAACGCAGGAAGAAATCAGAGAAAATCTCCGGCTTGTCGAGGCGCTCATATCGTCGATGCCGCATCCTGTTTTTTATAAGGACCGTAAAAAGAAATATATAGGATTTAATAAGGCTTTCAGTGATTTCTGCGGAAATGACTTCGCAAGCATCGTCGGAAAAGAAATATTCGATGTTTTTCCATTTGATATAGCCGCAAGATTTAACGAGCAGGACGTTAAACTCTTGGAAGAGGGCGGAACGTGCGTTACCGAGTGCCAGCTTTATAATCACGTTATGAAACAGATGCGCGACATGCTGATAACCAAGTCCGCGTTCCATGACGCATCCGGCGCCATTTCCGGCATAATCGGCACCATGATAGACATAACCGCGCAAAAAAGAAACGAGGAAGCGCTTCGCGTCAGCGAGGCTAAATACAGGACCATCATTGAAAATACCGAATCGGTCGTCCTGACTTTCGATCCCGGCGGCGTTATAACCTACGTAAGCCCTAAGGTCAAGCAATTTGGGTATGAACCTCGTGATGTGATCGGATGCGCTATATCTAAATTCATTCATTCCGATGATCTGCCAATGGTTATGAAGGGTTTTCAAAAAATACTCAAGTACGGACGTAATATTCCCATTACGTTCCGGGTATTAGCTAGCGATGGCGAATATAGATTAGTCGAGGAGGCCGGCTCCGCCATTTACGATGAGAGCGGGAAAGCAATATTTGTAACTAGCATTTTACGCGATATAACTGAAAAAAGAAAAATGGAAGAGGAAATAATAAGGACTTCCAAGCTCGAGTCTCTCGGCATATTGGCCGGCGGGATCGCTCATGATTTTAATAACGTCCTGATGGGGGTCATTGGAAATCTTAATCTCGCCAAACGCCGCATTAAATCAGATGAAAAAACGCACGAGATATTATTGCGGGCTGAAAATGTAGCTTATAAAGCGAAAAAGCTTACGGAACAACTGATAACTTTTTCGAAAGGCGGAGTTCCAATAAAAAACTGGGGTTTTGTCGGCGAAATAGTTCGGGAATCGGTAACCTTCGCGCTTAGCGGGGCAAACGTTACGTGCAGGATTAAAATAGACGACGGGCTCTGGCCGTGCGAGGTCGACGAAAACCAGATAGCTCAGGTAATAACGAATCTCGTCATAAACGCGCAGCAGGCGATGGCGGACGGTGGATCCATAGAAGTGGAGTGCGCGAATGTCGATGTCGAAAATAATTTGAATCTCGGGATCGGCCGGGGAAGATATGTAGTGATTTCAGTTATAGATCACGGGTGCGGGCTAAACGAGGAAATCAAGCAGAAAATTTTCGACCCGTATTTTACCACTAAAAAAACGGGAAGCGGATTGGGGCTTTCCACGTCATATTCCATAATTAAGAACCATGGAGGCACGATAGCCGTTGAATCAAAGCCGATGGCGGGCTCCGTTTTCAAGGTATATATCCCGGCCGCCAATAACAAAGGAATCGCCGGCAAGGCAGTTTCCGAAATTTTTGAAACGTCGCCCGCAAGAAAGCGCATACTCGTGATGGACGATGACGATAGCGTGCTGCTGCCTATATATGAAATGCTTACGGAAGCCGGACATGAAGTCGAGATATCCAGAAACGGCGCTGAAGCCGTCAATCAGTTCTTGAAATTTAAAAAACTTGAAAAGCCTTTTGACCTCATAATAATGGATCTTGTCGTAAAGGGCGGTTCGGGCGGCTGCGAGGCCGTAAAAAAAATACGCGAAATAGACCCTTCGGTCAAGGCGATCGTTTCGAGCGGATATTTAAATGATCCGGTGATGTCCGCGCCTGACAGCTACGGATTTTGCGGTATTCTCGTAAAGCCTTACAGGAGCGAAGAACTCATAAGAGCGGTTGAGCGCGCTTTAACGGCAACGGCGTAAAACGCGTTTAACGATATGCGAAATGGGCCTGTTATTTAGAAAGCGGAATATATAACGGGTTTTTAATACGCGTGAAACATCTTTCCGCCGGGCCTTCTCCTTCAGAAAACGGCTTGAAGTCATTCCAACCCGGGAACCATGAGTTGATGAATATTTTCATTTTTGAGCCGGCGGGCACATTTTTTTTCTTTTCATAATTTTCAATCGTTCCGGCCGGCTCGCCGTCGGCGTAGAAAACGATCTTTTTTTCCAGATATGATATCGCATAATTATGAAACCGTTCCGAAGGATCGAAAGGAAGCTTGAACTCGATTTTTTCAAGCGGATCTCCGGCCGATATGTAGGAAGTGAGCCAGAGGCGCCTGGAATCGTCGTTGAAGATCTCCATGGTTATTTCGTCCTCGCTTACAGGGTCGTAAAGAAAAAAGCCGGTCACCGATTTTGCGGCGCGGCACGTTTGAAGATCGACGGAAAAAGTTCCGTACGAGAACGGCTCGATGGATTCTATCTGGCCTCCGTCGAATTTTTTCGCGTGGAAACTTATTTTAATTTCATTTCTATCATATGAAATGTTTTTGAACAGGAGCTTTCCCCTGTTGCGGAGGGGTTTGCAGGTGTCAGGGGTCGGTTTGAAGCCGGTATTGCCTAATATTAAAATTTTTTCAAGATTCGTGTTTAAAACGTAAAACGAGTTTTCACTGTCGATGAAAAGATAACGTACTGGTTCCTTGGAATCTGGCGGCGCGTTCCATATAGCCACTCTTACCCGGAATTTTCCGCTTGGAAACGAATCGTCGTCCGGCACCGTCCAGGATACCTTGAACGGCGCTGAAATTTCTCCGGCTGAAAGAGCGACCGGCCCTGTATAAGGCGCATCGTGCCATGCCATAGATGCGTCGCAGACGCTATAGCCGATCCAGAAACTTTTCTTTTCGCGTGACGAATTTTTAAAAGTGATAGAGGAAGTCGCTTTTTCGCCGCATTTATAGTTTCCCGAAGCGGGGCTGAAATCGATTATATGGACGGGGGATTCTCCGCCTGAAACGGGCGCCTGACCGAAAAGGAAACAAAGGGCGTATGACATTATGAATATTAAGCGTAATGCGTTCATTTTAAAATGCTTCCAGTTTAACGGTATCTTTATAATGCTTATCTTCGTTCAGGGCGATCATTACAGGTTGCTACGCGAGGATTATCGAATAAATCTTTTTGGGTCCGTGCATGCCTTTGACGATCCGTTTTTCGATGTCCGCGGTCCTGGAAGGGCCGGATATTAAAGTTATCAGCGGCGGCGCGACATTTTTTGAAAGATAAATTTCGGAAAAATATTCGTTCATATTTATATAAGCTCGCGGATTTTTGGATATGAATACGTTAAATGGCGGAACCAGGGTTTCAGCCGTTGCTTCTCCGCTGCCGGCAAAGGCGAATGCGCCGTCGTTTAAAAGAAGAGCGTCAGGCGTTGAAACTGTGAGCATAACGTCATTTTCAAACTTAAGGGCGAACTCGACAGTCATTTTGTCTGAAAGAAGTTTTGATTTAAGGCTTCCGGCAAAACCTCCGTCGTATTTTTCGGAGACCGAGTCCGAGATGAAGATCTTGAATGAGCCGAGAGCGCCCATTTCATTTTTAATTATGTTTTTAACGCTTTCAACCACTCCGGCTGAATTTTTGCAGTGCATCACTGTTCCGCCGTTGATTCTGAAGCGCTCATTGAAAAGCTTTATCATTTTTTAAAATATCCTTCCATGAAAGTTTTGCGCGGCATATCTATGAAATGCCTTTTGGCGAACCTGTTCCAGAATGGAACGTAGTTATAGCCGAGCGCTTTTTGCGAAAGCTTGAGATACAAACGCGCGAAAGGCCGGACAACTTTTCTTATTAAGTAATATGACATGGCGATCCTGTATGCGTAAGAGAAACCCCTTTTGAATCGGTGGGCGAGCGAAACTTTTCCGTCGTATTCTTCGGCGAACCTTCTGCGGTGTTCGATTATAAGGCGGGAAATGGAAATTTTCATGGGGCAGACCGATGAGCAGAAGCCGCACAGCGTCGACGCGTTAATTATTTCCTCGCATTCGGTATAGCCTTTAAAAAAAGGAGCGAGCATGACGCCGATGGGGCCGCCATAGGTGAACCCGTACCCGTGGCCTGAAATACGTTGAAATACCGGACAGACGTTCTGACATGCGCCGCACCGGATGCACCTGAGCGCCTCTTTAAAAACCGGATCGGCGGCTATTTCAAATCTTTTGCGCGTGACGATGATATAGTGGCGTTCATGCCCCGGGGCTGGATTTCCCGCCACCGACGTATAGGCGTTTAATATCTGCCCGGTGGCCGATTTCGAAAGAATATCCAGGAAATATGGCAGGTCGGACAGGCGCGGTATAAGCTTCTCGACGCCGAAGATCGCTATGTGAGTTTCAGGCAGCGACAGGCACATGCGGGCATTGCCTTCGTTCTCGACTATAGCGATGGAGCCGCTTTCGGCGATAGCGAAATTCGCCCCCGTTATTCCGACTTTAGCGTTCAGGAATTTCTCGCGCAGGTGGTTCCGGGCGAATTCGGCCATGATTTCTATATCCTCGGTATAATTCATCGCGAGTTTTTCCGAAAAAAGCGCGGCCACGTCTTCTTTTGATTTGTGCAGGGCCGGAGCGGTTATGTGCGACGGCGCCTCTCCCGCGAGCTGCACGATAAACTCGCCGAGGTCTGTTTCGATAGGAACGACGCCGTTTTTTCCGAGGTAATCGTTAAGCGCCATTTCTTCGGTAAGCATTGATTTTGATTTAACTACGTATTCCGCGCCCTTTTCCCTTATGATTTCAAGCGCTCTCGCGTTGGCGCTTTCGTAATCGTCAAATACATCCACTTTTATTGATAGTTTGCGGCATGCGGCGCAGAACTGGTCCAGAAGAAGCGACAGTCCGGAGATCGAGGCGTCCCTTATGGTTATGGCTCGCTCGCGGGACTGTTCGTATGTTTCGGAAATCGCTATCGCCGCGCTCCTGTTTTGAAGCGCCGTCATAGTGGCTTTTTTCAGGTTGGCCTGAAGTTTTTTGTCGGCGAGGGCTTTTTGTGAATTTTTACGGACTGATATCATAGATCACCATTGCCTTTTAGTTCGAACACATATCTATAAATTCGCATATATGATAAAAATTCATTTTAAACGATCTGGCGCATGCGATGCTTTTTAAATGCATAAGGCATCCGCTGTCGCACGCGATGATGGTGTTTAAACCGAGCCGCCTTACGAATTCGAGCTTTGACGTCCCGATATCGATGGAAAGTTCCGGCATGGCGGCCGAGAACGAACCGCCAAATCCGCAGCAGGTATTTTCAGAAAGCCCGGCTTCGAAATATTTAAGCCCTGAAATTGAGTCAAGTATGGCTTTGGGCGCCGCGTCGATCTCCATTTCATTCAGAAGGTGGCATGATTTGTGGTAAAATATTCCACCCTTATAAGACATTTTAAGCTTTTCACTGAGCTTTTCGGCATGAAAAAACTCGGAGAATTCGCGGATCTTTGAAAAAATCTTTTCGTCGGCTTTTTCCGGAATGAGGCGCGGATGAGCGTGTTTTATCATTGCCGCGCATGATCCGGAAGGCACGAGTATATAGTCGGATTTATCGTGTCTGAACTGTTTGAAGAATTTTTGCGCCAGCGCTCTGGCGTCTTCATGAAATCCCATATTATAGCCGGGCTGTCCGCAGCAGGACTGATATTTATTGACATATACTTCGATGTCGCATTTTTTTAATATATTGACCATCGCATGTCCGGCCGAAGGCATGAAGTGATCGATGATGCAGGGGATGAAAAGCGTTACTTTCATTCGATTAAACTCCGCGGCTAATTATTTTTGCTTGTGACGGCTTCCACCAGGGGTTTGTCGCCGGCGTGCCCGTCTTCCGCGCCGTTCAAATTTTTCCCGGATAGAACCGATGCATGCGTTAGTATCGCCCGGCCCACGAAGAAAACGCCGACTATCGCCAGGCCTGACATAAGCGCGGTAAGCACGGCGTTTAAAGTCATGAGCGCGGACAATAATATAGGCTTGAAGAAGCCCACGTTCAGAAAATTGCAGGCTACGTTAAAGCCGGAAACGCCTATTCCCAGAAGAAAAAGCGATGTGACGGCGGCCTCGAATTCGCGGTCCTTTAAGCCGGAAAAGATCGGCCGGGCGATCGAACTGTTGAAATAAACGAGAAACGCGCCTGTGACAACCGCTGAAATCACGAAACATAAAATTGCTTCTAAAAATCCCATAAGAACCTCCATTATAAGCGTTTAAAATAATTCACATTCAAAAAATATCAGGCATTAGTTTGGAATTTTAACACAACTGATGCCAAAAAGCAATATATGTTAGAAATCGTGCCTGAATTCATTGACATCCATTTTTAAAAATGATAGCATAATTAAACCATCGTTATACGTGCCGCTATCTCACATGGAATAGTCCGTTAAAAGCACGAATTGCGTTTAAAACCAATCGTTTTAAGAAAAGCGACGCGAACAACAATATCGGGAGTGTGTTACCAAATGAGAGTTGAAAAAACAAAGATTACGGCCATTATATTTTTACTGTTTTTAATATTAACTCCGTCTTACGCCGCTGATACGCCGGATACTAAAGTTGGCATCTCGCTCGTTCGGGCGGCTAAATATGGCGATGTTGAAAACATAAAAGCGCTTATCGCTCAGGGCGCCAATATAAATGAGCGTTCTGAAACCGGCCGTACCGCGCTTATAGAAGCTGTTGTCAAAGACGACACCGCCTCGGTCGCGCTTCTTCTTGAAAAAGGCGCCGACGTCGCGATAGCGGGAAACGAAGGCGAAACTGCTTTGAGCCTGGCCGCCTTCAAAGGAAATATCAATGTCGTTCGCGCGCTGGCCGAAAAAAAAGCCGATATTAATTCGACCGATAACGATGGAGAAACGCCGCTTATGCAGGCTATAAACTATCGTGAAAATACCGAAGTCGTAAAATTCCTGCTTGAAAAAGGCGCCAATATAAACGCCGCTGATAAAACCGGCCAGACCGCTTTAGTCATAGCCGTTTCAGAAGGCATATCGAATATGGTCAAAATGCTCGTGGAATCTGGCGCCGACGTTAACATAAGAGACAACCGCGGTAAGAACGCCATGGTAATAGCCGTCGAAGAAAATAATGCTGAAATAGTAAAGATGCTCATCGATAAAATATCGAAAATTGATGAGGAGAGCGACAAAGGGAAGACTGCTCTTGTTTACGCCGCTTCAAAGGGAAATGAAGAGCTCGTAAAACTTTTAATCGAGAAGAAAGCGGACGTAAATCACCAGGATAAAAAAGGCCAGTCGGTGCTGCGCTATGCCGGTGAAAAATCCGGTAACGATAAAGTTATAGAAATTCTCAAGGCCGCGGGAGCCAGATGATCTCAGCGCATCGTTCTCATCGAGTTGAATATCGCGATGATCGCAACGCCGACGTCGGCGAAAACCGCCTCCCACATATTCGCATGACCAGTAGCGCCTAACGTAAGAAAAACGCCTTTTACGCCGAGCGCGAAGACGATATTTTGAAATACAATCGTCCGCGTTTTTTTTGCTATGTTAATGGCCTCGACGATTTTGGACGGTTTGTCGTCCATGAAGACTATGTCGGCGGCCTCGATAGCGGCGTCGGAGCCGAGCCCGCCCATTGCGATGCCGATATCGGCCCTTGCTATGACGGGAGCGTCGTTTATTCCGTCTCCGATGAAAGCGGTGAGGCCGCCGTCCTTATTGAGGCTTTTGTAATATTCGAGTTTTTCAACTTTTTCATGAGGGAGAAGTTCGGCGTGAAAAGCGCCGACATTGACGCTTTCAGCAATATGTTTCGCGGTTCCTTCGTTGTCGCCCGTGAGCATGACCGTCTTGACGCCTAATTCGGCCAGATCGCGCATCGTCCTGGCGGAATCGTCCTTCAATTCGTCGGCGATTACGATATAGCCGGAATATTGTTTGTTGACGACGACATGGACGGTGGTTCCCGCGCCGATACATACCCTGTGCTGGATGTTTTCGTCGTGTAAAAATTTGTCGTGGCCGGCGAAAACGTTCTCGCCTTCGATGACCGCCTTTATTCCTATGCCTGGAATTTCCTCATATGATTTGATAAGTTTTTCGTCGATCGGTCCGTTATAAGCCTTTACTATTGCTTTAGCTATGGGATGGTTAGAGTGCGATTCGGCGAGCGCGGCATATTTTAGTAAAACGTTCTCGTCGCCGGTCTCATGTTCTATCGATACGACCTTGAAGGCGCCTTTGGTTATGGTCCCTGTCTTATCGAAGAGGACTGTCTTTAAATTATTAAGGGCTTCAAGATGATTCGCGCCTTTTATAAGGATGCCCTTTTTAGATGCGCCGCCGATCCCGCCGAAAAATCCCAGTGGAATGGAAATGACCAGGGCGCACGGGCAGCTTATTACGAGAAATATAAGAGCGCGTCTGAACCATTCCGAGAACGCCTGATTTAAAGCCAGCGGCGGTATGATCGCGAGTATGACGGCAAAAATGACGACCGAGGGAGTATAATACCTCGCGAATTTGGTTATGAACTGTTCGGTTTTTGCTTTTTTCAGCGAAGAAGTTTCGATGAGCTTTAAGATTTTAGAAACAGTGGACTCTTTGAAGGTTTTCGCGGCCCGGACCGTTAAAAGTCCGTTTATGTTGATGGAGCCGCTCAATATTTCGTTTCCCGGCGCGACATCGCGCGGTATGGATTCGCCGGTGAGTCCTGAAACATCCAGCGACGAAACGCCTTCGATAATATTTCCGTCCAGCGGAATGCGTTCGCCGGGTTTTACGATGAAAATATCGCCGGGGTTGACCTCTTCTGGTTTGACTTTGAGCGTTTCACCGTTTTTTTTCAGGTTTACGGATTCAGGACGCATGTTTATCAAGGATTTTATGGACTTTCTGGAATTGTCCACGGCGTATTCCTGAAAGAGCTCTCCTACCTGGAAAAATATCATGACGCCTATGGCCTCGTGATACTCTTTTATAGCGAAAGCCCCAAGCGTCGCGACGACCATGAGGAAATTTTCGTCGAATATGTTCTTGTTTTTGAGATTTTTAAATGCGTTTATGAGCAGCGGATACGCGCCGATAGCGTAGGCGATAAGATAAAACGGAACTTCCGCCGGGCTTCCCTTTGAAAAAATTCCGAGAGTCAGAAAAACAAGTCCGGCCGCGATCCTTATCAAAAGCGAGCGCGGGGTATCCTCGTCCTTATGATGCGAAAGGGACTGTTCGGCGATGTCGTCTTCGCTTATGGCTTCGACGATTATGCCGTCCTCTATCGCGTCGACTAGCGACTGGATAGCGGATGCTTCCATGGTGAAGCCATCGTCCGGCGTGACTTCGAGAATGCCGTCTATGAAATTGAGGGCCGCGCACGAAACGCCGGGGAACTCTTGAACTGATTGTTCGATCTTCGCCGCGCAGTGGGCGCACGTCAGGCCTTTTAAGTGAAATTTAGCGTGCGTTGAAATGCTGACACCATCCATTTTGAATAAAAATAAATATCATAATAACCGAAAACAATGCTAAATTGAAAAATAAATTCACGGATTATAGTTCTTTTAAATATTTCAATGCGATAGCGGCCGCCGCTAAATCATCGACTTCGACTGAAACCGGCACCAGCGTTGAAGGCAGAAGCGACATTGGAAACGCAGGCGGGTTGCATTCGAGATAAAGCGCTCGAGCGGCCTCGGTCGTGTGTTTTTCATTGATTACGTGAACGCTTATGCCTGAAAGTTTTTCGTTCGCGGAAATGAATTTTTTTAACGCTTCTTCAAAATTTTTAGAACAGGTGCCGTCGCCGAGAGCGATATTTGAAACTTCGAATTTATCGAAAATATTTTGAAGGACCGGCGCCAGAGCGTTAAAAATAAATTCAGAGGATAGAGAATTTTGTCTGTCAAAATCCTGAAGCCTCTGAATTTCACGGTATATTATCTTTTTATTAACGTCAATAACTGCGACGCCGAATTTATTCAATCCGGGGTCGATTCCAAGAACTGCCATCTTATTTCAACGCTTCGGCGTCGATACGGCCGCAAGCAGCGTTAAGCGCCTGTTCAACGGTTTTCGCGCCGCTTAACGCTGCTTCCATTTCCGGGTTTATGAGCGTTTCAAGCTGCGCGTATTTTAATACTTTCGGGCGAGGCTGCGCCGTTTTCATTTGTTCCATAAAGACCTTGAGTATCGACGCTTCTTCCGTGTCGTCTATCTTTATTTTATCGTATGCCTTCAAATTGACCGGTATCTGGCGGAGCTTCGAGCCCCATTCAGCCTGAATGTCGGCCGAAGTGAGATGGCGGAGGAATTCATAGCACGCCTTGAGCTGATCGGGAGTGCGCTTTTTCTTGAAGATGACCATATTCGTTCCGCCGACGTTGGTTGACGTGCCTTTAGGCCCTTCGGGAACGAGCGATACCGCGAAATTGATCTTCGCGTTTTTGAAGCGTGAAACGTTCCAGGGGCCCATGAGTATCATGGCGTATCTTCCGTTCATGAATCCCGTTTCCGTGTTCTGGCCGCCTGAAGCCCAGGCGCCGCCTTCAACGGCGTATTTTCTGAAAAGATCTACCTTGAATTGAAGCGCGTCTTTAGCTTCCTGGGAGTTTAAAAGGCATTTCTGTCCGTCATCGCTCAAAAATTTAGTGCCGTAGGTATTGAAGAACGGGAACGACCACCACAAGGAATTGTCCATTCCGAATCCGAACCTGTCGGCATCCTTGTTCGTGAGCTTCTTTGCGTATTCAAGAAAATCCGCCCATGTTTTCGGGGCTTTATCGGGATCGAGCCCGGCCTGGCGGAAAAGGTCCTTGTTGTAAAAAAGGCACGCGCCGTTGGTTTGATCGGGAAAACCGTAGATGCAATTCTTGCCGCTTTTTTCATGTATGATGCAGGAGTCTATAGCCGCCGGAACATATTCGGCGAGTATCTCGTTCGTTCCTATTTTTTTTGCCGCGGCTTCCTCTTCTATGAATTTATTGACGTCTTCCAGTATTTGATTATACGCGAGTTCCGGCACGAACGTGGTGTCGACGCGGCCTATATCAGGCGGCGAACCGGCTATAAGCGAGGTTCTGTATTTGGATTCCTGGCCCATCCAGGGGATTTGAGCCACATGGACGGTGAATCCGTTCTTATTTTCCTTCGACCATTTTTCAGCTATATCGTTAAAAACCTTCATTTCGTCTGGGCCGTATGAGACCCACACCAGTATGTCCTTGGCGCCCATGCCGCCAGGCTTGGCGCAGAAAAAAGTTCCGAATATGAAGACGAAGAGAAGCGCACTTATTGCTATTGTCGATATCATGCTATTTTTAATCATTTTATCATACCGCCTTTATTCTTTTACCGCGCCTTTTGTCATGCCTTCGATAAAGAAATTCTGCGCCACGAGAAATAGCACAGCTATCGGAATTATCGAAAAGCACGAAGCCGCCATCATCATTTCCCACTCGGAACCGTGCGGGCCTGAAAAATAAGCGAGTCCGACGGGAAGAGTTAATATAGAGGAGCCCGGCTTCGTGATGACGAGCTGCCAGATAAAATTCGACCAGTGAAATAAAAACGTGAGAAGCAGAAGCGTCACTATTATGGGCATCGCAAGAGGCACTATTATTATCGTGAAGATCTGCCATTCGGAAGCGCCGTCAAGCCGCGCGGCTTCTATGAGCGAATCCGGAATGCTTCTCATGAACTGACGCATCATGAACACGCCGAAAATATTTGCCAGATGCGGTATTATAAGTCCCTGATAAGTGTCGAACCATCCGAGTTTTATCGTTATTACAAACTGTGGAACGAGATACATCATGCCCGGGATCATCATGGTCGCGACCAAAAGATAGAAAAGATATTCCTTAAAGATGAATTCTTTTTTAGCGAAAACGTATCCGGCCATGCATGAAAACGCCGTAGCAAAGATAGCCGCAAGGGACGCCACTATGATGCTGTTGAAGAAATATTTCATGAAGCTGAACTCGGATAATACCTTGCTGAAATTTTCGAACGTATATAATTTTTCGCCGGCGTTCGGGAAAAAGTGGAGCTTGAAGGCGGTGCCGGACACCTTGAAGGCGGTCAATATCATCCAAAATAGTGGAAAGAGGACCACGAGCGCGCCCAGCGTCAGAAATGCGTATAGAATGGCTTTCGTGATCTGTTTATTATATTTGACAAGTGATTCGTTTGCTTTATCCATCATAAGGTCTGGTCTCCTCTTAAAATCTCTCGAAATTCGCGTTGGCTACGCGTACGGCAGTTATCCCGCGTTAATCTTCAGCGTGAAGGAATTTTTCCTGTACCTTTGAGATGACTATCGTAAGGATCAGAAGCGCGTAGGACATCGCGGCGGCGTAACCGTATTCGCTCTGTTCCCATTTCGTGAAAAGGTAATATCCGGTGAGTTTGGTGGCGCCCAGCGATTTATCGAAGAGAGTGAGAATCGGGCCGCCCTTGGTCATGGCGTAAATTTCAGTGAAAGCGTTCAGCGCTCCTATAATCCCCGTGACCGCCATGAAAAATATGATGGGCTTGACGAGAGGAAGCGTTATATAGAAAAATTTCTGGATCTCGTTGCAGCCGTCTATATCGGCCGCTTCGTATATGGCTTCAGAGATGTTCTGGATGGCCGCCAGAAAAAGGATCATGCCGAAACCGGCGCCTTTGACTACGAGCGCGAAAACGACAGCCGGCATACATGTGGCGGGAGTTCCCAGAATTCCGCGGTCCAGAGCGTCTTTTGCGATGTTGGCGAAGCCGCCGAGAATTCCGCCGCCGCCGAAGAGAACTACGAAAACCGTGCCGTAAATAAGTATATCCAGAAGCGTGCCGGCCGTTTCGCCCTTGACGTATTTTTTCATTGAAAAGATCGAATGAATTTTATAGATTCCGAGAAGGATAAGGCCGTAAACTATGCCTTGAGTGAACATGGTGAACAGCGAAAGGAAAAAATGATTGAAGAAATTACCAAGAAAATTATAGGTGAAGAAGGTGAATGTGTAATTTATCAAAGTGTCGACGATGCCGCCCTTGCTGTAAATGAGCGTCCAGATGATGCCGATAACGAGCATATCGAGGACGTTCGGAAGGAAGTAGGCCGAGCGGAAAACGTTTTTAAATGAAATTTTATTGTTTAAAAATATCGCGAGCACGAGCGAAGAGAGAATGCCCATGGGCACGATCAGTACCGCGTAGTATAAAGTCATGAGCACGGCCCACAAGAACTCGTAATCGGTAAATAAGCGAGTGTAGTTATCCATTCCGACCCACTTGAGAGCGTTCAAAGAATAGCCGGTCCCGGTTTCCTGAAAGCTTAGAAAGAAAGAGTAAATAACGGGATAAGCAAGGAAGACGAAAAATATGGTTAAGAACGGGGCGAGAAATAAATAGGATATCTTGTTCTCGAGGTTCTTGGACGAAGTTTTTGCCATAAATCATATGCTTATTCTGGTTCTTGGTTTTATTAGATGGAATGCACCAATTAAAAAGCATATCCCCCTTTCAAAAAAATTATTGATATATTAGAAAAAACGAATTCATTATTGTCCAGGCCGTTTTATTTGGATGAAATATAAGGGCTTGTTACTTCAGGTATCTCAGTTTTAAGTTTTTCGGCTTCCGCCGCGGCTTCATTTTTAGTTGCGTATCCGTCGAGTCTTACGCGGTAAACGGTGTCGCCTGACGATGCTTTTCCCGGGATTATAGATGCTTTCATGCCAAGCTTGACGACCTTTGATTTGAGACTGTCGGCGTTTTTCTGATTTTTATAGGTGCCCAGTTGTATGTAATAACCGCCGGTTTTTCCCTTTGATTTTTCAGCCGCTTTGGTTGTTTTTGCGGCTTCGGCGTCGGGGACGATCTCATCGTCGGACGGCTCGCTTATTTCGTCAGCTGTTTCGTCAGCGGCTGTGACCTTGACTTTGGATTCAGGCTTAACCGTTTCTTTTTTCGGCTCTTTTTTAACCGCGGCGGGCTTGGTTTCAGCGGTTTTTTTGACTGGCTGAACCGTTTCTTCCTCGATTATTTTAGCCGCCGTTTCTTCTTTTTTTTCGATTTTTTCAACGGGTTTGACTTCGGTCGCGTTTTTAGCTTCGACAACTTTTTTTTCGGGTTCTTTGACTTTTACGGTTTCGATGGGCGCTTCGGCCGGTTTTTTAACTTCAATTTTTATTTCCGGAGATTTAACCGTTTCTTTTTCAGGGGCGTGAGCCGGTTCGGCCGCTTTCGGTTTCACGGCCGTTACGGGTTTTTCCGGCAAAGGAGTTTCAACTTTTTCAGGTTGAACTGGTTGGCTTATCGTATTTAACACTTTCGAGTCGGAAGTGGCTACCACTATATCCGCGGGTTTCTTAACGGTTTCGGAAGATTTAGGCATGAAAGCCACTTCGAGGTTCGGATCGGGCGTTATAGTGATCTTGGCGGCATAATTTTTAAGCTTGGCCGCGTTAAGCATTGATTTGGCATCTTCGTAACTTTTGAAAAGACCTATGTGTACTACGTATTGTTTGCGGTCGGGCTTTATCATTATCTTTCTGGCGTAAAGATTTTTGTCGGAAAATTCCTTGATGATCTCGTCGGCGCGGCTTTCGTCATAAAATTCGTTTTCAACGCCTGAACCGATCTGAACCGTGAAAAATTCGTTTTTGTTGATCGTCATGGAATCGGTCATAACCGAACCGGCGTCTTTGGATATTTTAAGCTCTCCTTCCTCGATGCGGCTGTCGGCGTTAGCTGAGACTTCCACGTTGCTTGCCGCGCTTCCGGTTATTTTGGTTACGGCGCCTTCCTGCTCGCGGACCTGCTGGCCGTAATATAAGCCTATCAAAACAACGATTATGACTACTATAATCCATGAGAGGACTATAAGCATCTTTTCATTGGTCGAGGAGACCGCTTTAAAATTGAAGTTTCTGTTCTGTCTCATTTTTTCTCCGGAAAAATAAATTAGCAAAATGTTACCATTTTTTCGTCAAATAGTCAATGAAAAGTGCCATATATTTTTTCGCCGCAGGCGCCGCAACATCCGCTTTCGGAAAGGCCGCCGATCGTGCTCGAAAAATATTCTCTTTTTATGAGGATTTTCCCGCAGGAAGGGCAGTGAGTGGAGTTTTTAGCAATATCGCTGACGTTTCCCAGGTAGACGAATTTAAGTTTACGCATTCCTATCTCGTACGCCATGTTGAGCGTTTTTATAGGCGTCGTCTGAATTTCACATAAATACGAAGGATGATAACGGGAGAAATGAAGCGGAATGTCGGGTGAAACCGAAGCTACGAAATCGACAAGGCTCGATACGGCCTGGTTCGCGTCGTTAAGCGTCGGTATCAAAAGGTTGGTTATTTCCACGTGTATTCCGAGCCCCCAGGCGAGCCTGATAGTGTCGGTTACAGCCTCCAGCGATCCGTTTCCGCAGACGTCGCGGTAAAAATTATCTGAAAAAGCCTTGAGGTCTACGTTCATGGCGTCGATATAAGGCGCAAGCTCACGCAGGGCCGGTTCGGAAATGTCGCCGTTGGTGACCATGACCGTTTTAAGGCCGTTATCATGAAAGAGCTTAGCGCAATCGTAAACGAATTCATACCATATGGCGGGTTCGTTGTACGTGAAAGCTATACCGCAGCAATTGGCCGACTGGCGGGCGAGAGAGAGAAGGTAGGCAGGATTGACTTTTGTGAAGTTTGTTTTATGCTGTGAGATTTCGTAATTCTGGCAGAATTTGCAGGCGAGATTGCAGTAATTTGTTCCGAGGGAAAGAATAAGGGTTCCGGGCAGAAAATGATACAGCGGTTTTTTTTCCATGGGGTCCATGTTGATGGCGACCGCGTTTCCATAATTTAGCGTGTAAAGCTCCCCGGCGTCGTTGATCCTTGATTTACAAAACCCGGTTTTTCCGGGTAATGTCACGCACTGTTTGGAGCAGAGGAGACAGCGGACACGATTTCCGTCCAATTTTTGAAAATGCCGCGCCGGGAATTTTTCATTCATCGTTCTACCTCTATTTTCTATGATGTCAATAATTAGTCGGGGATCTTGACGACGATCGCGCCTTTCGGACATCTGCCGATACAAAGGCCGCAACCTATGCATTTTTCTTCGATCACTTTAAATTCCTTGTCGGATGCTGTTATCGCATGTGCCGGGCATATTTCGGAGCATATCCCGCAGAGATTGCATTTATCGGCGTTTATTAAAACAAGGTTTTCGTTTATGCGCGTATTTTCAATGACCCCGGTCGGGCATTTGATCGAGCATATTCCGCAGTTCGTGCAGCGGTCGGCCATTATTTCGGGTGCTCCGGCTCCGGAATCAAAGGCGTTCTGCGGACAGGCCTTGACGCAGACGAGGCATCTTATGCAACCGGTTCTGCATATTTTATGGACCACCATTCCGTCGTCGCGGGTCTGGCATTTAACGTAGGTTTTGAGCTTTCTATCGCCGAGTTTTAAAACGTTGAATGGGCAGGAAATAACGCATTTTCCGCAGCCGATACATTTCAGTTCGTTTATTCTTGGCAGAAAGTCATCTATGAGCTCTATCGCCCCGACCGGGCATGCCATCTGGCAGTCGCCGAATCCGGCGCAGCCATAGGAACATTCGCGGTTGCCGTTCCACAGAAGATTCACTCCGGCGCAGTTTTTGACGCCATAGTATTTGAATTTCTCGTTGCAGCCGGTGTGCGTTGCGGCGCACCTGGTCCGGGCGACAGGGGCCGTTTCGTCTAACGAGCCGGTATTGTACCCCCAGATGCGCGCCGAGGCTTTTTTCAATTCGGATGATGAATGAGCGCAAAGATATATGACCTCCGGAGCATGCGCAGCCGTCGCGGCGAATTCCTTGCAGTTTTTAAAGCCGCATTTTTCGCAGTCGTTAAGCGGAAGAAGTTCCAGAATAAGCGAGGCGCGGTCGTCCCCGTTGATGAAAGCGCGCCGGTTCGCGCCGGCGTATTCTGAGATAAAACCAGTTATGAAGTTTAAAACGAGAAATGACGCTAATGTAAAAACAGAACTCATAATTTAAAGTAACGTTATCTCTTCCACCCGGATTCCGTCTTCACGAATTATCCGAATCCACGATGCCTGTGATAGTTTTTCATACATGTCGAAACGTTCGCACGCGTGTTTTATTGCCTGAGCCTCATTGACCGCGTTTATCATGAACTCGACCGTATGTTCTTTTTTTGTGCCGCTGTCAAAATATGGGATAGTAACTTTGTAGCTTTTATTTTTTTTCAATTTATACCACCTTGAAAAAAAGAGAAAGCGAGACGGATAAAAAACCGAGCGTTATAATCTCGCAGCAAAAAATATTGAAATCGCTTATGTTTCCGGCTTCAATAGCTATTCTTTTTCTGATAAAGAAAAAAATCGCGGCTACCGCTAAAAATCCTGCCGCCGCGCCAAAGGAATTTTGAACCGCCGCTCCGGCGGTTTTAGAAAGTTTTAAAATATAGAAGGGGACCAGGCACGAGAGATAGTTAAGCGAATCGTATATGCCGTTGTCGGCATGGCCAAGAAGCCAATAAATTGATTGATTAAAAAAGAAAGCGGCCGAGACGGAAAAAATGAATATATATATATCGTTTTTCGAAAATTCGGGGAGGAAGTTTGCGATAAAAGCGAATAGCGAGGTTACCGTTAACATAGTGAACGAATTAACGGCGGCGGTCATGAAATAATCGCGGCCGCTGTTTTTGCTTGAAAAAAGGACAAGCTCGGCGCCGAAACCCAAAAAAAGAATTATGTTAAAGTATATCATGAATGTCGTTATCATTTTAACCCTTTATCATTTCAGTTGTGAATTATATTATATCATCGGATGCTTAATTAATCAAATTAATTTTTCCAGAATCTTGCTTGTTCCGAGCGCTAAGAGACCGGCCAGGATTATCACCGGACCTGGATAATAAAGAGCGTTCACGCCGGAAAGGGCCGGTAAAGCTTTTAATAATTCTATGCTCAGACCCGTAATCATAAAAATGCTGACGGAAACGGAGGCCATTATGGAGAAGTGTTTGAAATATTCGGAAAATTTGGAGGCCGTTCTGGAATACCCGCCGAGATAAATGCCAGCCATTGAAAATGCGGTTAAAAAAATATAAATTTCAGAGTTCCATCCTATGTAATAATTTTTAGACAAAAAGAAATTGTAGAGAGCGAGGTTGAATGGAAGCGAAACGAAAACTGCCGCGGGATATTTAAGCTTGATGTCATAATTTTTTAAGGGATATAAAAATGCGGCGGTGACGAACATGGCCGAGACGGAAAAAATGGAGAAAAAAATCGCGGAAGTCAGGCAGTCGACGGCCAGAAGAAATGGTAATATGCCGGTTATAGCTATTTTCACGTTTTTAAAATCGTTCAATTCACATCCTCCTTTTTATTATTTCCTTCCATTTTGTCCGATGCGCTTGAATTGATGAAGTCCTTGATAAGGGAAAGAATCGGTTGGATATTGCTTATAAAATCGAACTTGTCCGAATACATATTGTTTTTTCTTTCAGCGGCGGTTATCAGCAATATATTTTCGGGTGAAATGTCGCTTATGAGAAGGCCGTTGAATCGGTCGAGAAAGCCGGAGCCGATGTTTCTGAAAAAGGTCTTTTTCAGAGGAAAAACCATTATCCGGCATATCTGGCCGCCGGTTTTCATCGTGAAGGCGACCCTTATCTGCTCGAATTTGCCGGGAAGAAAAGTTTCGCAATAAAGTCCGGCCTGGGTTCCGTTAATTTTTATGTCGGCTATATTCGCGCAGATCTCGTCTTTTCTTATTTCGCGCGGCGCTGAAAGTTCCATTTTATGTTTTACCGCATTATAGATCGCCTTGTAAATGTTGGCCGCCGAGGCGCCGTTATCGTCCGCAAGTTTTATTCCACGATTTTCCCGGATCTTTGTGAGTATCCTGTTTGAAATAAGTTCCATGTCGTCGACTGAGTCGGATGATTTGAGGATGAGTCCGCGCGAGGTAAAGCTCATTGTGCGGTCCTGCTTTATGAAAAATTTTATCCAGGGAGCGGTTTCCTCGGGAAATTTATAATCTTTAAAGGCTTCTTCAAAATCGGCGCTGTCTTTATGCAGATCGAGCCCCGCGTTATAAGAGTCCAGCTTTTCGGGCGCGACGCCGGCCTGCCAGGAATAGATTCCGGGCGGAAGGTCGTCGTTTTTGATATGGTTTCCAAGAAACGAGCGGAAAATTTCTTCGGGCGACAGCTTGAGTCCTTTGTTTTGCGATGTTTTCAGAACGTTTGAGAACGGGCGGCTTGCGATATCGGCGGCCATTATTGAAAAAGCGATGGAAATAACGAATATTAAAGAGGCGGCCAGGCTTTTACGCGCGTTCATATCAGGACCTCCTGCGGCTGGTTATTTCGTCAAGCGCGGGTACCAGGGAAGACGATATTAAAAGCGCGTAATTGGTCATATCCATACCATTGCCGTAAACACCGAGCATGTAAGCCGTGGAACCGAAAAATGCTCCGTATATGTAGCGTGAAAAACGTCTTTCAGGAGAAGAATAATAATCTGTCAGCACAAAACATGAATAAAACAGGAACAGGCTTCCGAATGCGTGATAAACGAACTCGGAGACTACGCCCCAGAAACCCCTGGAAAAAGTGAACACGCAAACTGCGAGGAAAAGTCCGGAGAAGGAGCCGACGATCGAAACCGCGTCGACTGACTTTTTAAGGTAAAGCGAGAACGCTACGATGAGTATAACGATTATCGAAGTTTCGCAATAATGTCCGGGATACCAGCCCGCCAGAAGCTTTATAAGATTTTGAAGCCCCGCTGACGTGGCGTCTGAAACGGCCGTGGCGTTCTTGAATGTAAAGCAGTTAGAATATTCGTCGATGGGGAACGGGAAAAACCATTGTTTTGACATGAAGGGCCGTGGATAATTGAAATAAAGCATTTTGTTGCCGAAGGAAATCGTCAGAAAGGCTATCGAGACTGAAACGGGGTTGAATATTCTGAAAATATTTCCCGAAGGCGGGAAGAAAGTCAGAAGATAAACGATAATAGCCCCTAAAATAGCTATGTATAAAGGAACTCCGGCTGGAAGCAGGAGCGCGTAAAGGAACGCGTAATAATAATTTTCATATCCGATATCGGCGAAACGCCTTCCGCGTTTTTTCAGTTCGAAATAGGTCGGAAGAAGAACGAATAAAATGGCGGTGAAAATGGTCAGCATTGCCATAATACCATAGTTGTAAACCGAAATAAGGATGACCGGAAGAAGCGCGAGCGCCCTCGTTAAAAAGATCGAACTTTTAGACAGAGGCGAGTGGATGTATGGGTGTATTGAAACGGCAAGCTCCATGTCGGCCATCAGTTTTCACGCCCCTTTATATTGGACTGAAGGATCATCTTTTTCGAAAGTATTATCGAGTGCGTAATATTTATCCGCGAGGGGCAGATATAAGAGCAGACGCCGCATTCTATGCATGAATAAATTCCGGCTGCCGCGGTTTCGGAATGTTTTCCGAGGCGGCTAAGACGGTTTATAAATGCAGGATTTAAGGAGGCGGGGCAATGATCGATGCATTTTTTACAGCGCATGCATGTCTCCTCGTGCGGCGTAGAAAGGCGTTCGGTTGGAAGAAGCGTCAGGGCGCTGGTAGTTTTTATAACCGGGACGTTCGTCGTATATTGAGAGAAACCGGACATGAGGCCGTCTATCACCATGGAATTAACTGTTCCGCAAAGACCGCCGCATTGTTCGATTATTTCGGAGATCATTGTTCCGATGCGAACCTTTACGTTAGATGGTTTTGCGATGGCATATCCCGAGACCGTGAGATAGGTATCTATCTGGGGTTTGTTAAACTTTAGCGCTTCATATAAAAAATAAGCGACGGAGGCGTCGAGGACGAAGCAGCCGGCATCGGAGAGTTTCCCGTGCCTTATGTCCGCCTTTAATATGCAGGATGCGAGTATCGCTTCGTTTCCCTGCGGGTATTTATCGGTCACTCTAATTATTTTAATGTTTTTATAAGCTGATATAGCGCTTTCAAGCGTCGCTATAAGTTTTTTCATGTGGTAAGGCACGGCCAGAAAAATGAACTTCGGTGAGAGCGCCGAACTCATGAATAATATTCCGCTTAAAATTTCATCGGTAAAATTGCGCGCCATAGTTTCGACGTTGTGCACATAGGGTTCGTTCTGGACAAAATTTACTATAAGGTAGTAAATCTGCTTGTTTTTAATTTCCGAAAGTTTGTACCAGAGAGGATAATTGGAAGAAGCGCGATCGACTATGGAGCATTGCCTGGATTTTTCTATTATTTCATCCAGTGAAAAAGCGGTCCGGTCAGAAACTTTTATTTCGCCGTTAGGCGTGTCCTGACCGTCGGAAGCTATAACCACGGCCGGTGAATATTTGTAGTGAGGATGCGTGAACTCGGAAACGCTTTCAACGGTACCTGAAAGCGGCGCATGGACATCGCAGGAAATAGCACCCATTCCTCTGGCAATTAGATCAAAAGTTTTTACCCGATCGCCTGGTTTAACGCATGCAACAGCGGGCGAACCGTTATGCTGGCTTAGAAGCACGCATACCTTAGAGGGTATCTTCAGGGAAACGAGGGGTTTTTCCTCCGTGAGCTCATTGTTGAGCGGTAATTTTATTCCTCCGTGAAAATCCATTTCATATCCTATATAAAAAATATTAATTGCATTCTACCACAAATAAGCTTAAAAATTCAATAAGAGTTTAATTGAAATTGCATTTTTTTTTTGATATAATAAACCGCGGAGATGATTTATGAATAAATTTACTCATCCTAAAAACGAGTCGGAAGAAGCTGCCATGATGAATGCTGAAGAATTCAAGCTGGACTGCTATTTTTTGAGTGAAAACAACCTTATGTGGCTTAAAGGCGATCTTTCGAGCCTTGAAGAACAATTCATCGAAATCATAAATAACGTCCCCGCGTATAAGCCTACAATATTCGAGTTGTGTAATATATATCAGGCGCGGGGCGAGCGTGACAAGCTTCGACAGATGATAGATTATGCGTTAAAACGGTTTCCGGACGACGTGATGTTTCTTGTAATGGACGCCCTATGGCGTTTTGGCGCCAACGAGGTCGCCGCCGCGCTCGCGATACTTGAAAAACTGGCGGTTAAAGTGAACGCGCCGATCGTGATGAAGACCCTCGGCGATATCTATATGGCTCAGAAAATGATAATTCCGGCTATCGAAGCTTATAAAAAATGCGTTGAAAAATACGATGGATTTCCGGAAGTACATCTGGAACTTGTCAGGCTCTATTATCAAGCCGCCGATTTTTTAAACGTCATACTTGAATTGAAGCATATCCCCGAAGATCAGAAGACCCTCGAACTTAAAAAGATCGAAGGCGTCTGCGATTATTACCGTGAAGACTACAAAGCCGCGCTGGCTGTATTCACGGACATTTTAAAACACCATCCGAACGATATTTTTTCGCTGCTTTACGCGGGTGATATATGCCTGAGGTTCGAGAAAAATTACAAAGCCGAATTTTACTGGGAGAGCGCTTTGAAACTTACGCCTGAAACGCTGGAGGACCGCGCCTGTCTTGCGAAAATCCATCTTTTTACGAACGATTACGAACAGGCTGTAAAACTCGCCGATATAAACATACGGCAGGTGCCGGATCATTATGTTTCGCTGTTCATTCTCGGGCTTATCGCGGTCTGCGAGGATAAATTTCACTCGGCGGCGGTTAACTGGAATATCGTTTACACGAAAAAACCTGAAATATTTGATTTCGAATTCGAACTTATAAAAAAGAGCCTCAAGGACAACAAGATAAAAGAGTTTATTTATAAGGTTAACGAGCCTGAATATAAAGACATGTGCGAGCGCATAAAGGTGAGATGTGATATAAAATGAACACAGCCGTCGTTCAAATGAACATAAATATAAGCCGGCCTGAAGATAATCTCGCGGCCGGCCTGGCGTCGATACGCGAAGCCTGCGATTCGGGCGCCCAAATTATCGTGATGCCCGAAATGTGGGTCACCGGGCTTCATCCTGATATCGTAAACTCCGCCTTCGTGGAGAAGACTCCCGAGATCATCGAAAAAATATGCTCTATCGCCAGGGAATATGGCTGCATAATAAACGCCGGTTCGTTTGCCTTTCGCGCCGAAGCCGAAAATTCTGATGACAGGCGCGTATTGAACAGGGCTTATGTGATCGACGGTGAAGGCCGCGTTTGCGGAACTTACGATAAGATCCAGGTTTTTACGAAAAATAATGAGGACGCATATTCGAAACCCGGTTCTTTGGTTTCGGTTATCGACGCCGGCGGAATAAAAATAGCTCCATTTATCTGTTTTGACATAAGATTTCCTGAACTTTTCAGGGTGGCGGCTCTGAACGGAGCCGAACTGATAACCGTTTCATCCCAGTTCCCGGCGTCCCGCATAAATCACTGGAATGCGATACTTCCGGCCAGGGCCGTTGAAAACCAGTGCTATGTTCTGGCGTCTAACGTTTGCGGCAATGACGGCCTGCTTGCGCTGGGCGGAAATTCCATGGCTGTTTCGTATGACGGCGAAGTGCTCAATAATTGCCTGGCCGGTGAGGGAATCGGTTTCGCTGATATCGATCTGGAACGCATGCGCGCGTATCGCTCGAAATTTCCTTTTATTTCCGAAGCCGCGCTCGGGGGCAGGCTCGCGCCTTTAATAAGCGGCGTGCGGCCGTCCGGCGTTTGAGCGAAAATATATGCAGCTTTCAGTTGTTTTAGCCATACCGCCCTCTATAGCATGTCTTTTTACTATATGTCTCGGCTTATTCATTCTGAGCCAGGGCGATCGTTCATATCTTTACCGTTTCTTCTTTTTCCTTTGCACCGGGCTTTCCATATATAACGCCGGCGTAGCGATGCTTTATCTTTCGGCGGATGCGTCGGCGGCTATGCGCTGGGCGTCTTTTTCACTGTACGGACTGGTTCTCGTTTTATGTCTGCTTCCACATTTCGCGGCGCTTTTTCTTTCACTATATGAAAAAGCTCACGTGAAATACGCCATTTTATTCTTTTACGCTTCCGCCGGAGTTTTTGCCGCCGTAAATTATTATTCTTTACTTATAACCGGCGTGCATCAGACCTCTATCGGGTATGTGGCGGAAGTTGGCCGCGATTTTTATATTTTTTGCACGGCCCTGGTCATATCGATATTTTATTCATCCTACCTGTTTTTCAAAGTGTACATGGAGGCTTCGGACGAGGATGTCCGGGTGAAAATAAGGCATATTTTTTTGGGGATACTGGTTTGCTCAGTTTTCGCCATAGCCGATATGCTGAAAAAGATAAACGGCATTTACGTTAATTTTTCTACGCTCGAATACGGCATAATATTTTTCGCGGTCATGACGTCTTACGCGGTAGTCAAGCACCATTCGTTCGAGCTGGAAGTCGCTATGAGCCGCGGAATACTATATTCGCTTATGATGATATTCGTCGCGCTTTTATTCATAATGATAAGCGTATTTCTGGAACAGATAACCCAGAACTGGCTCGGTTCGAATTCTTTCCTGGTAAATATCATCAACGCCTTCCTGATAGCCGTGCTGTTCGAACCGATAAAAAACTTCGCGCAGCGGCTTTTAAACCGATATCTTTTCCCGAAAATAATGAAAATAGCCGGCATTGATGATGAGATAATAATAAATAATCAGGTGATAATCGATTACATAGCCAGAAATAAAATAGGCGAGCTTAAAGACCTTAAAGATAAAATAGAGAGGATAATAAAAAATTATGAAGAACCGCGTTAGATGTGCCTTCGCTATTTCTGACGCAGTTGCTTGATCAGGTTGGCGTTGTTTATCGCTATGGCGGTAAGATTGGCTATAGTGTCCAGAAGGTTGGCATCGGCTTCGGTAAATGCGCTTCCATCTTTTTTATTTATGACCTGAATGGCGCCCTTGAATTTGTCGCTTACGAAGAGCGGAACGCATATCATTGATTTCGTCTGAAAATTTATTTTTTCGTCAATGCCCTTGAAATGATTTTTTTCGTTTGAAACGTTATTTAAAAGCAGCGGTTTTTTATCTTTTTCGACCGCGGAAACTATACCCTGACCGTAAGCGACTTTTATTTTTTCTATTTCGTCCGAAGTGGGGCCGACGGCAACGGGGCAGTAGAAGAATTCTCTTTTATCGTCAAGAATGAACAGCGAGGCGACCTCGGCATTTACGATGCCGATAAAACGGTTGAGTATTCGCTGGAATGAGTCTTCGAAAGTGAGGCTTTCATGGAACCCTATACTTAATTCGTATAGCAGGTTCAATTTTTTATTGGATTCCTCAAGCGCGGCCTGTTTGGGCTTTATCATGTAATGATAGATAAGGAGATAGTAAATTACAAGAGCTACAAGGATTATGACAGCCGGCATATATATTCCCCCTGTTTAAAGTGTATAGTTGAGAGCGTATTTTGTCAATAGTGGTGGATTGGCTCGCTTAGCAATCCTTTATAAATAAAAACAGCTAATTATTAAAAATTCCTTTAGCTCAACTCTCAATTTGTAATGAACTAATTTTACCTGCGCAAAACAATAAATAATCCAAAATATATTATAGCCCGATTTTTTAAAAAGGCAAGCGTTCGCATGAAAGATTAAAATATCCGTTAGAAGTTTTGTTTCGGCCGTATTTCGTGAAATCGATCGGCAGCGCTTTGGGAGTTTCAAGATTCGGCTGCTTTTTTATCTCGATTCCGGCGAAAAGCGAATAAATTCCGACGGCTATTCCTTCGGCTATCGCGTCCTGATTGTTTTTTAAAAGCATTCTGTCCTTCGAATTCGAAAGATATCCGATTTCGATAAAGGCGGTTATAGCGTTGGTGAAAAGGGGGATTGCCCAATCGGAAATAAACGGTTCACCGTGTTTTCCGAGTAATTCGTCGGCCTGGGCGTTCGCGGCGCCATAAAGCGAACTGAAATTATTCATAAGGGAGAGTCTTATAAATCTTATAAGTTCCTGGGACGAGTAGAAATTATCTCCGCCGTATCCTTCCGGACCGCCCGATCTTTTATAGCACTCGTAAATCGAATTTTCGCGCATGAAAAAAAGAATGAATGAACTTAGCGGCGAATTGGTATTGTAGCGCCATGTGACCATCAGGTACCGAAGTCCGATGAATTTATTCGTGAACGCGCGAAATCCTGTAAAATAGGTGGCGGTGTCTGATATAATTGTTCTGGTATCTATCGTGGAGAGCTTCTTGAACGTGGCGGTTATGAAGTCGGCGACCTGGCCGTAATTGTTTTCGCGGTTATACGTTTTATTTGGCGATGCTCCAGCGCCGCTGGCCGTTATGAGATTATTGACGTTTGAAAAAAACTGGAAATGAGGGGCTATGACCGCCGACATTCCGCGTGCGGACTTGCTGGGGCTTGAATTGACGTGAAGGCATACCACCAGGTCGGGAGATATCTGGTTTATGTAGGAGATTCTGCCGAGAGCCATTTCAGCCGACGGCGTTTTTCCGTTAAACGATGCTGGACTGTCAAAAAGCCTGTATTTGTTGTTGATATTCGCAACATTTTTGTCGGGTTCACTGTCATGGCTAAATTTTCGGGTCAGGATGGAATTGATGCGCACGCGCCTTACCGTGGCTCCCGGATCGTTCATATATTTTTGAAGGATTTTTGCGAAATCTGAAAATCCTTTTTCCGTTTTCGTCAAGGCCAGAAGGGCGTCGACCTTTTTGGCCACCTGGAGCGTCCATTCATGTTCGTATATGCCGTTGCTTTGAGCGCCGAAATTGTACGGAAGAAGGAAAGTCTTCGAGAATGGGTCCCAGTGATCGCCGGAGTTGAACCTGGCGGGTTCGTACTTTCCGCCGTGGCCCGGGTCTAAAACTACCGAAAATGAATCCTGCTCGTCCGTTATATTTGGAGTTGCGGAAATTCCGGCGGTAGAGGCGGATGCCGGAATGGCGGGTTTGGAATATTTGGGCGCAAAATACGTGACGGGATTGACTTTGGGAGCTTCCGGCGCGTAATCAGCTGGTTTCACTGTTCGCGGAACGTTTATGACCGGAGCTTTTTTGGCCGGCGGTATGTTTGAGATGGCCGGCGCTGAAGCGGCCGCACCCGCGTTGGCGTCATTTTGAGGAAGCGTCCCGTTTACGGGTACGGCGGCCGGGGAATCCTTTTTTAAAGGAAACTGAGGCGAAGGATGAGCGCTTTTCATTGCGTTAAGGCGGGCGCGAAGCGAGTCAATAAGCTCTTTTCTTTCGGAATTGATCTCGGCGCGGCAAAGCTGGGCTATCATAAGAGCTGCCGAAATGCTAAAAACGAGAGTCAAAAAAAATCTGGATCTTTTCAATTTAAAATTACCTCACAAATTCTGGTTTAATAAAGCTAGCAACGTACTCTATACTTTTTAAAATAAAAGATCAGGTTACAATCTTTTATTTTGATTATTTTAACATAAAACTGAATTTATTTCCATATAATATTTATTTTATCGCCGGGCATGAATTCGCCGGACATTACTTCCTGGCGGATAGAAGAGTTATCGTAAACCGTGTATTTATGATGCCCGCTTGGAAGCGATATCCAGTAACTGGTTTCGGCGAATATCTGCGTTTCGAGCTTTCCGTCTATATAAAGAAGGACGGTTTCGCTTCCGAGATTAGTAAAGGCCGAACTTGTCGCGGCGTCGCAGTCCTTCTCATCGTTGTCAAGAATACATCCTGAATCAATGAAAAGAACAAGAAATAAAAATAGTATCAGTAACAGTTCCGTTTTTCTTAGCATGCCTTCACTTTATGACATTAAATTACTTCTGTTGTTTTAAAACCGATCTGAAATAATCGCCGTATTTGGTCATGTTGATCTTTTGGCCGAGTGGAAATTCCAGGGGTTCCTTAGAATATACCGGCGGTTCGGGTTGGGCCGCTTTCTGAGTTTTTTTAACGGCGGAAGGTTTCATTTTACTTTTTAATTTATTTAAAAGTATTGAAGTTCTTGGTTTTTCAAAAAAATCGGTCCGCGCCGCCTTCGGCTGTATTGATTTGCCGTCCGTATTCTGGAGCGAGGCGGCCAGCCGAGGGTTTGTCTTTAGAAGTGCGTCTTTGGTGTTCGCTATTTTTCTGGGCGTCATGCCGCATAAAAGCGAATATACCGAAACCGCCATAGATCTTGCGATGACATCTTTTTTATTCACAAGGATATTTCTGTCTTCAGGGTTTTCGAGATATCCGAGTTCTACGTAGGCGGTCACCGCGTTTATAAGCTGCGGCAGCGCCCAGTCGGATATGAAAGGACGGCCGTGGTTTCCAAGATATTCGTTCGGGGTTTTTACCGCCGCTATTTCGCCGGCGGGTTTAGCGCATTTAGAAGCGTAGTCTTTCCACAGGCCCATGCGGACATATTTCAGAATTTCTTCTGACGCGTAAAAATTGTCGCCTCCAAATCCAAGCGGCCCGCCGTCGCGGCGCATGGATTCCTCGGCTGAGCGTTCGCGGTGCCAGTATGAATCGGGGTTTTTATAACTTAAAAGGTTGTTGTATTCATCGTCTTCCGAGTAACGCCATTGGACCATCTGCCAGCGTTTTCCTATGCTGCCGCGTGTGGCGGTGCGTTTTCCGGTAAAATAGGTGTCACTGTCGTTTATAAGATCGGAAAGTTTTCCTAAAACCATGTTGTCATAGTAGAACCAGGAAAGAACCCAGAAATAAGTCATGGCTGATCTCATGCCAAGCCTGTCTTTAATGGTTTTAACGAAGTCGAATACGCGATATCCGGGTATTATTACGGATGCCGGGCCGCGCATGCCGTGATTGGTCGAAGAATTGACATGGACGCATAGAACCAGTTCGGGCGCTTCCGCATTGATTTTGCTCATTCGGCCGGGGAAAAGGTTTGGCGACGGCTGTTTTTTAGCATTGAAGCTTTCGGGAGAATCAAATAGCCGGAAATGTTTGTCCGCATTGTCGTCGCCCTTGTACTTAAGAGATTCATAAGAATCCACGCGGCTCATTTTAACATTGAATTTTATTCGTCTGTATTCTTCAGGTTTCATTATGCCATATTCGGCCAGAATTCTGGAAAAGTCACGCCATCCTTCGTCGGTGTTGGCTTTTTGAAGTATATCGAACACTTTTGAACAGATATCTAAGACTATGGCGTGTTCGCATTCTCCATCGTAGGCCGCTCCGAAATTGTAGTTGGTTAAAAACCTTTTGGCTTTTATATCCCAATGGTCGCCTTTGTTTTGGGAAGCGCGTTCGGAGGTTCCGCCGTGGCCCGGATCTAAAACGATCCTGTATTCTTCGAGATCCGGCGTGCGTCGCGTGTCGTTTTTTGAAGACAGATGTTCGCCATTCTGCCCGTCAGGCGAACTATAGTCAAATAGCCGCGCTATAAAATTATTTTTTAATGACATGTTCAATCCCGCCTGCGCCGGTGTGGAAATCGTCGCGCATATTAAAATGGCGGCTAAGACAGGGTTGAGTTTTATAAGGTTGGCAAAAATTTGACGCAGCTTCAAAAATAACATCCTTTCAAAATTTTATTTATTATAAAAAAATACAAAATCATTCGGCATTGACTTCTGTTCATGCCGTTAAATAAAGACCTGATACCTATATCGGAGTAATATCCGAAAAATGCAGGAATAAAATAAAAAAATCGGAACAATATCCGAAAAATTCGCGGCTGGAATAAAAAATCAGGACCGGCCGTGCGGTCCTGATTTTAAGATAATTTTTAATTTTAGAAGAATGTTTGGGGTTTCAAAATTAAAAAGTAAAAAAATGCGTGATATGAAATATTTTATCGGATTAAGCCTGTTCCATGAAACGGGCTTTTCGTTCCATGGTTCGAATGACCGATATGACGCGCCCCAATATTTTGACGTCGTTGACATATATGGGCTGCATTTCACAGTTGGCTGGCTGCAGGCGGATCCGATCGTGCTCGCGGTAAAATCTTTTGAGCGTCGCCGTTTCGTTTTCAACGAGGGCTACGACGATGTCGCCATTAGCGGCATGGTTTTGTTTTCTGACAAGGACCATATCGCCGTCGTCGATGAGATCTTCGATCATGCTTTTTCCACGAACTTTCAGGATGAACGCTTCACCGTTTGTGAGAAGCGACCTGGCGACCTGGATGGTCTCCTGATAGTCTTCGTAAGCGAAAATCGGCTGTCCGGCGGCTATTTCGCCGATGACGGGGACTTCGATCAAATCGTCGCCGTGTGTGTCGGCGTATTGCCATCTGACGGGTTTTATGGAGCGTGATTTTCCCGAGGATTTTAAGATATGACCCTTTCTTTCAAGTTCCGAAAGGTGATAATGTATGGTTGAAGTTGATTTCGTTCCGATGAAAGTTCCGATCTCTTTTATGCTTGGGGCGGAGCCTGTGGTTTTCATTTCGGATACTATGAAGTCAAGGATCTGTTTCTGGCGCTCGGTAAGTTTTTCTATGGTCATTATTATTTCACCCCTTGATAAAAAGTACACTCATTCGAAAATATTTTCGAACGCATAAACTAATTTTATAAAAATTAGAAAATAAAGTCAAGACTTTTAAAAAAAAACATGAAAATAATGAAATTTATAGGCTTGATTTATATTTTAAATATGCTACAATATAAATTAACATAAACACGGGTCTTTATAAATTCACTCAATCATAAAAAGTCAAAGCTTTTTTATTTTAATTTTAGCGTTTTTCCAAATAATAGAACGCAAATTTTAAGACGGGATAGTTATATGAAGAGGTCCGGTTATAAAATTTTACTTCTCGACGCCCCTCAATCCATCTGGAAATGGTTTGATGGTACTCTGCCTTCCCCGGCTCTGGCCATATTCGCATCATATTTTAAAACCTTGTACGAACTTAAAATACTCGATCTGAATATCGAAAAAAAACCATGGACGCTTCTAAAAAAGGTGCTGGCTGAGTTCGAACCTGACCTTGTCGCGTTGCCATGCACGCACACATGCCATTTGAACGAGGTCGAAGCGAGCCTCCGGCTTATCAGGAAATTTTCGCCTAAGTCCGTTATAATTGGCGGTGGAGTTCATTTCAACGTGTTTTATAAGGAGTTTCTAGAAAAGAACCTCGTTGATTTTGTATGTCTCGGTGAAGGCGAACTCACATTCACCGAACTCGCCGGAGCTTTGAGCGATATACGCCGGAGCTATGGCACGCCATCGGCTGTTTCATTCGAAGAAAAAATAGGCCGTATTAAAAAAATAGACGGGCTGGCGTTTTCGGTGAACGATGAGATAATTAAAACCGGCGCGAGAAAACAGATCGAAAATCTGGATACGATACCTCTTCCGTCTTATGAGCTTTTTCAGATGGAACGCTATAAAATTCCTATATACGGCGGAAACGAGACCTTTGGAATGACTTTCGGGCGCGGATGCCGCAACAGGTGCTGTTATTGCTCGGAGTCGTTCGGATGGAACTATACGCTTCGAAGAAATTCGCCGGCCTATGCCGTGAAGCATATCGAATTATTGCATAGCGTCTTTAACCGGCGGACCTTTATTTTCGCCGACACTGATTTTCTCGTCGATAAAAAATGGTGCGAGGAATTCGTGGCCATTATTAAAGAAAAGAAGTTGAAGATAAATTTTCATATCCAGACGGCGTGCAGGACGCTTTTGAAAAATGTGGAGCTGCTTCCGAAATTGAAAGAAATAGGCCTGTTTGAAGTAATGCTCGGAACGGAGTCCCCGTTTCAGAAAGTTCTGGATAAATTGAAAAGTTTTCCCCAGAGCGTAGAGATAATGACGAATGCCATGAAAGCGGTTAAAGGCAACGGTCTTCTTCTTATGGCGATGATGTTTTGGGGGACCGAATATGACGATGCTCAGACGCTGCGGCAGGGCCTTAAATTTTTTGATAAGTACGCGGATATAGTATGCCCAAATGCCATGACGCCTTATCCGGGAACGCCCCTTTACAATGAATTGACGGAGAAAGGCGTTATTCGCGTTGACGACCTTTCGCTCTACGATCAATCTCATATAATAGTACCCGCCGGAAACATGAGTTATGCTCAGACGCGCTGGGCATTCGAAAAGGAGCTCATACTGCACTTTAATTTCAATCCTAAATTTTATATGGGGCTTTTTTCGAAAAACAGGTTTTTACGGACTAATTATTGGCATTATTTAAAACTGATATGGATGCAGGCTTTCGAAGGGCTTATGTCGCCGGTCAAATACAGGAAGGAATTATACGCTAAGAGCGAGTTCGATAAAATAATGGGGTCATAGCGTAAGCATATATATGAAGAATCAGGAATATAAAATACTTCTGGTCGACGCCCCTGAAAGGCTTTCACTCTGGTTCGACGGAACGATCCCCTCGCCGGCGCTTTCCATACTCGCGTCCTACGTTAAAACCAGATACGAGCTGAAGGTGCTGGACCTGAATATTGAAGAGCGGCCGTGGAACGTTTTGAAAATGGCGCTGGATGAATTTAAACCTCACCTGATCGGGCTTTCATGCACCCATACATGCCAGATGAACGAAGTAATGGCCGTCGCCCGGCTCGTCAGAAGATTTTCGCCTTCATCGCTTATCGTCGGAGGCGGAATATATTTCAGCGTTTTTCATGAAGAAGCTATTTGCGATGGATTGATCGATATAGCGGTAATAGGCGAAGGAGAAATGACGTTTTCCGCTCTCGCTAAAACGTTAAGCGCCATAGAGGCTGAAAGGAAAGCGGGAGCGCAAATTACGCGGGCGGATATCTCGCGAAGGCTTGAAACGATTGATGGGCTGGCGTTCAAAGACGAAACGGGTTCGATAATTAAGAGCTCGCCAAGAAAATATATTGAAAATCTCGATTCGATACCGTTCCCCTCTTATGAACTCTATCCGATCGATAAATATAAATCGCCCACTTTCGGAGGCGGCGAGGCATTCGGAATGACGTTCTCGCGCGGATGCGCCAACAGATGTTATTTCTGTTCCGAATCCGCCGGATGGAACCATACGCTCAGGCGCCATTCGCCCGAATACGCGGTGCGCCATCTGGAGATCATATACCGCAACTACGGCCGCAGGGTATTCGTTTTCGGCGATACGGACTTTTTGTCGGATAAAAAATGGTGCGAAGATTTTATCGCCCTGATAAAAGCGAAAAAAATAACGATAAATTTTCATGTGCAGGCTTCGTGCAATTCTGTCATTAAAAACGAGGAGCTCCTTCCGAAACTGAAAGAAATAGGTCTTTTCGAGGTTATGATCGGAGCTGAATCGCCGTTTCAAAAGATACTCTCTAAATTGAAAAAGCCATACAGCGATAAGGAAACGGTCGTCGGGGCGATGGAGCGCGTAAAAAAACACGGGCTTTTACTTATGGCGATGCTTGTCTGGGGAACCGAGTTCGACGACGAAAGCACGCTGCACGAAGGACTTTATTTTTTTGATAAATACGCTGATATCGTCTGTCCCTGCCTTTTGACGCCTTATCCCGGTACGGAGCTATACGATGAGATGAAGTCGAAGGGACATATTAATGTCGCCGATTTCGCCTTCTACGACCAGGCTCATGTTATAGTTCCCGCGGGTAATATGAGCTATAAGGAGACAAGGCGGGTGTATGAGAAGGAACTTTGCCTCTATTTCAATCTTAACCCGAAATTTTATATGAAGCTTCTTTCAAAAGACGCTTTTATGAGGATGAACCAGGCGGCGTTCTTTAAGATGGTATGGGCCCGCACGTTCGAGTGCGTCACAAGCCAGGGCGGCTATAAAAAGGACCTTTTTAACAACAGCGAGTATCTTAAGCTAATGAACATGAGGTGAGCCGATATGAAAGTATTGTTTTTAGACCCGATCCATAAGGTTTGGGAGTTTTTCAGGGGACTGACCGCGAATCCGGCGCTTATATACCTTGCAGCCGTGGCGCGCCGCGATTTTGACGTAAAGGTATACGACGCTTACGCCGAATCGGGCAGGCCGTGGAATAAAACCGCGGAATATCTTGAAAAAGAGCGCCCTGACGTCGTTTGTCTTCCCGGCTCGATCCCGGCTTTCTGGTACGATGTTCTCAACTGCGCGCGCCTGGTGCGCGAGATTCTTCCTGACGCAAAGATCGTCACCGGCGGTTATATCTCAAATCAGTTGTGGCGCGATGGACTCGCGAGCGGCCATATCGATTATATAGTTATTGGCGAGGGCGAGGTCACGATGATGGAATTATTGAAGGCTATAAATGGCGGCGCGTCCGGTTTAGCCGAAATTAAGGGGCTCGCATATCTCAAGGACGGCAAACCTTTCCAGACGGCTGAACGCGGTTTCATAGAGGATCTCGACACGCTTCCGCTGCCGGCTTATGATCTGTTTCCGATGCACCGCTATTCTCTGGCACCGTTCGGCGGCAATATCGGCTTTACAGCGACATTCGCGCGCGGATGTACCGGCCGCTGCAAGTTCTGTTCGGAAACGCTTCTGTGGCGTCATTGCTGGCGGGGCCACAGCGCCGAATATATGGTCGAGGCGCTTTCACTGCTTAGGTACAAATATAACAAGCGGGTGTTTTATATAGGCGACGACGATTTTTTACACGATCCTGAGCGCACCGAAAAATTCACGGAACTTATACTGAAAAATAAGATCGACATTAAAATGTGGATACAGACCACCTGCCATAACGTGGTCAGGAACGCGAAATTGCTGGCGGGCCTTAAAAAGGCTGGCGTCTATCAGATTATGGTGGGCATCGAAACGCCTAAGCCAAAGGGCCTGAAAGTGCTTAACAAGCCTCAGGACTTCGACCTTGTAATGCGCGCGCTCGAAGCGCTGAAACCCCACGAATTCATAATAATGGGCATGATGATGTGGGGAACGCCATGGGATACGAAGCAGGACCTGATCGATAATCTCGAATTTCTGGACGAGCACTGCGATATAATCGGCCCCGACGCTGTTACGCCATGGCCTGGAACGCCTTATTATGACGAGTGTGAAAAGATGGGCGCGATCGAAGTGCGCGACCTCACGCAATACGATATGACAAACTGCATAACCCGCACGGCCGAACTTTCGGCTGCCGAGTCCGATTTCTATTACAAAAAAACCGTCGGAAAACATCTCATATTCAACAAAAAATTCCTGGGCAACTATTTATTTTCCAAGAAGCCGCTCTACAGGACATACGTGAATATGTTCGTGAAGATGGGCTGGAGTTTTTTCACTATGAAGCCGTGGACGCAGAAGAACTATCAGAGTTTCGACGAATTCTATCCTGAATTTATCGCTAAAAAGACTGCCTATGAAATGCAGAAAACCGGCGTTATGGCGCGTTGATATCTTATTCGCCGGCCTTTTCGCGCGCGGCAGGATTTTTTCAGGCCGTTTATAAAAAGGTCCTTCATAGTTTAATGACTGATCGCTTTAACGGTAACAAGTATTTTAAGTTAATGGATATGGGGTGATTGGAATGAAAGTATTATTTTTGGATCCACTGCATAAGGTTTGGGAATTTTTTCGTGGACTTACGGCTTCGCCGGCTCTTATATATCTTGCCGCCGTGGCGCGTCGCGAATTCGACGTAAGAGTATTTGACGCATCCATGGAGTCCAAGGATCCGTGGAACAGGACCGCGGAATATCTCTTGCGCGAAAGGCCCGACGTGGTTTGTATAACCGGCTCTATAACCGGTTTCTGGAATGATTCGCAGAACGCCGCGAAGCTCGTGCGCGAAACGCTTCCGGAAACCAGGATAATAACCGGCGGCTATATTGCCTCGCGTCTCTGGAATGAAGCGCTTCAAAGCGGGTTTTTCGATTTCGTCGTCATAGACGAAGGCGAACTGACTTTGCTTGAATTACTGAGCGCGCTCAATTCAAATTCCTCGGCGGATTATTCAAAGATAAGAGGGCTCGCTTATTTGGAAAAAGGCGTCCCCCGAAAAAACGTGGACCGTGAATTTATAGCCGATCTGGATACATTGCCGCTGCCGGCTTATGATATGTTCCCGATGGATCGTTATTCGCTGGCGCCATTCGGCGGTCACATCGGTTTCGCGCTCAGCTTCAACCGCGGCTGTCAGAACAAATGCAAATTCTGCTCCGAGACGCTTCAATGGAAACATATGTGGCGCGGACACGGCGCCGAATATATGGTTGAAGTTTTAGAGCTATTGAATAAAAAATATAATAAAAAAGTTTTTTACGTCGGCGACGATGATTTTTTACACGACCGTGAGCGCACTATAAAATTCATAGAACTCATGGACAAAAAGAAGCTCGATATAAAAATGTGGATACAGACCACATGCTATAGCGCTATCGCGAATGTAGACCTTTTAGCGGGGTTAAAACGCATAGGCGTCCACCAGTTCATGATGGGGATCGAAACGCCGAAACCGCTGGGAATGAAAAATCTCAACAAGCCACAAAACATCGATATCGTCATGAAAGCGCTCGAAACGGTCAAGCCGTTCGGATTCATTATGATGGGAATGCTTATGTGGGGCGCGCCCTGGGATAAAAAGGAAGACCTCGATTACGCTCTCGATTTTCTCGGCAAACATTGCGATATCATCGGGCCGAACGCCACCACTCCCTGGCCTGGAACGCCATATTACGATGAATGTGAAAAGATGGGCGCGATCGAAGTGCGAGACCTTACCAAATATGACATGACCAACGTCATAACCAGGACCGCCGAACTTTCGGCCGCCGAAGCCGATTTTTACTACAAGAAGACGGTCGGAAAATTTTTGATGCTCAATAAGAAATTTCTTGGAAATTACATGTTTTCAAAAAAACCGCTCTATCGTGAATATATAAATATGTTCGTCAAGATGGGCTGGCGTTTCTTTATAATGAAACCCTGGTATCAGAAGAATTATCAGCCTTTCGAAGAGTTTTATTACGATTTTATCGCGAAAAAAGCGTCGGTGAAAATGACCGCGCAGCTTGTGAAATGAGGATACTTTTTTTAGATCCGCCACACGCGCCATGGGATTTTTTTCCGGGCCGAATGCCTTCGCCGGGCCTTATGGCCATTGTTCCGTTCGCCGTAGGCGCGGGATGCGACGTGGCCGTGCTCGATTTATCGCTTGAGATCGATCCGGCGGCGGCACTTGAAAAAAAGGCCGCCTCGTTCGCGCCGGACGTCGTGGCGATATCCGGCTCTAAATCGGCTTTCGCATTCGAGACGGCGAACGCCGCCATGCTTGCTCGAAAGTTCCTTCCCGCGGCGGTTATAACGGGCGGCGGAAATTTCGCTTCGTCATACGCCGGCGACCTCGTTTCGCGCGGGCTATTCGATATAATAATAAAAGGCGAAGGAGAACTTCCTTTTTCGGCCATTTTAAAGGCCCTGAAAAAAAACAAGCCGGAAGATATAAAAGCTATAGCGGGCCTCATATATTCAAAAGAAATGATGGCTTTCCCAAAAAGTTACCGCAAGCGGCTTTCCGGGATTTTTTCAAAATTTGAGATTTCGCGGGCCGAAGGGTTCCGTTCATGCGCGAATGTTTTTGACCGAGAAAAAATTTTTGAGTTCGAAGATACCGGTTCCGCCGAATTTATAGCGGATATGGATACGCTGCCGCTTCCAGCTTTCGAATATTTCGACATGGATAGTTATACGCTGCCGCCGCTCGGCGGGAAAACCGGCTTCGTTCAAAGCTTCAGCCGGGGATGCGGAAAGCGCTGTTCGTTCTGCGCCGATTCGCTCTTCTGGGGGCATACCTGGCGAGGCTTTTCGGCCGAACGGTGCGTTGAAATATTAAAGACCCTCTCGTCCGCGTATGGCCGCCGGATAATTTATTTCGGCGACGCCGACTTTTTCTGGAACCGGAACCGGAACCTTAAATTTTTAGAGCTCCTCGAAAAAGAAAGGGAAGCCGGCGGGCTTAAAATAAATTTCTGGCTGCAGAGTTCCGTCGATAATATATTGGCGAATCGCGATCTTTTGAAAAGGTATCGTAAAGCCGGCTTGTATCAAATAATGTGCGGCTTTGAAAGCGTTTCTGGCGCCGCCCAGAGCGCTTTCAAAAAGGTCCATTCTATCGATAAAATGACGGAGGCGGCGCGAGCGGTGAAAAACGCAGGCATAATAATCATGGGGATGATGATGTGGGGCGATTACGGCGACGACGAAATAACGCTCGGCGAGAACCTCGATTTTCTGGTAAAAAACTGCGACGTTATAGGGCCTAACACAGTGACCCCTCATTACGGCACGCCGTATTTCGAAGAATGCGAAAAGCGCGGCCTGGTCACGAAATATTCGACGCTTGGAAGCGACCAGTGCTACGTCATCATGCCGACTTACTCGCTCGATATTTCCGGCGCGGAAAAAGTTTATAAAGACATGGTTTTAAAGACCCTGATATCGAAAAAAAAGTTCATAGGGAACTATCTTTCCGCTCCCGGGCTCAGGATAAAAAAAATTCTTTCAGATCTTATCGAAAATGGATATG
Organism: uncultured bacterium; assembly: GCA_964545075.1. Taxonomy (GTDB): domain Bacteria; phylum Muiribacteriota; class UBA9980; order UBA9980; family UBA9980; genus DAOPXV01. The sequence goes on from CAZJFS010000003.1 coordinate 74,661, forward strand.
AGGGGAAAGCGTCATGAAATTTATGGATGATCTTTTTAGGACGGGATATTTTTTAAATTTCAGCGAAAAATTATTTCTATATCTTATAAAATTCATGACGCTCGTATTCGCCGTTATTTATTATTTTCATTATGCTTTTGTCATCGACCCCACATTCAATAAGTTTTTATTTTTATATTTTTTGACTTTCATAGTCTCGGGTTTTTTCTTCACTCTTCTTCCGCTGAAAGACGAATGGATATGCGCGCTGGAATTTTTCAAAATCCAGGCAGGGCTTTACAATGCGGATAAAAAGTTATACGAAATTGCATCGGAAAAACTCGCCGTGGAAGCGAAAATAACGAGAGATGAATCGGCTGAAGCGCTCGCTGGTTCCTTCGCCAGCTTTAAAAGCGATTATTTCATAGTTTACCCTGCCTGGTTCGCCGTATTGGCGATGACGTTCGTCATCGAGGCGTTTGTCTTCGTGAAGTTGGATCCGCTTCTTGTCCAGAAAAATTTTGCCGTTCTTTCGGCTTTTCTGACCCTCGTCCATGTGTCGGCGATGAATTCGACATTTGAAAATTTTTCCGGCCTTCCCGGCTCTACTCACTCAGGATTTTCGATTCTTCTGGTGTGCCTCTTCGCCGTCCGTTCCGTGTTTTTCGCGATTCTTTATAGAAACGCGTGTTTTCAAGTTGCGATCGCCCTGATTCTGACTTATTTCTTCGGTAAATTATTCGCGCTTTTATATTACGGAGATGGGTTTCAGATATTCGTCAGGACTCGCGACAGGAACATATGGCGGATGGCTTTCGACGCGCGCATGACGCGCGTTGTAGAATGCGAAAAGCTTCCATTTACGATGAAATGCCGTTTTCTTAAAACGCCCTATTCGACCGCTATAGCTTTTTATGAATCGGGTGCGCGCGTTTCCGAATTTCATTTCACTCCTTACCGGCTTGGAGTTGAAAAAGAAAGCGTGGAAACGGCGGCCAGGATTTTCGCCGAGCGGCTTAAGATCAGCGACGGCTTAAAGGCCACGGGAAGCGTTGCCGATCTTTTCGAAGAGATTACGCTGCTCGACCTGGCGAGAAAATACGGCCGCGAACAGACCGCAGTGAGCGTTTCGCTGATCGCGTCATCTTATCTTATGTGTTATGAACTTTTTCTCATTTATACGGGGGCGAATTCGCCTAACGATAATTATTTCGAGATCATCAAAGTGATTTTGGGATTCTGATGATTTTGCGGCGCGCCATAAAATCAGGCGGCGGCTGCCGAGGTTATTTCAAAAGAGCTTTAAGGATTTTGAAGTCTATCGATTTGATAAGCTTTTCAGTCGTGGCGGGCGAGGCGGTTATATCTATCCTGATCGCCTGAACTTTAGCGTGCGGCGCCTTCGGGTCGATCGCGGCTTCCATTGAAACGGATTCGCCGTCCTGCCTTCGTTTCCAATCGCCTATTAATATCGTCGTCTGACCTTCGTGCCCGTCGAGATTTTCTTCCGTTTCCGTCCTGAAAGTAATAGAATCTTCGATCCTGGCCGTTTCTCTGGCTGATGATACGATTGAAAAAGAGCTCTGGTTGGCTTCGATGCGGATCATGGCGTTCGCGTCCCTCGTTAATTCCGCGAAAGGCGAAGCGAGAAGTTTTTTTTGCTGTTCGGCCGCATGCGCTTCAGCCTCTTTTGAGATCTTTTCAATTTCCGGCTTTAGTTTTTCCATCTCGGCCATATTAGCAGTTTCCGCCGCTTTTCCTAATTTTTCGGAAACGGCTTTCTGTTTTTCGGATATTTCCCGCATTTTCTCCTCGCCGGCTTTCATTATCTTCGAGCCTTCCTCGATTTTTTTATTTTCCTCTTCGGGCGATATTTTTTTATGCCAGTTTGAGCTGAAGCTTATCAGCCACGGATATTTTTCGAAACCTTCGCTTACGGTTTCGAGAGCTGAGGGCGTATCGCCTTCGACGATTTCCCATCCGTCAAGCGATTTCGGCATGGCGTCCTTAAAGGTTTTAAGAATGGCCGAATGAAATGATTTTTCAGCTTCGGTCGCCGCCCTTACCGGGCCGCCGCCATCGGCAAAAGCTTCTCCGGAAGAAGCCGCGAGAAATAAAATAATTAAAACTGAAAATAATATTTTTTTCATATGTCCTCCGCTAAAAATTATTTATATGACGGCGCGAAGTATATCATAATTTTTTTAATAGTTCAAACCCATTGTCCGCGATTGCAAACCGCCTTTTTTTGTGTTATAATTTTCCGGAAACGCGTGCGGAAAATCAGACGCTACGGACTGTTTTTTTATTAAATATCGATGCCGGGGGAGACCCAATGAAAAAAATATTATGGCTGACGTTTTCCGTGATCGTTCTTTTCGTATCTTTCGCCATATTCAGACTCATGGATTTTTTCAGCGTTTCCCAAGGCGAACGCGTCGACGTTTCAACGGATATCAACGGCGCTCTCCTTGTAATGGATATTCAAAAGGATTTCACGCGACCTTCAGAGGGCGGTCCCGCCAAGATTAAAAACGCGACCGAACTGATCGAACGTTTGAACGTAATAACGCGGAAGGCTAAAACCGCTGGGTTAAAAGTAGTTTATATAAAAACTGAATACGAGCGGAACGATCATATTCTCAACATGATAAGAAAGAACGTCGCGATAACAGGAACTTCCGGAACCGATTTTGATCCCCGCCTCAATCTGGTTTCAAATGAGGTGTTTTCAAAAAAACGCATGGACGCCCTGTCAAATCCGGCGCTTGAAAGATTTTTCCGGGCCAATAATATAGGACGCGTTTATATCGCCGGGTTAGACGCCGGATACTGCGTGAAAAAAACCGCTCTGGCGGCCCTTAACAGGGGGATGAAAGTTGTCCTTGTGGTTGACGCTCTCGCGACCGGGACCGGCGCTGAAGTTTCGGCATGCATAGATGAAGCGGTCAAATCTGGCGCGGAAACGATTACTTCGGAAGGCTTTCCGAGATAGAGGCCGTGGTTTGTTTTTCATATGAGCGCACTTATGATTATAACCGGGAAATGATGATATTTTAAAAGTTGACCGCCGTATAATTATAAATTATGTTTGTTCGGCAGATCTTCATTTGAATATGGCTGATTTCAGCTGACGGTTATGGTCTCGTGACAGATTTCGTTTCCGCCGCGTTTCGTTCCTGTTCCGCCGGCCCGGACGCATTGAAACGTGCCGTTGCTTACGCCGGCGTCCGAAATGCCTATGGCGCTAAGATAATAGCCATAAGCCGCCGCGGTGTCTATGTTTATCGATATGAGATCGTCCATGGATGCGCCACACCAGGAAATTTTAGAGTTTTTTTCGAAGTTGAAAACGGGTTCGATGTTTTGAAATTTGAAAAAAGGGACGGCGGAATTGATGTCGTAATAACCGTCCTGACCGTTTCCTTCCCGGTCGAGCACGATGGTGGGCGTGTGGCCGTGAATGAGTATATAATCGCCGAATTTTTCGAAATGCCTGTTGCGCGTCCATAAGATCGTTTCCGAAAGGTCGCACTCACCGTTGAATACAAGGTTGTGAAGCTGTTCATGACTTTTGATTCTCAGCTGACGTTCCACGTCGATGGCGTCCGTGAGCCCCGCATGCGTCACGGCGAATTTATATCCGCCGGCGTTTTCGATGTGAGAATATTTAAGGTTTTGAAAAAATTCGATATATTTGTCGCCCGGCTTGAAGGTTTCCGGCGAAAAAGCCGCCATAGCGGAATTACTGTCGCCAAGATCAGGCATGAAGGACATTACCGTCTGCCAGCCGCCGTTGTTGCCCCTGAACCAGTTGTTGCCGTATTCCTGAAGTTCGCGGCCGTTATTGATAAAATTGATCATCATGTCTTCGTGGTTGCCGCACAGGAAGATCTTTTCGTGTTTAAGTGAAATAAGATAATCGACGACCTCTTTCGCTGAAGGGCCGCGGTCTATGTAGTCTCCTACGAATATAAGTTTTTCGATCCTGTAATCCGCTGAGCCGGTGTCAGGTCTTTTCTCAAGGGCGGTGAGGTAAGTGATGAGTTTTTTCAACGGATCGAACATGCCGTGGATATCGCCTATTATCCATTTCATAAAAATGAACCTCTGGATCAAATTTGAATTATTATATCACAGGTCGGTATGCAATGCAAACTTAATTAAATTAAAACCACGGAAATTGAAGCGGCCATAGAAACGATTTGACTTTTTTTAAATAATATAATAAAATGAAAGAACTATGATACAACCATTGAACGGAAACGTTAAAATCAGCAAAATTACCGATAACAGGCTTATAATGGTCCTGCTTATCGTTGTTTTTCTTCTTCTGGGTATAATAATCGACGATAAATTCGTAAAGCCCAAAAAGGTCGAATTCATCTACGGGCCTAAAACTCAGGTAATTAAAACATACGAAAATACAGTCGATTCATTTTTGCGCAGGGAAAGAATATCACTGGCCAAGGGCGACATACTTTTGAATTCGCTTTCCGATCCAATTACCGACGGTATAAAAATAGTGCTCATTCGCGTCAGCGAAGAGATCGTCAGCGAAGACGAACACGTCGCATTCGGCGAAACTGTTCATGTGTCGAAGGCCGTTGCCGCTAACTCGATCATCGAGGTTTGCGCGGGCAGGCCCGGCCTGAAAAAGAACTATTTCAAGATAATCCAGCAGAACAACAGTCAGAAGTCCCGCGAATATCTCGGGAGCGTTTTGATTGAGCGCCCTTCCGACCGGATACTTCTTGCGGGAAGCGAAGCGCGCGCGTCGGCCGCCGATATTTCGGATGCTTCCGCTGCTAATCGCGATCTGCGCCTTGACGTTTCGGTCGTATCGACTGAAAACAAAAAACTTTCCACCGAGATCAAAGACGCTTCGGCGTCAGGCGGGGTCGCCGGAGTGGCGATAACCAGGAAGAGCGTGTTGAAAGCTAATACCGTTATAAGCGTTGAAGGTTATGGAACGTTCGTCGTATTAAACGACGAAGGCGCATCGGGAGGAAGCGGCGATATTAAGCTTATAATTCCTTCCGGGTTTGAAAAATTTGTTCCTGGTGATAAAAAGGGCGTTAAGGTCAATCTGATCTAAGTAATTAATGGTTTTATCATAAAACTCCAACTGAGGTGGTACTTAAAATGCCGGTAAAAAAAACCAAGACAGCAACAAAACTCAAAGATAAAAAGTTGAAACCGGCCGTGTCCCCGAAAACGGCTAAATTATCTTCAGCTAAACAGCAAATCCATGAAACCGTATTTTCCGATAAAAAACTCTCCAGAAACCCCGGTGAATTATTTAATCTCGTGAAGTATCTCGAATCTGAAAAAGTCGAAGAATTCGAATATACGGAAGGGGATTTCTCTATAACGTTGAAACATAACAAACCGGGTTCGGGCGGTTCAGCTCTTAATTTAGCCGATAATCGCGATTTTATGGAAACGCTTTTGAAATTACAACATCAGGCGCCTGAAAAGATCGATAGCCCCGCTTTGTCGACGTTTGACGTAAAGCAGGAAGCGGCCAGAAAAGAAGCCGAAGACGAGTCAAAGTATAAATTCATAGAATCACCCATAACCGGAACTTTTTACGCTGCGTCTTCGCCGACGGCTCAACCGTATGTGTCATTGAATCAGAAGGTATCAAAGGGGCAGGTGGTTTGCATCGTCGAAGCGATGAAGCTTATGAATGAAATAAAATCCGAGCACACCGGTATTATTCATAAGATCTGCTTTGAAAACGCCAAACCCGTACAGGCTAAGCAGCGTCTTTTTTATGTCATACCCGAGTAGGCCGCGCTTTTAATTTGATACAACCGGTTCATATTGCTTGATCTTCCGTAAGTGTTAACCGGCCAGGATCTTTTTAATGATTGAGAACCATATATAAATAATGTTACTTTATAAAAATAAATGCCGATAGTCCGGCATTTATTTTTAATAATCAACGGTAAGGAGTACTTTGACGATGAGCAATTTTGATTTCGATCTCGTAGTTTTAGGCGGAGGCCCGGGTGGGTACGTAGCGGCGATTGCCGCCAGCCATAAAGGCCTGAAAGTCGCGCTCGTAGAAGCCGATCTTATCGGCGGAACATGTCTCAACCGCGGTTGCATTCCGACGAAGGCGCTTTTAGCTTCCGCGCACGCTTACCATGATATGAAGCGGGCCCATGAATTCGGTCTTGAATGTGAAAAGGTCTCGTTTTCCTTCGAAAAAATAATGAAGCGCAAAGACGACATAGTCGCAAAATTGCGCGACGGTATAAACCAGCTTATAAAATCAAATAAAATTACTCTCGTGAACGGGTTCGGCAAAATAAATGACGAACATTCGCTCACGATAAATAACGAAAAAAAAATAACCTTTAATAAACTTATCATAGCTACCGGATCAAAACCCGTCAATCTTCCCTTTATGCCGGAAGGCTCGCCATATATCGTAAATTCCGATCAGGCGCTGAAACTCGTGAAACTTCCTAAAAAACTCCTGGTGATCGGCGGCGGCGTCATAGGAATGGAAATGGCGAATTTCTTCGCGTTCCTCGGCGTTTCAGTCAGTATAGTCGAATTGCTGCCGCAGGTGCTTCCTTATGAAGATTTGTCCGTCGCAAAGCGTGTGGCCGCTATATTCAAAAAATATAATGTGTCTATAAAAACCGGGAAAAAGGTTTCCGAGGTCCGTGAAGATAAAAACGCGGCCGGCGTGTGCGTTAAGCTTGAAGGCGACAGCGAACCCGCCTCTTATGACCTGGTCCTTCAGGCGGTGGGAAGAAGCCGCGTTATAGGCGATATTAATCTGGCCGGCGCCGGGATCAAGACCGATGGCAGAAAAATATTGACGGACGATTTCATGCGCACGAATATTTCCAACATATATGCTATCGGCGATTGCGCATCCGACACGATGTTGGCTCATATGGCCTCGCATCAGGGGATCATAGCAGCCCATAACGCGGCATGCAATGAAGAATCGGCAATGCAAAAACTCAGATCGGACGTTCCGTCCTGCATATACACGATCCCGGAGGTAGCGTCCGTCGGGATCAACCAGACGGTTGCGCAGAAGCGAAATATCGAGACGATTTCGGGAAAATTCATGTTCAATATGCTCGGCAGAGCGGTTTGCAGCCAGGCGAACGAAGGGTATGTCGAGGTTTTTGCCGACGCAAAAACTAAAAAAGTCGTCGGAGCGAATATAATCGGTCCATCGGCCACCGAACTGATATCGACGGTTCAAATGGCGATAGCTTCGGAACTTACTTTTGATCAGATACATGAAAGGCTTATGTTCGCGCATCCGACGCTTTCCGAGGCTATCGGCGAAGCTTTTATGGATCTTGGTAAATCCGCGATTCACGTTCCGCCGGCTCTGATGGCGGCTAGATAGCGAGGGTATATGCAGACTCTGTTTTCAAAATACAGAAAAAATTTAAATCACGATGAGCAGGTTCCGGTTTACGGATTATGCGAAGGCATGACGCCTCTCGTGCGTTCGCACCATATCGCCGGCGAGCTCGGCGCGAATGTTAATCTTTTTTTCAAACTGGAAAGCCGGAACCCATCGTTTTCGTTTAAGGACCGCGGGGTTTCCAACGTCATTTCCCAGGCGAGGCTCGCCGGAAAGATAGGCGTCATATGTTCGACTTCCGGAAATCTCGGCGTTTCCTGCGCCATGTACGCGGCCAGGTCGCGCATGAAGTCGGTGATATTGATACCGAAGCTTTTCGTGAATGAAGAAAAAATAAAGCGTATGCAGCTGCATGACGCGGCGATATTTGTTTTAGACGGCGATATATTCGACGGCATTAAGATAGGCGAAGAGTTTGCCGCGAAATATAATTTTGAACTTGTAAACTATAATAACCAATATTATCAGCAAGGCCTCAAAACGATATCTTTCGAGGTGTGCGACGAGCTCGGGCGCGTGCCGGACATTTTTTCCTGCGGCATAGGGCACGGAACGCTTATGGGATCGGTGTGGCGAGGCTTCAAGCAATATTACTCTTCATCTATGATCGACCGGCTTCCCGTCATGATGGGGTTCGAGGCTTGTTCGAGTTCCTCCACGAAGGTAAGCATTTCCAAAGGCTATTATCATCGTTCCACCATATTGAACGAGGTCAGTCTCGGCAGCAAGGAAATACTCGATGACGCCGTTATCGCCCGCGATGAATCTTCAGGTTATATTTCATCGGTCACCGACGAGCAGACCCTCGCGGTCTATCAGACTCTCGCGAGAAAAGAAGCTATAATAGCGGACGTTTCATCGTGCATTTCAGTCGCCGGACTTTACAAGCTCAAGGCGGACGGCGTAGATTTTGACAATCAGACCATAGTTTGCGTTCTTTCCGGAACTTCCGATTCTTCCGAAATAATGTACGTCGACCTTCACGGCGTAAGCTGGTTGAAAGTGATCAAGCCTTTTCTGAGCGATCTCGAAAGCGAGATGGTATTTTGATGCGAAAAATAACCGTTCGCGTTCCGGCGCTTATCACAAATATAGGTCCCGGGCTTAATTGCTTCAGCCTCGCCGTTAAGCTATATAATTACATTACGATAGAAGAAACCTCAAAACCCGGTTATCACGTTACTAACCTGAATGAGGCGGAGTCGCTTGCGTCAGACATGAATAATCCAATGATAATGACGGCGATTGATTTTCTGGAAAAAAAGCTTGTTTATAAGCCTAAATGCGGGATTCATATTACGAACGATTTCAGGATTCCTCTCAACCGCGGGTTATCTTCCATGGTCGCCGGCGTTGTCGGCGTTATAATAGCTTCATCGATACTCGCCGAGGTTGATCTTCAGCCGGAAGACGTCTTGAATTTTCTTAAATATTATAACGCCGAGCCGCAGAATCTTTGTTCGGCGATACTGGGCGGCTTCACTATCGGCTGCGTCGCCGATGAGCAGATATACGCCATGAAGATTCCTTTTCCCGAAGAACTTAAGCTTACCCTGATAATTCCCGAATACGACGTGACGCTTAAAACGGATAAAAATATCCTGCCCAAGATCGTCAAAATGGAGGACGCCATTTTCAATCTTTCGCGCGCCGCGATGTTCGTAGCTTCCCTTTGCCAGAAGGAATTCAAGACCATAAACATGTGCCTCGACGACAGGCTTCATCAACCGTACAAACGGAAGAAAATACCGGCCGCCGATGAGATATCGCTTATCGCAAGGACATGCGACACGATGGGGCTGACGTTATGCGGCAATGGCTCTTCGATCCTGATAATGCATAAGAAGGAAGGCCATTCCTGCGACGCGATGATCAAGCGCATAAAAACCGCATATACAAGGAGCCGGGTGAATTTTAAAATCGTCGTAACCGATATCGACGAGTATGGCGGCGCGCTCGTCGGCGGAGAATAGCGGAGCCGCGTCAGTATTTTGAAAAACAAAAAAAACATAAAAACGAGGAGAATTAACAGATGCCAACGAAAACCGTTAAAAAAACCGTAGTAAAACCCGCGGCGAAAAAAAACGCGGTCGGGACGAAAAAGCTCGATGTGGCAGTTGTAGGCGCGACAGGCCTTGTAGGCACGGCTTTTTTAAAACTTATCGAAAGCAGAAAGCTTCCGGTCGCCAACCTTTATCTTTTCGCCTCAGAGCGTTCGAAGAACATGAAGATAAAATGCATGGGGAAAACGCACATCGTGCATGACGTGAATGAAGTCGAAGATTATTCATATGACGTTGCTTTCTTTTCAGCCGGAACGCAGGTCTCTCTCGATTATGCCTACCGCTTTATCGACAGGGGCGCGCTCGTCGTGGATAATTCGGCGGCATATCGTATGGCGCCTCACGTTCCTCTCGTCGTGCCTGAAATTAATTTTGAGGCCGCCCTTTCGCACGGCGGGCTAATAGCCAATCCAAACTGCTCCACCATCCAGATGGTCGTAGCGCTATGGCCGCTTCATCTGGCTTTCGGCATCAAGCGCGTCGTGGTGACGACGTTTCAGTCCGTTTCTGGTACCGGAACCCCTGCGATAGAAGAGCTTCGCGCGCAGTCGGCGACGATAATCGAGAAAGGAATCGAACGTTCCTTCCGCCATAAACTTGAAAAAAAATCGTATCCGCATCAGATAGGCTTCAACTGTCTGCCGCATATCGATAAATTCGAGGAGGACGGTTACACCAAGGAAGAACATAAAATGATAGATGAAACCCGCAAGATCATGGGGGAGCCTAAACTCAAGATCACCGCTACCACTGTCCGCGTACCGGTTTTCAGAGGCCATTCAGAATCGGTGAATATCGAGTTCAAAAATCCCGTTACGCCTGACGAGGTTATGGCTATTTTAAAATACGCTCCCGGTGTAACTTTGCTCGACAATCCTTCAAAGAATGAATATCCGATGCCAGTTTTATGCGAAGGGCAGGACGACGTTTTCGTTGGCAGGATACGCCGCGACGAATCGGTTAAAAATGGCATAAACATGTGGGTCGTCGCCGATAATATACTAAAAGGCGCTGCTTTGAATGGCATTCAGATAGTCGAGAAATATTTCAATTTAAAATAATTATAAAAAGGTGATTTTAATGTCTAACGAAAATTTCAGCGAAGAGACCGATTTTCTAGAGATAGATAAAAAGTGGCGTAAATTCTGGGAAGACGAGAAGATATACAAGGTCGACGTCAAGTCCGGCAAACCGAAATATTACTGCCTTGACATGTTCCCGTATCCTTCCGGAGCGGGGCTTCATGTCGGCCACTGGCGCGGATACGTTATTTCCGATGTCTGTTCGCGCCTGAAACTCATGCAGGGTTATAACGTGATGCATCCCATGGGCTGGGATTCCTTCGGGCTGCCCGCCGAGAACGACGCCATAAAGCTCGAGATTCATCCCAGCATACTTACCAAGGAAAGGATCGACAATTTCCGCCGCCAGCTCAAGGAGATCGGCGCCGTGTATGACTGGGATCTGGAATTCGCGACGTCCGACGTTAATTATTATAAATGGACGCAATGGATATTCGTCAAACTTTATAAAGCTGGCCTCGCCTATAGAAAGATGATGCCCATAAATTTCTGCCCTTCATGTAAGACCGGGCTCGCCAACGAGGAAGCGGCCGGAGGCGAATGCGACCGCTGCGGAAGCAAGGTCGAAAAGCGCAACATGTATCAGTGGATGCTTCGAATAACCAAATACGCCGACCGGCTCGCGGATGACCTCGATAAGATCGAATGGCCCGAAAGCGTAAAATCGCTTCAGAGAAACTGGATAGGCCGTTCGCATGGCGCGAAGATTGATTTCATTATAGCCGATGACGCCGCCACGAAGGTAACCGTTTTTACCACGCGTCCCGACACTCTTTTCGGAGCGACGTACATGGTGCTCGCCCCTGAACACGCCCTGGTATCGAAGATAACGACTCCGACTCAGGCCGCGGCCGTCAAGAAATACGTCGATGACACCGCGAATAAGAGCGAACTCGACCGTATTGCTGAAAGCCGTAAAAAAGACGGCGTTTTTACGGGCGCTTACGCGGTTAATCCGGTGAACGGCGAAAAAATACCTGTATGGATATCGGATTACGTTCTGGCGCATTACGGTACAGGCGCGATAATGTGCGTTCCGGGCCATGATACAAGGGATTTTGAATTCGCGAAAACCTTCGGACTTCCGATAAGGCGCGTCATAACAAAAACGCTCGACGGCCTGGCCGATCCTATGGAAGTATCTTCCGACGACCTTCTGGAACCTTTTACCGAAGCCGGCTTCATGGTAAATTCCGGAAAATACAGCGGAATGGATTGCGAAGAGGGGAAAATTAAAATATGCGAGGAACTTGCCGCTAAAAAGATAGGCGAGTCTTCGATTACATATAAGCTGCGCGACTGGATATTCGCTCGGCAGCGTTACTGGGGAGAACCGATTCCGATAATCTATTGCGATAAATGCGGCGAACAGCCAGTTCCGGAAGAAGATCTTCCGGTAGTGCTGCCGCATATAGAAAAGTACAAGCCTACCGGAACCGGCCAGTCGCCTCTTGCGGCTATCGAAGAATTCGTTAACTGCAAGTGCCCGAAATGCAAGGGTCCGGCAAGGCGCGAAACCGATACCATGCCGCAATGGGCCGGCTCTTCATGGTATTTTCTCCGTTATCCGGACCTTAAGAACGATAAAGAGGCGTTTAATATCGAAGTCATGAAGAAATGGCTTCCCGTCGATCTTTATATCGGCGGAATAGAACACGCGACCCTCCATCTCCTATACGCCCGTTTTTTCGTGAAAGCGTTATACGACATGGGTTATCTTCCTTTCGACGAACCGTTCGCGAAGCTCTTCAATCAGGGCATTATTTACCGGAACGGATCGAAGATGAGCAAGAGCCGCGGCAACGTCGTCAATCCTGACGAAATAGTATCGAAATACGGTTCCGACTGCCTTAGGATGTTCGAACTGTTCATCGGCCCTCCCGACATAACTTGCGAATGGAAGGACGACGGCATAATCGGCGTTTATAAGTTTCTGAAAAGGTTATATAAGACGGTCGTCAATAACGCCGGCAATAAAGATTTCGCCGAGCCCGAAGCCATGGTAAAGGCCCGCCATCGTTTCATAAAAACCGCCACGGAGCGTATGAACGCTTTTCAATTCAACACGTTCATAAGCGCCTGCATGGAATTTCTAAACTATTTGCAGACATGCGAAAAATGCTCGGCCGAAACGCTGAAAGCGATTACCATAATGCTTTCTCCCATGGCGCCGCACCTTTGCGAGGAATTCTGGCGGATTCTTGGAAATACGAAGTCGATCTTTTTAAGCGGACAATGGCCGTCTTTTGATCCGGCCCTTGCTTCGCTCGAGGAAGTCAAACTGCCGGTTCAGGTCAACGGCAAGCTGCGCGGCACCATAACGGTCCCGAAAGGCGCCGGCGAGAAAGTTGTCCGCGACGCCATAGAGCGCGACGAATTTATAATGAAGCACATCGAAGGCAAGCAGGTCATAAAATTTGTTTTCGTCGCCGACAAGATCGCGAGTTTTGTCATAAAACCATAATGATAATAACGGGTCCAAATAAACCAACGGTCCGCTCGCTCCATTTAAATATCTTCGCGGCGGGCCGTTTTTTTAAAAATTCAAAAAATCTGATCGCTTGCGCGCTGTTTTTCATTCTGCTGCTTCCGGCTGCGTTACTTGCAATTCCATTTTCCGGCGATATCCAAAACATCGATAGCGCCGAGATAGCGGTTCTTATCGATGAAAAAGCTTTTTCGTCCGATTTTTCGATCGGCAAA